>CAZPTJ010000052.1:0-16223 GCA_964589085.1 uncultured Flavobacteriaceae bacterium | reverse complement strand
CTCATAAAATGTCATATTTTATGGCACTTTCAAGGTTCATCACAAAGTTCTAATGTATAATCTGGGTTAAACTTTATTTCTCAAAAAAATATTCGGAAACTTATGCATAAAGTAGATTAATGACTCTATAGCTTTGCTAACTCTATCAGGTAATCGGTATCAGATAAACAATTAAAGTTTGTATTTAAGTTAATCTTTTGAAAACCATTTTCTTTATCAATTTTCCAAATAGTTATTATTGTAGATAGAAAATCTTTAGTCTTTTTAGCCTTGTGGATATCAAAAACAACTGCATAAATTCTATCCATTTCCCAATTGTCATTTTCACCGCAATACCCTAATACGATACCTTCAGATTCTAAAAGATTTAATTCTAGATAATTCAATAATTTACTTCGTCCTGTCCGTTTCCCATAATTATTTCTCAATCTATCGAGTAGGAGCAGGATATGGGTTTGCTCTTTTCTTACATGCTTTACACCATATTCTTTAAAAGTTTTCTTTTTTGAGAAAGAGGTGTCAGTAATTTTTTTGAAATGCCGTAAACCTTCAACTTCTATAAATTCTTTATCTATGAAAACTTTTCCTATAATTTTAGATGAAATAGTATTACGTTCTTTTAAGTCAGATTCTTGACATCTACCACTATAAGAAAAAAGTAATACCGTAATCAAAAAAATATGTTTCATAATATTTTTTTTATTTTCCTCTTTTTGAATGAAGTACAATTTGATTATAAATACTTATGTTAAAATAAGTCATCCAATTTTTCAAGTTCTTTTTGTAAATCCTTAATAGTATATACTTTAAAAACTAAGCTTAGTTCTTCTGTATCCTCTATGTTGATAGCTTTTATAGCTAACTGATATTGATTGCCTACAATTCTTATAGCAACAAGAGTTACATCTTTGTCTTTTGGGATATTCCCAAAATCAAAACTATTTTTGTCACGTATTCCTGGTAAAATGGAACGTCTATTTTTAAATACCATTTTGACATTTGCTCCATCACTATTCTTGATTCTAATTTTATATTTAATTTTCGGAATATTGACTCCTATAAAACGGTCGCAATTTATCCAACCCAATCCAGAAGTACGAAACAAATAATTGTCATTACCAGTTTGCCTAGGAACTAATCGTGTAAATTGTCTATCTGGAATTTGAGTTTTATCCCATCGTTTCCGAATCACATTGCCACCTCTTGTAATAGAATCAGTTGGAAAGATCTTAAAGCCAGAATTAGGGTCTTCTAGAACTACTTTGCGAATAAAAACATAGGATTCTCCATTAATTTTACGTTCTTGTATGAGTCGCTTCTTTTTATACTTCTGGTATCTATCTATAAATGCAGCGTCTACATTAGCATTGTTGTTATGAAGTATTTCTTTGATATCTTCTATAGGTGTTCGCTTGTAATAGAATACTGTATCATATACAATTGACCTTAGGACACTATTGTTACTAGTACGTGTAGAATCTTGATTGCTATTGCCTATTATGCTGTTAGTGTCTATGTCATCAAATTTTATTGTAATGGGTATAGAATATAATGTATTAACAGCTATATTTCTTTGTAGTCCAGGGGATAATCTCGGGACTAATGCTAAGACTCTTTCTACTTCTTCTTGAATCCCAGAAGCAGTAGGTCTTGAACTAATATTTGTAATGTCTCCATTTGTGTCTATAGTAAATGTAATAAATACGCGTAGTGTATTATTTACACTAAAATCTTTAAATAGGTCTGCATTAAATCTTCGATTAATAATACGTTGAAATGTATTCGTAACACATTCTTTTTTCTCTTTATTCCTCATCCCTTGGCATTCAGGAAATGAAGGAACTTTCTCAATAACAGCAAAAGGAACATTAGTGATTTCTTCTAATTGTTGATTTACTGAGGAAGTATCGTCTATGATCCAATTAATTCCATTTTCAGTTTCTTGACCAGTGAATAACTGCATGTCATTTTTTTTATTTTTAGTAGGAACTTCTATTTGGATAAGCTTACTTAATTTGAGTTCTTGATCATCTTGAAAAGCGCTAAGGTTTATCATACCTCCTGTTTCCAAGACTTGGTTATCAGATCTGGTGGTGAGATTAGCCAGAAGCATATCTGATAATGCATAATATTCTTCAAGCTCAAAAGAGACAATGCCGCGTATTTGCTGATTAGTGGCTACATTGCTAAAAGCATCCGCAGGAATATGAATGCGTGTGCCTTCTTTACCAACTAGAATGGTGTCTTTAGTAGTGTCTATTGTAAAACGTGATGCCTTTTTATATTGTGGTCTAATAGGATCAAAAATGATATCTTCATTTTTTGTATTTGCTGCAATAGTGGTATCAGTGATTACGACAATTCTATTTGTGGCATTAGGCTCTTGAAGTAAAATGCTATTCTGTTCTGTTGTTGCTTTTTCTTCTAGTGTTTCTATACTAGTTTCTTGATGTATTTCAGTTTGTTGTTCTGTATGCGAGTTTACTTTAGGTATAATTACAGATTCAGGTTGAGCAGGTTTAAAAACAAAATACATTGCTACAACACAAATCGCTAAAATACCTGTTGCTAAACCTAAATTGCTTAACCACTTAAACTTTATATAACTGCTTGAAGCCTTACTAATCTCACTTTTAAGCTGTGTGCGATCTATACCGTTTATGACAATAAGATGTTCATCAAAAAGTGTTTTAAAATCAGCTTCTTTAGTCAGTTTACTTTCAAAGTTTTCAATGGCTTTTGCATCAAGTTCAGCATTGAGATAGCTATTAATTAACTCTATGTTTATGATATAGTCTTCCATAGCAGTAGTTTTAAGATTTGGCAAGGTTTAGGTACAATGCTTTAGCTTTTTTTAGACATTTATACTTTTCATTTTTTGCAATTTTTTCTGAAGAAAATTCAAGCTTTTGGGCAATCTCTTTAAATGAAAATGCCTGTATGTAAAAGAGCTTTAGTAGCTTTTTACAACGTTTTCCCATTTGGGTAAAAGCGTTTTCGGCTTGTTTGTATTTTTTTTCCTCTAGAACACTATGAAAAAGTTCTAATTCTTGTCCTGCTATATCATTTAATTCATTTCGTTTGAATTGTTTTTTAGTGTCTTTCCAGATGTACTTAGAAACAGCATATAAATAGGTGTATAATGAAGCGGTAAGTTCAAAATTAGATTTTTGAAGGTTTCTATATAGGATAATAAGCGCTTCTTGAAAAACATCTTTTGCGTCTGCTTTATTTCCGCCTTGAGCTAGAATGCTTTTTTCTATACGGGGGAATAATTTATAAAGCTGTCTGAATGCCTTTTCTCGATGACCATCTCTAAAATATGCTAAGATTTTATGATCCGAAACCATGTGGTGTTTTAATATTAATGGTCAAAATAGAAAAAGGTCTCCTAAAAAAATATACTTTTTTTAAAAGACCTTAAATATAATTGGTTATATCCTTTATCGTATAGATCTCACAAACTCCTCAACACTATTTGCTCCCTGCGCTTTTATATGCTTGATAAAAGCACTCCCAATGATCGCTCCTTTTTGATACTGTGTTGCAGCCTGAAAAGTAGCCGCATTACTAATTCCAAAACCAACAATTTGTGGATTTTTAAGATTCATTTGAGCAATACGCTCAAAGTAATCATTTTGTATTTGTCCAAAACCAGATTGCGCACCAGTAGTGCTGGCACTACTCACCATATAGATAAATCCATCACTGGCATTATCAATTTGTTGAATGCGTGCTTCACTGGTTTGCGGGGTAATCAAAAAGATATTGATTAAACCATAGCGCTCATAGATCGCCTTATAATCTGTTTTCCATTCAGCAAGTGGGAGATCAGGCATAATAATTCCATCAATACCTATTTCGGCACATTTAGCACAAAAGCGTTCTACACCATATTGTAACATGGGATTAAAATACCCCATCAAAATAAGTGGAATGTTTATGGTTTTTCGAACGTCTCTTAACTGTTCAAATAGTATGTCTGTAGTCATCCCATTGTGGAGCGCTTTTGTGCTGCTTTCCTGTATGGTCGGACCGTCTGCTAATGGATCAGAAAACGGCAATCCTATCTCCACCATATCGACACCACTATCCTGAAGCTGTTTAAGAATAGGAATGGTATCATTAAGGGTAGGATAACCCGCTGTATAGTATAAACTTAACAGCTTTTTATTTTCTTGTATCTTTTGATTGATTCTGTTCATGAATAAGCCTTTTTATCATTTCCGCGTCGGCGGAAATCTCAAAATTGATTATTTATTTTTATAACATCCAACTTATATCCTGCCATTTAGGATTCATATCATTAATCAGATGCTCTTTCCATTCTCGATTCCATTTTTTGATCTGTTTCTCTCTTTTTATGGCATTATTTACATAATGAGAAGTTTCAAACCAAACGAGAATATTTGTATTATATCTTTTTGTAAAACCATTGTTGCTTTTGTAACTGTGTTCTTTTAATCTTCTCTTTAGGTTATTTGTGAATCCAATATATAATACTGTTTTGTTTGTATTAGTGAGTATATAGGTATAAAATAGTTGTTCCATTAGTCGGATAGGATTTCCGCCTTCGCGGAAATAGAAAATTAAGCTAAAGCTTAAAGTAATCGATATAGGTATTCAAATCTTTATCTCCTCTTCCAGACAAATTCACAACTACGATATCATCGGGTTTAAATTTCCGTTCTTTAAAAATGGCTAATGCGTGGCTGGTTTCAATGGCAGGAATAATGCCTTCTAATTTACTTAATTCCAATCCTGCTTGCATGGCCTTATCATCGGTAATAGATATAAACTCACCACGCCCTGAACGAAATAAATGTGCATGCATTGGTCCTACACCGGGATAATCCAATCCTGCCGAAATAGAGTAGGGTTCTGTAATTTGTCCATCAGGTGTTTGCATTAATAAGGTTTTACTACCGTGGATTATCCCTTCTTTCCCCAAAGCAGAGGTAGCGGCACTTTCTCCGGTATCAATGCCTTTTCCTGCAGCTTCTACCGCAATAATTCCAACTTCTGGTTGATCGAGATAATGATAATAGATACCTGCGGCATTACTACCACCACCCACACAAGCTATAACATAGTCAGGGTTTTCACGACCTTCAACCGTTGTTAATTGTTTTTTGACCTCTTCAGAAATAACCGATTGGAAACGGGCTACCATATCTGGGTAGGGGTGTGGTCCTACGACGCTGCCAATAATATAATGGGTGTCGATAGGATTGTTAATCCAGTCCCGAATAGCCTCGTTGGTGGCATCTTTAAGGGTTTTACTGCCTGAAGTAGCCGGTCTTACTGTTGCGCCCAGCATTTTCATGCGGGCTACATTAGGAGCTTGACGTTTAATATCTATAGCACCCATATATACCACACATTCTATACCCATTAAAGCACAGACTGTTGCTGTGGCAACACCGTGTTGTCCAGCCCCTGTTTCTGCAATAATTCGATTTTTCCCAAGACGTTTAGCCATCAAGATTTGACCAATAGTATTGTTTACTTTATGTGCGCCAGTATGACAAAGGTCTTCTCGTTTTAGATATATCTTAGTGTTGTACGTTGCACTAAAGCGTTCGGCAAAATATAAGGGAGTAGGCCGACCTACATAATCTGCCAGTAATTGTTTGAATTTCTTTTGAAAACGCTCCTCCTGCATGATTTGTACATACTGTGAACGTAGTTCTTCAACATTGGGATAGAGCATTTCAGGAATAAAGGCTCCGCCAAATTCTCCATAGTAGCCTTTTTCGTTTGCTTGGTATATCATATTCATTTAATTTTCGCGAAGGCGGAAATCTCATCCCACTCATCGTATAGGTTATTTATTTTACAAGCCTTCCACCTTCCCGGAAGAGTTTTGAATTTTAAGTTGTTCGGCAAAATTTTGCAACTTCGTAATATCTTTCAATCCTGGTTTAATTTCAAATCTACTATTTACATCAATGGCGTAAATGGGTAAATCTGTTTGAGATATGTCTTTTAATTTGTTGATCTCTTCCATTCCAATGCCACCACTTAAAATAAATGGTGTTTTTGATGGATATTTTCGAAGCACTTCCCAATCAAACGTAAAACCGTTTCCACCTTTTTGCGTCCCTTTGGTATCAAATAGAAATTTATCTACCAATCCTTCATACGGAATCAATCGTTCAAAGTTGAAATGATCTTGAATACTGAAGACTTTCCATATCTCGACTGCGCTCGATATGTCATTATTAGGGGACTTCTGTTCTTCCGTAAATAGCGCGTTTTTAAGTGTCTTAATATATTCGGGTGATTCACTGCCGTGAAGTTGTAACACCTGAAGTTGATATTGTTTTTGTTTTGCTTTCGCGAAAGCAATATCAGCATCTACAAACACACCTACTTTTTGGATATGACTTGAGATCTCCGGGATTTGAGATTGTTCAAAATCTCGTGGACTACGATCATAAAATATAAAACCAAGGTAGTCTGGTTGCAATGTTGCAACCTCCTTGATATTAGCTTTCATTCCGCAGATTTTTAGTTTCATTTCATTTCCGTATTTCGACTGTGCTCAATATAAACTCCGACCGAAATCTCTCCCGCCACAGACTTTTTAATTTAATTATCCAACTCTTTTATAAATTCTTTTGCAGCCACTCTTGGATTGCGCGTTTTCATAAATGTTTCTCCTATTAGAAAGCCTTCATATCCATAGGTTTTAAGGTCTTTTATGGTATTTACCTTGCTAATGCCGCTCTCGGATACTTTGATGAAATCATCTGGTATTTTATCTGCCAATGCTTTACTGGTTTCAATAGTGACTTCAAAGGTTTTGAGATTGCGGTTATTGATCCCAATCATGTCCACTGTTGAGCATATGGACTTGTATACTTCTTCTTCATTATGAGCTTCACATAAGACATCGAGATGTAATCTTTTTGCGAAAGCTGAAAAATCTTCAATCTCTTGTCTAGTCAATGAGGCGGCAATCAATAGAATCGCATCGGCACCGAAGGCTTTGGCTTCAAGAATCTGATATTCATCAACAATAAATTCTTTGCGTAGCAAAGGAAAATCTACAGATGCTCTCGCAATTAATAAATCATCCAGAGATCCGCCGAAGTACTTTCCATCTGTTAATACAGACATACCGCTAGCGCCAGCTTTTAGATAACCCCAGGCTACTTCCTGGACACTTAGCTTATTATTAATTACAGATTTGCTGGGAGAACGTCTCTTATGCTCGGCAATAATACCGGTACCTTCTCGCAATGCTCTGGTTAGCGATTGGGTTTCTCTTTCAAAAAGTGCTGCTTGTTCCAATTGCTTTCTAGGAACTATTTTTTGCTTGAGCGCGACCTCAAATTTTTTATCAGTAGTTATTTGATCTAGTATGGTCATCTTTAATTTCCACGAAAGCGGAAATCTCATTCCACTCACTCGCCATTTTGCTTTAATTTGACAAGTCTTCCACCTTCGCGGAAGATCTTTGAATTTAATTGTTACTCAGTTCTTGTAATTTTTTTAATTTTTCATGTGCTGCCCCTGATAATAAACTCTCTTTTGCTTTTTCGAATCCTTCCTTAGGAGTCAGCTGGTTAACGGTGGCAATGGCCATACCTGCATTAGCACAGACTACATTGTTTTGTGCTGCTGTACCTTTTCCTGAAATGACATCTGTAAAAATTTTGGCAGAAGCTTCTACGGTATCACCACCGTAAATATCGGTTTGAGTATGGGCGGGTACACCAAAGTCTTCTGGAGATAGCATAGTCTCCGTACGATTGGTTATCGTTTTCGTTGAACCGGTTAGGGCAATTTCATCATAACCGTCCAGTGCATGAAGAATGGTGAAATTTTTACTTCCTTTCTGAAACAAATAGCCATACATTCTCGCTAGTTCTAAATTGAATACACCAACAAGTTGATTTTTCGGAAAGGCTGGGTTAACCATAGGTCCTAACATATTAAAAAAAGTCTTTACACCAAGTGCTTTGCGTATAGGCGCTACATTTTTCATTGCTGGGTGAAATAGGGGAGCGTGTAACACACAAATGCCAGCTTCATCCAGACAACGTTGTAAATGATCTTTCTCATTAGAAAATACGATACCCAGATGTTCCATAACATTGCTACTACCGCTTACAGAAGAAACTCCATAATTACCATGTTTGGTCACAAGAACGCCTGCTCCTGCGGTTACAAAACTGGATAGGGTAGAAATATTGAAGGTGTTTTTACCATCACCTCCAGTGCCACATAAATCTATGGTGTTATAATCACTAAAATCAATAGCAAGACATAAATCCAGTAATGCATCTCGGAATCCTTCGAGTTCTTCGACGGTTATACTACGCATCATATATACTGTAAGAAAAGAAGCTATTTGACTAGGATTATACTTACCCTCCGATATATTTACCAGAACATCTCTGGCCTCCTCTTTGGTGAGTATCTCGTGATTAATAAGTCTATTTAAGAGTTGTTTCATTTGTTCTTTATTCCTATCCGTTTAGTTTACCATAGAGGTGTTGAGATGTCTGTATTATTTGGTGTTAATATGCACCACAATAGCATCTGATTTGTCTTTTAAAATGTTGCTTCGTCCTTTGATTCTAGCCTTTTCATTAGCACTATCCCCTTTTTTTATTTGATTCTCTCCAATAAAATTATAGATGCCTACACCAGTTGAAGCAATCCAACCTTTGGCAAAATTGGATTTTTGTATCGTGAGCGTATTATTATCAAAACTTTTGACCAGTTTTATAGCCGCATTTTTCATTTGTGCTGAGGTATAGCCATCAGGAAAAATTACATAGGTTCCATTTTGAAATAACACCCAATTTTTTCGTGAGGGATTAATTCCTAACTGTACATTAAAAATGAGCGATTTGTATGGAGACTCACTTTTATCTACAAGTTTTGGGTTTACTTTTCTTACCTTCTTCTTTCTTGATTGGGAAGCTTTTTTTAATGCCTTGATTTTTGCAAGACTATCTATTCTAGCTATACTATCTACTCTTGCAATAGAATCACGTATGGCGGTAGAATCTATTTTTGGAATAGACAATTCCGGTTTAATTGCTGGTATTTCTTTTTTAACCGGAACATCTTTTTTACAAGATATGATCAGTAAACAAAGAAATAGTAGGATGACACCTCTTTTCATTGGTTATATAGATTTAATTGGTTACCCAGTTCTTAATCATTTGCTTGCCTTGAGGTGTTAGTACAGATTCTGGATGAAATTGTACACCTCTTATATCATATGTTTTATGACGTAATGCCATCACCTGATTATTACTGTCAATAGCAGTTATTTCAAGACTGTCTGGAAAATCATCTTGTGCAACCACCCAGGAATGATACCTTCCTACTTCCTGTTGGACTTCCATATCTTTAAAAAGTACGGTATCCTCCTGAAGAATATTAATTTGAGTGGCAACCCCATGAAAAACTTCATCTAAGTTACGTATACTACCTCCAAAAACCTCTCCTATGGCTTGTTGTCCTAAACAAACACCCAAAATACTCTTTTTTGCAGCATATTTTTTGATTACAGCTTTTAGTGCTCCGGCTTCGTCTGGTATGCCAGGGCCAGGAGAAAGTAAGATTTTATCATAGCTGTCAATTTCTTCGAGATCAAATTGATCATTACGTAGCACGGTAACCTGACAATCTAACTCCTCCAGATAGTGCACTAGATTATAGACAAAACTGTCATAGTTATCAATAACGACTATTCTTTTACTCATAATTCTTCGGCGATTTCCAGAGCCTTACTTAAGGCCCCTAATTTATTATATACTTCCTGAAGTTCACTTTCAGGATTACTCTCTGACACAATTCCGGCTCCAGCCTGATAATGCAGTTGGTGATTCTTACTTAAAAAACTTCTGATGATAATGGCGTGATTGAAATTTCCGGTAAAATCCATAAAACCGATAGCACCGCCATAAAAATCACGATTACAGGATTCATATCGTTCTATAAGCTGCATGGCCATATGTTTAGGTGCGCCACTCAATGTGCCTGCAGGAAAGGTGTCTGCCACAACCTGTAAAGTACTGGTGTCTTTATATTTTTTTGCTGTAACCTTGCTTACCAGATGAATGACATGTGAGAAAAACTGAACCTCTCTGTAGGTCTCTACTTTTACCGTATTGCCATGTCTTGATAAGTCATTACGTGCTAAATCCACAAGCATCACATGCTCGCTATTTTCTTTTTCATCGACAGCAAGTTGTTTTGCAAGTTGAGCATCTTCTTCATCATTTCCGGTACGTTTAAAGGTGCCGGCTATAGGATGTATTTCTGCCAGATCATTTTTAACAATAAGCTGTGCTTCTGGTGAGCTGCCAAAGATTTTAAAATCTCCATAGTCAAAGTAGAATAAATAAGGAGAAGGGTTGACGCTACGTAAAGCACGATATACATTAAATTCATCACCTGTGAACGCCTGAGAAAACCGCTTACTGGGTACTATCTGGAATACATCTCCTCGTTGACAGTGTTTCTTGCATTGAACGACTAGTTCTTTAAAAGCTTCGTCTGTGATATTAGTGTCTACTTCTCCTGAACGGGAAAAACTATATTCTGCAAAGGACTTCACTTTTAATAATCTTGCGATATCGGATATATTATTAGTATCGTCTATGGAATGACAGAAAATATAAGCCTCATTATTAAAATGATTGATCGCAATTACATTCTGGTATACAGCGTAGAAAATATCCGGAATATCCAGATCACCTTCTTTTTTGGAAATATCAATATTCTCAAAATAACGTACAGCGTCATAAGCCATATATCCAAAAAGACCATTATTGATAAACTTATGTTCAGCAATGTCTGATGAGAATGCTTTTGCAAAAGCATCCAAAGTCTCTACAACACGAGCTGTCTTTGTTGTTACAGGTGTCTGACCCGGGAATTGTTGAGTGATTTCTCCATGTTGTATTTTAATAGACGCAATAGGATTACAACAGATATAACTGAAAGAGTTGTCATTTGCATGATAATCGCTACTTTCTAATAATAGACTATTAGGAAAACGATCTCGAAGACGTAAATAGACAGATACTGGAGTAATGGTATCTGCCAGTAATTTTTTTGAGTATGTTTTTAATTTAAATCGCATAGGCTTAAAAAAGAAGCAGCCTGTCGTAAGACAGGCTGCTATATAATATATTACAAAGCGGTGCTTACGACGATTGACGTTGTAAATTCCACCACCAAGTATTTGTTACGTTTTGTTTCATTTATGTGACAAATATATAATCTTGATTTTTGGTATGAAAATAATAATTGCCTTTTATGAAATTTTTATACAATTAAATTTTGAATGCAATTCTTAACTCAAAATTATCATTTATCGCTTTATCCTTTAAAGTACTAGCTAAGGATGCAGATTGATATTTAATTCCAAATTTTGTACGATCGACAATAAGTTTGGTTGAAGCCGCATTACCCTTCATAGCCAATTTCATTTTCACTTTTTGAGTTACTCCCTTAATCGTTAGGTTTCCTACTATGCTATAAATACTTCCTTCACGTTTTGCAGTTATAATTTCATAGGTAGCTGTTGGGAATTCTGCAACATTAAAAAAGTCACCGGATTTAAGATGTCCTTCTAATTTTGCTTTGCCACCTCCAAGATCATCAGTAGTAATTAGGGAAGTCATGTCGACAACAAATGAGCCACCTATGATTTCTTGCCCTTCCATGACAAGTGTGCCTTCTTTAAGATCTATAGTTCCCGAATGGGATCCTATTACTTTTTTACCAGTCCAGGTAATTTTTGCATCTTTTACTTTTACCTCCTTTTTTATAGGGTTAGTAGCTAGAAGATTTCCTGTTACCATTATAAGTGTAAGTACACTTGTTAAAATTGTTTTTTTCATTTTAATGTAATTAATAGTTGTTGTTTCTAAGTTTGTTGAGCAAAGTATTGAGTTGCTCGATCTCATTGGGTTTAATATTTTTTGAAATTTCTTCTTCTTTCCTGTTCACAATACCATCTATCTCTTCCAGTAATTTAAGACCAGCTGGAGTAATTGAAATATCTACTTTTCTACGGTTAGTGGGACAGGTGACACGTACAACAAGTTCTTTTCTTATAAGTTTATCGACCAGACGCGTGGTATTACTCATTTTACTGACCATACGTTCCTGTATGGTTGATAGATTGGCTGGGGTTCCTTTTTGACCACGTAATATGCGTAGCACATTAAATTGTTGTAAGGAAACATCATAGGGTTTTAATGCTTCTGTCATTAATTCATTCACCCAGTTTGAGGTGTATATAATATTAATGGCAAGCTTTCGCGAAAGCGGCATTTTTGAGGTTTGAATTAATTCTTCAATTGTCATTACAATAATTGTATATACAAATATAGTTTTGTTTTACATATTCCAATAATTCTTTAACATAAGTTTATTAATAGCAGAATCAAACCCTATTTTTAAGTCAAAATTGACTTAGGGCTATGTTAAATTTGGTATAAACCCCTTATACTTTCATATTTTTGGATCAATGAAAGGTATTTTAGGTATACTGATTATTCTTATTTTAGGATGTAAAGAACAATCTGTTGAAGAAGGACGTATTCCGACAATAGACATAGCAACAAATACAGTGCCCACATATTCATTTGACGAATTTGAAGAATTGTTATACCTAGAAACAGATCAAACTTATGTAATTAACTTTTGGGCTACCTGGTGCAAACCTTGTATTAAAGAGTTACCATACTTTGAGCAATTGAGAACAACATATCTTAAAGATGGAGTGGAGGTGATTTTAGTGAGTCTGGATTTTCCGGAACAAGTTGAAAAACAGCTCATTCCTTTTTTTAAAAAACGTAATTTACAATCTAAAGTAATATTGTTAGATGATCCTGATGGAAATCGGTGGATTCCCAAAGTAAATGAAGATTGGTCTGGAGCGATACCGGCAACGGTGATATATAATGGTAAAAAAAGAGCCTTTTATGAGCGTTCTTTCTCATATGAAGAATTGGAGGAACAACTGGCTTTATTTTTATAATAGAATAGATATGTGTAAATTTCGTCATTAGAAGACGCATCTTGAAGAAGTGATGATTTGCATTAATTGTGAGGTCAATTATGTTTTTTGAAATGTAAAAACCTCGAAAACCAAAATTAAAAACAGATGAAAACTCTAAAAATTCTAACCGCTATTGCGCTCCTTGTTGTAGTATCTGCATTTGCGGTTCGGCAGTTGGGCGATGGTAATTTAAAGTCGGGCTATGGTGTGGGAGATATAGCCGAAGATTTTTGGCTTGAAAATATTGATAATACCAAGATGGGTCAGAAATCATTTCCAGATGCCAAAGGATTCATTGTTATTTTTACTTGCAATACATGTCCGTTTTCTGTAGCCAATGAAGATCGTATAATAGCGTTGGATATAAAATATAAGAATATCGGATATCCAGTGATAGCTGTTAATCCAAATAATCCAGAGGCAAAGCCTGGAGACAGTTTTGAAGCAATGCAAGTAAGAGCAAAGGAAAAAGGATTTACATTCCCTTATCTTTTTGATGAGGGACAAAAAGTATATCCTAAATATGGAGCTACTAAAACACCTCATGTATATCTATTAGAAAAAACAGATGAAGGGAATATTGTAAAATATATAGGAGGAATAGATGATAACTCTAGAAATGCAGCAAACGTTAAAGTACGATATCTGGAAAATGCTGTCGATGCATTGATTGAAGGAAAATCCATTGAAATTAAAGAAACTAAGGCTATAGGTTGTTCTATAAAAGTTTAAAATGCTGTAAGTTTTTAAGAAAAATTAACACTAAGAATCCGCTTTGAAAATTGCGGATTTTTTTGTATCCCAAAAAATGTTAATTTTAATACTTAATTTTGATCGTTTGAAGCACCTATGATTGTTGAGCAGTTATATACAAAATGTCTGGCACAGGGGGCATATTTTATTTCTTCTGAAAGGGAAGCTGCCATTATTGATCCGTTGCGGGAAGTACGTCCATATCTGCAACTGGCTGAAGATAATAATAGCCAAATCAAGTATATCTTTTTAACGCATTTTCATGCAGATTTTGTCAGTGGACAAACAGATCTTGCAAAAATTACAGGAGCAACTGTTGTTTTAGGGCCTAATGCCAAAGCTGCTTACGACTATCATAGTGCCAAAGATGGAGAACAATTTAAAGTTGGGAACCTGACCTTGGAGCTTATACATACTCCCGGTCATACACTGGAATCTTCCTGTTACTTATTGTATGATGAGTCTGGTAAATCTAAAAATATATTCACAGGAGATACCTTATTTATAGGTGATGTAGGACGTCCAGATCTGGCTGCAAAATCGGCGATGTCGTCAGAAGATCTGGCTGGATTGCTTTACGACAGTTTGCATGAAAGGATAATGCCATTACCAGATGATATTATTATTTATCCGGCGCACGGAGCAGGATCTGCCTGTGGTAAGAATATGAGTAGTGAGACCAGCGATACCTTAGGGAATCAAAAGTTGACAAATTATGCATTGCAAACAGATCTCCATAAAACAGATTTTATAAAAGAAGTTCTAAATGGACTTGCTGAACCTCCAGCTTATTTTCCTGAAAATGTAGCCATGAATAAGCAAGTCAATACTGCTTTTGATGCCATCATAAAAAGAGGAACTCGGCCATTATCTGTGACCGATTTTGAAACTATGGCACAGCAAGATGACATTCTTGTTTTAGATACAAGAAGCACATCAGCTTTTGCTGAAGGTTCTATTCCCAATGCTTGGTTTATTGGTCTTGATGGGTCGTTTGCACCTTGGGTTGGTTCTTTAGTTACGGATATTAATCAAAAGATTATATTCATTGCAGATGAAGGTCGCGAAGAAGAAGTAGTCATGCGATTATCTCGTGTAGGTTATGATTATAGTTATGGTTACTTAAATGGAGGTATTAAAGCTTGGGAAATGAAAGGAAAAGATGTGGTGGTTACTCAAGAAATTACGGCAGTATCCTTTGTGAGTGAGTCCACTTCAGGAATGATTGCACAGACCGTAGATGTTAGGAAACCAAATGAATTTAAGATAGGGCATATAGCAGGTGCTGATAGCCGACCTTTAGATTTTATTCATAGTCAGTTTGAGGATTTAAATCCTGAAAACACCTACCATATTCATTGTGCAGGAGGGTACAGATCTCTTATTTATGCATCGATTATACGTTCTAAGGGTATTTCCAATGTTGTGAATATTCTGGGAGGATATGATGCCATTATAAAAGCAAAAGAAAACATAAGATAATATAGTATTATAATAATGAAAGACGTAAATAAAGAAGAATGGATAGCGCTTACCGCCAAAGATGATAATGCGGTAATCTTGGATGTGAGAACATTGGAAGAAGTTGAAGATGGTATTATTCCCGATGCTAAACATGTCGATATATATATGGGACAAGGTTTTATAGATGAAGTGGAAAAATTGGATAAATCCAAAAATTATTATGTGTATTGTCGTTCAGGAGGCAGAAGTGTTCAAGCTTGCACATTAATGGAACAAATGGGGTTTGAAACAACCTACAATTTGCTAGGCGGATTTTCCAATTGGGATGGAGAAGTTGCTGATTATTCTTAAAATATTCTAATTATGAGATACATTGTAATTCTGGGAATTCTTATCTGTGGTTTAACATTACAAAGCTGTCAGGAATCGAAGACCAATGAAGTAGAGATGGTAACTGTTGAGGAGATGAAGTCTCTTTTACAGTTGGAAGATGTACAATTGGTTGATGTACGATCAAATAAGGAATATGAAGATGGGTATATCAAGAATGCCAAAAATATAGTGTATTTAGGGGACGGTTGGGAATCAGATATTAAGAAGTTAGATAAAAAGAAACCAGTGTTGGTATACTGTGAACGCGGAGGTCGCAGCGCAAAATGTGCTGATCTTTTGCTAGAAGCAGGGTTTGAAAAAATATATGATCTTAAAGGAGGTATTCAGCAATGGAAATTTTCTGGAGAAGCTGTTGAAAATTAAAATGACCATAATAATATAAAAAAGAGGTTATCTAAAAAGGCAATCTCTTGTTTTTTTGATATAATTTTTGGTTTTGTTAATTTCATGGTATGAAAGCAAAGCCAGTTTGGAAGACCAATCACCAATCCCAGTTAAGTCTTCTTCCTCCTAGTTACGATGATTTTATTGGAGTTAATCATCCTGTTCGAGTTGTCAACACTATTTT
>CAZPTJ010000051.1:0-16273 GCA_964589085.1 uncultured Flavobacteriaceae bacterium | reverse complement strand
CTATAGTCTATTTTCTAGCAGTAAAGCGGTCTATTTTCTTTTATCGGACACTACTGAATTTAAATGATAGTCTGACTATTGAATAATCAATTTAGATGTACTAATAGCGTCATTTTCTTGAATTTCCAAAATATACAAACCATTTTGTAAATTACTTGTGTTAAGTGTTTTTGTGACAATCGTATCTAAGACAAGCTTTCCAGATATGTCAAAAATTCGTACTAACTTATCATTTAAAGTTCCTGTTTCTATAGTTAAAAAATCGTTTGCAGGATTAGGATAAACTTGAAGATTTGACAGTTCATTTGAATTTATAGAGAGTACTTCCCCAGGGACTATTACTATATTATGAAAATCAACAAAAACTAACGAGTTTTGTGTTGTTCCTGTAATTAGAAAGCTATTAATATTGGTTGTGTTTTCAGGATTTTCAATAGGGAAATCTCCAGATTGACCATTGTTAATAGTAACTCCGGTAGAAATTGGATCTCCGCTATTGTTAGTCACATCTATAATATTGCCGTCTGCTACAAAACCAGCAAATCCTAACGAAACAAGATCAAAAGCAATGGGTGATCCATTTTGGGTAACTGTTATTTCCCAATTTGTATTTGGGGCTCCGGAACCTCCCCAAAAGAAAAGTAAATCTCCTCCACCATTATTAAAAAGGGAAGCCTCCGAATTGCTACTGTGTGTAGCAGTTAGGGTAAATGTATCACCTCCAATAGTAACAGTTTCAGTAACTATTCCTCCTGAAGTGGTAGCATTGTCAATCGTAAATGCCACATTCTGTGCAGATGCAGATATTAGATTAAAAAATAAAATTAAAGTAAGTGTAGTTTGTGTAATTGTTTTCATAGAATTGTTTTTTTAAGATGACAGTTTACTTTATAAATACCCTACCATATTGCTCAATAAAAAATGCCCGCTAACTAGCGGGCATTTTTAAAATCAAGATATATAATTAATTAAACTTTTGCACTTTTTACAGTCTCTACAATACGACCTGCAACTTTATATGGATCGGCATTTGAAGCAGGACGACGATCTTCTAGCCATCCTTTCCATCCTTTTTCAACAGTAATGATAGGAATACGAATCGAAGCACCACGATCTGAAATACCGTATGAAAAATCATGGATAGATGCTGTTTCATGAAGTCCAGTCAATCGTTGATCATTATAGGCACCATATACTGCAATATGTTCTTTTGCTACAGGACGGAAAGCTTCACATATGGTTTCATATACTTCCTGAGAACCACAAGTTCTTAGTGTAGTGTTGGAGAAATTGGCGTGCATACCGGAACCATTCCAATCACCTTTAACAGGCTTAGGATGATACTCAATATACCAACCATATTGCTCTGTTAAACGATCTAATAAATAACGAGCAACCCATATTTCGTCACCTGCTTTTTTAGCTCCTTTTGCAAACAACTGGAATTCCCATTGTCCACTAGCAACTTCTTGATTGATCCCTTCAAAATTTAGTCCTGCGGCAATACATAAATCTGCATGCTCTTCTACAAAATCACGTCCGTGTGTATTTCTTCCGCCTACAGAACAATAATAAAGCCCTTGAGGTCCTGGATAGCCACCTACCGGAAATCCTAAAGGTAATTGGGTGGCTGTATCCATAATAAAATACTCTTGTTCAAATCCAAACCAAAAATCATTATCATCATCATCTATTTTAGAACGATGATTTGATATATGTGCAGTTCCATCTGCATTTAATACCTCTGTCATTACCAGATACCCATTATCGCGTTGTGGATCGGGGTAAATTGCTACAGGTTTTAGCAAGCAATCAGATGAATCTCCCATGGCCTGTTTTGTAGACGATCCATCAAATGACCAAACAGGACAATCTTCTAATCTACCACTAAAATCTTCAATGACTTTAGTTTTACTTCTCATGTTTTGAGTAGGTGTATATCCATCAAGCCAGATATACTCTAATTTGGATTTGTTCATAACCACATTGTTGTTTTTAATGATGTGGCAAATATATGATATATGTATTTTATGGTAATAAAAAAGGCGGGTCATTTTATTAAAAAATAAAAATATTTATTAACACCCCTACTTTTTTAGGGGGTGCATGTACTTATATGTGTAATAATATGTAAAACCTCTATATTTGTATTAAAATTAAAAATATGGCCATATTGCGTTTTGATGCATTAAAAGAAGCTCGAAATAGAACAATTGTTTCGGAGACAGAACCATCTGACGAACTTCGGGATTTTGGAGCTCATGTATTTGATAAGACAGCGATGGTGCAATATCTTCCTAAGGTAGCAGTAGAGCATCTTTATGATGCTATTTATAAAGGAAATAAAATAGATCGAAAAATAGCAGATACTATAGCCACTGGAATGAAACTTTGGGCACTAACTAAGGGAGCAACACATTATACACATTGGTTCCAACCCTTAACAGGGACTACTGCCGAAAAACATGATGCTTTTTTGGATATAGATTTGGAAAATAATATGGTAGAGAAGTTTGATGGTGCGCAGTTGGTACAACAAGAACCAGACGCAAGTAGTTTTCCTCATGGAGGAATACGCAATACATTTGAAGCAAGAGGATATACAGCCTGGGATCCTACTTCTCCAGCTTTTGTTTATGACACAACCTTATGTATACCTACAGTTTTTGTATCGTATACTGGAGAAGCTCTTGATTATAAAACACCTTTATTACGAGCTTTACAATCCATAGATAAAGCGGCAACAGACGTTGCTCGGTATTTTGACAAAAATGTTTCAAAAGTAAATGCGACTTTAGGTTGGGAACAGGAATATTTTCTTGTAGATAAATCACTTGCTGCCGCACGTCCTGATATCATGTTATCCGGAAGAACCTTACTGGGGCATGCATCTGCAAAAGGACAACAATTAGACGATCATTATTTTGGAGCGATCCCTTCCAGAGTCCTTAATTATTTAAAAGAACTACGAAAAGCTTGTCTATTATTAGGTATTCCAATTAAAACGCGACACAATGAAGTAGCTCCTAACCAATTTGAAATTGCCCCTGTTTTTGAAGAAGCTAATCTTGCAGTAGATCATAATTCACTCCTTATGGATGTGATGGATCGCGTTGCTGAACGTCATCACCTTAAAGTGCTTTTTCATGAAAAACCATTTCAAGGAATAAATGGGAGTGGTAAGCATAATAATTGGTCTCTGGCCACAGATACTGGAGTTAACCTGTTACGTCCGGGAAGTACACCAATGAAAAACCTTCAGTTTCTCACCTTTTTTATTAATACAATTAAAGCTGTTTATACCTATGAAGATCTATTGCGCGCTTCCATAGCGAGTGCAGGTAATGATCATAGATTAGGAGCAAACGAAGCACCACCAGCGATACTGTCTGTTTTTATTGGATCGCAACTTACCCAAGTTTTGGAAGAACTTGAGAAAGTAACTGATGGAAAACTTTCCCCACAGGAAAAAACAGAACTTAAGCTTAATGTGGTGGGTAAAATTCCTGAAATACTTCTGGATAATACGGACAGAAACCGAACATCCCCATTTGCATTTACAGGAAATAAATTTGAGTTCAGAGCTGTAGGTGCTACGGCAAACTGTGCAAACCCAATGACCGTATTGAATGCTATCGTAGCGCAACAACTCCTTACTTTTAAAAAAGAAGTGGATCATTTGATTGAAACGAAGGATATGAAAAAAGATGATGCGATCTTCAATATTCTAAGAGAATACATTAAGGACAGTAAGAAAATAAGATTTGAAGGTGATGGTTATGGCGATGCTTGGCAAAAAGAAGCAAAGAAGCGCGGATTAAGCAATGCTCAAAATACACCTGATGCTTTAAAAGTTCGTATTTCAACAAAAGCAAAGACATTGTTTGAAAATTTGGGCATAATGAACGAAGTCGAGATAAAAGCTCGTTATGAAATAGAGATAGAAGCTTATATAAAGAAAATTCAAATTGAAAGCAGGGTTTTAGGTGATATTGCTAGAAATCACATTATTCCCACAGCTATTGATTATCAGAATACCGTTATTGCCAATGTTCAAGGGTTAAAAGCAATTTATGAAGATGATTATTTATCACTTGCAAAAGAGCAGGTAGCGTTAATCAAAGATATATCTACATATGTTGCGGCCATAAATCAAGCGATAACAAAAATGACTGTAGCCCGAAAATTAGCAAATAAAAAATCTATTATAGATCGTGCAAATGCATATTGTTTGGAAGTTTTACCTTTTCTCACTTTGATTAGAAAAGATTGTGACAAACTGGAACTTCTTATTACGGATGAGTTATGGCCTTTACCTAAATACAGAGAGCTTTTGTTCAATATCTAGATAAGCGCGAGTAGTAACTGTAAGAAAAAACTGAATTTTAGTTTTGGCAGGTTAAAAAGGGGTATTTGCCCTTTTTTGTAATAAATAATTGATTATTAATATTTTATAAACTTTTTTTATAGAAAAACATGAGTTTTTTGTCGAAAAATTGGTACATGCTTTAAAACACTTCTCTAAAATATATAAATTAGCACCATATTTCACCCCCCCCCTGAAATTTATTAATCCCCCATTTTAGTTTTTAATACTAGGTTTATAACAATACGTTGAGGTATTGTTATGGTTTGAGTTACGCTCATTATGCCTATATAAATTTGTATTTATTAACCATTTATATATTAATTATTAATCAAACTTTTTATTATGAAAAAAATGATTTTATGTGCTGTAGCACTAATGTTGGGGGCTATAACGTATGCTCAAACATCGCAGACAGCAGCAGGTGCTACTAGTCCTGCATCTTCAACTGATGCGGTTGAAGCAAATGGTAGTGCACCTGTCACTGCAAACACTGGAGAGTCTCGTCAAGAAGGAGATAACCAAAGAGTGCAAGCAAGACAGCAAGGAGAAAACAACTCAGTTGAAACATTCCAAGCTAATGGAAGCGGAACAGGTGGTAACCAATCTACGGCTTTACAACTATCTACACTTGATGGGTTTACGTCTAGAGGAAATGTTATTTACACTGAACAAATTGGATCTGATAATCAAGCTTTTGCTTTACAGATTGGAGATGACAATGATGCAGTGATTGAGCAAGGTCTTAATGACGATGGAAGTTATGGAAACAGTGCTTACATTAGACAAATTGATCCAGATGAAAACGAAGAAGATAGAAACAATTTTGCTGGAATCCAACAAGATGGTGGAAACAACTCTGCTTTTACAGATCAGAATGTATCTAATAATGATGCAAATACCATTCAGGCAGGAAATGAAAATCTCTCTGAAATTTTCCAAGATTCAGAGGGTCAACCTTCTGATATCCCTAATGGAGAAGGACATGATGCTCTTGTTGAGCAGGTAGGTAATGGGAACCAATCGAGTTTAAACCAAATAGGGTATAATCGCAATACCGCACGTGCAGCTCAATTTGGTAATGGCAACTCTGCTGAGCAAATACAAAATTCTGCAACGCCATTAGGTGTTGGAAATACGGCTAGAGTGGCGCAAGGTATTACTGGTGATAGTACGGATAACTTTTTATCAGATCCAAGTTCTGATCTTAATGCTCTTGATGCTGATGTTGAATTCTCTGCACCATCTGGTTTTGTTGTTGAACCAACAGAAGATAATGTAGCTCGCCAAGAGCAATTAGGATCTGGAAATAATGCTGAGATTGCTCAATTTGGAATTGGAAATAATGCAAACCAAGTACAAGAAGGTGGTAATAATAACGCTGATGTTATTCAAGGTTTTGATGCTAATGTTTCTGAACAAGCACAATGGGGATGGGATAACAATGCAGAAGCTGGTCAATTAGGTAGTCACAATAAAAACTATCAGGTACAAGACGGAGCTGGTAACAACTCATTAGTATCTCAATTTGGTGATGAGAATGTAAGTAATACTTATCAGTATGGAAATCTTAACGACGCTAGAGTAGCACAACAAGGTGTTCACAATGCTTCTTTGATTATCCAGACAGACGGTCAAAGCTATTCAGTACAACAAAACTTATACTCTACAGGAGGTAATAACCAAGTAGATGCACAACAAACAACTGCTTATGGAAGTTTTGCAAACCCTGCAGATGTATTCTACAAGCCAACTGGAGTTCCAGGATTAGATTTAGAACCACACGCTATTCCAGGAATAGATCCATTACATACTGTGCCTAATAATTAGTCTTATATGACATATGTGAATAATTTAAATTAATTTTAATGAGGGGAGTTAAGCTCCCCTCATATTAATAAAAATAAATATGGAAATAAAAAAGAATTATTGGATACACAGCCTAGTGTTTTTATTTCTTTGTAATTTTTCACTTTTGAGTCAAACGTTTGAGAATGATTCTGATACAGAAGAGATTGATGGAGAGGAGATTATTCTTGATGAAACTAATGTTAGTTTAGATATTTTCTCTAATATTTTAAATGGCTTTGGTATAACAAATGATCTTCCAACCAGAAATCAACAGCTTGAGAATAACAGTGTTTTTTTACAACAAGTTGGTGATTTTAATCAAGTTTCTGTTTTTGCATCTACTGCTGCGAGTGATATAAATATAAGTCAACAGGGTGATGCCAATTTTGTAAACTTAGATTATAGGGCAAATACTGCAATAGCTAATATTTTACAACAAGGGAATGAAAATGTGCTTATAGATTTTGTTAATAATCCAACAGAAGATGTATCACTAGATCTTCAACAACAAGGCGATAATCTCACTTTTGAGCGTTTTGGAACAAATTCAATCACACGTTCATTACAATTCATACAAACGGAGGCTTCTCCAACAATTATTATTAGAAGTTTTCAATAGTGCATTTTTGTAAAGATCATATATTCAAGTATGTATTTAAGATTCTTTCAGGGATCTTTTTTTTATTTTTTGGTAATGAACAGGCAAATGCTCAATTTTTTAATAAGGAAATAAAAGGGGAAATTTTGGTTAAACGTAATAGCGAGTTTTTCACATTTGGAGCAGCAGCAACCAATATAACACCTTCAGATTACAATTTGCGATATGAATTTTCTGTTTTTAAAACAGATGAAAATGATAATACTTCAAAAAGTAGCCAAGGCGACTTGTTTTTCCTTAAAGGAAATGAAAAAAGAGTTTTATCTACTGTTACTGTAAACTATAATGTTGATGGAAAGATTATCATTTTATTATTAATTTATGATAGCGATGATAAACCTGTAGGTAAGGATCGTCTCGTTCTTGAAGAAGGAGGCAAAAGTATAGTAGACTTAAATAGAAATAAGCCTAAAGAACCAGAATCTAATGATATTGCAGCTGCAGACGATGGATTTGAAATAGATGGTTTGGTTTTGCAAAAGACACTTACAAAATCTGGTAGAGATTTCTATCGATATTATTATAACGAATATTATAATAGACAAATTCAATCCAGTAATACTGTCTTAATAAAAGAAGTGCCCGGTAGGCGTCGTAATACATTAATAACCGTAGAGGTAGGTGGTCAACTTGTTTGGCAATTTTTTGCACAACCAAGAAAAGAATTTTTGATCAATATGGCTAATGTTGCCTTACGGCAAACCTTAGGTCATTTAAATAGATTAAAACAACAAAATGAAGAATTTATTCGCTATTAATAAATAATACTATGAAAAAATTAATTTTTTTACTCGCTGTGGGTATAGTAAGTATGGCAAGTGCTCAACAATTCTCGTATAGGCCTATTAGTCCATTTTTTGGTGGAGATACTTTTAATTATCAACAAATTTTAGCATCTGCTCAAGCGCAAAATGGCTTTACTTCTCCTGTAAATGCTGCAGATCAACAATCAGATTTAGAACGATTTGGAGAAGCGCTTAATGCTCAAATTTTAAGCCAAATTTCAAGAACACTTACACAGCAACAAATAGATGCAATAGGTGATTTCACAGAGCCAGGAACCTTTTTATCAGGAACTCTTGCTATAGAAGTTTTTGAATCTGGTGAGGGATTGGTTATCAATATCCTTGATACCTCAAATGGCGAAGAAACTCAAATCATAGTTCCTAATTAATTTGCTTTTAATGAAGTATATCAAACGATTTTTTGCAGTCGTAGGTTTGGTTATGCTCTCATCTTGTGGAGCATATTTTAATCAACCTTTTGAGGCACAAAAATCTAGGATAGGTGAATTTTCAGAATCTACAAAAGGACTGTTAGATTTACCTGAAGCTGTAAAACCGGTAGAAGTAGCCGTATACAATTTTAGTGATCAAACTGGACAATTTAAACCTGTTGAAAATGGAAGTACTTTTAGTACAGCGGTAACACAGGGCGCTACAACTATCTTACTTAAAGCATTAGAAGATGCAGGGTGGTTTATTCCTATAGAACGTGAAAATCTGAGCAACCTAACGACTGAACGTAACATAATTCGAAATACAAAGAAGGAGTACATTAAAAATTTAAACCCTAATGAACCTCCGTTACCTCCATTATTATTTGCGGGACTAATACTAGAAGGAGGAATTATATCTTATGATACTAATATTGTTACTGGAGGTATTGGTGCTCGCTACTTTGGGTTAGGAGGATCAGCTAGGTATAGACAAGATCGCATTACTGTATATCTTAGAGCTGTTTCTACAAACAGTGGAGAGATTTTAAAAACCATCTATGTTTCCAAAACTATTTTATCACAATCATTGGATGCTAATTTCTTTCGATTTGTAAAATTCCAGCGTTTGTTGGAAGCTGAAACAGGTATTACACAATCTGAACCAATACAACTTGCTGTAAAAGATGCCATAGAAAAAGCTGTACATGATCTTATAATAGAAGGTGTTAAAGATGGGTTGTGGAGTGCAAAAGGAGGTAGAGAAGTAAATGAAAAATTAGTTACCCAATATTTAGAAGATAAAAAAGCCGAAGAATCATCAAAACTACATAATCGCTTATTTATAGAAAATGAGTATAAGAACAATTTTAGTTTTTCAGGAGGTGTAAACCTTATTGATGGCGATTTCTCCACACAACGACTGGGTTTTTATGGTAATATAGGATATCAGGCTCAATTAACCAATCAATTGGATATAGGTGTAAACGCATCCATATTTGATCTAGATAGTGGAGATCAATTTTCAAAAGTAGCTAGTGCTGTTGATGTAAATTTATTTTTTAATCTTTTGCCTAATGACGACTTGGCTCCTTTTATTTATGGAGGATCTGGGGTTGTTTTTGAAATAGAAGAACCTGTTTTTGAAGATGCTATTCCGTCTGATGGCCCGTTGTTTAAAATACAATTTGGTGCAGGCATTCAGTATAAGGTTTCGCCACGAATAAGTTTAAAATTATTTGCAGAACAAAATATTGTATTAAGCGATCGACTGGATAATTTTGAAAATGGTCGACGTGATGACTTCTATTATAATTTTGGCTTTGGACTAAACTATTTCTTTAATTGGAATACTTCAGGTGGAACTAAAACACAATTATGAATATATTGAAAGAACATATAAAGACTTCGTATTATCTCTGCATTGTTGTGATGATTCTAGGATTAGGTATCATTTCTTGTAGTGAGGATACCATAGATGAGCAGCAAACCGGAAGTATTTCAGGAATGGTGATTGCAACCGACGATGATATGCCCTTAGTCAATGTAGAAATATCAACCAACCCATCATCCAGTACCGTATTTACTGATGAAGAAGGAATGTTCAGTATTCCAAATGTAGTTGTAGATAGCTATTCAGTGCAGGCAGAAACTGATGGCTTTGAAACAGGTTTTGAGGCTGTTACAGTAACTGCAGATGAAAATTCTACCGTAGCTTTCAGTTTAGATGTGCTTGCTGAAGGTAATGATGCACCTTCAGTCCCTGTTTTATTATTTCCTGAAGATGGTGCAAATGATATAGATATTCAGGTTGAACTGGCTTGGGATGCTGAAGACCCAGAAGGAGATGAATTGACCTATACGATAGAAGTACGTAACGGAACTACCAATGAGATTAGAAATATTGAAGTGGTACAGGATACGACTTTTTTATTGACAGATCTTGATTTATCTACCAATTATTTTTGGCAGGTTACAGTGTCTGATGATGTTAATGATCCAGCGAGCTCAGAATTTAGTCAATTTACTACCTTAGAGTCTCCTGCAAATCCATTTATTTTTGTCCGTCGTGTAGAAGGTAATAATGTTATTTTTTCTGGAAATCAGGATGCAGATTCTGGTAACGACACAAATGTTAATGTCCTACAGATTACTCAAGAATCGAATAATAGCTTTAGACCTCGTAGAGAGGTAAATGTAGGCCGTATCGGATTTTTACGCACCGTTGGAGGAAATACGCAACTATTTACCATGGATTTAGCAGGTGAAGATGTACAGCAGCTTACTAATGCTATCCCAGTAACGGGTTTTAGACAAGAAGAGATTCATTTTACCTGGGCTAATGATGGTCAGAATTTATACTATCCTAATTTTGACCGTTTACTTTCTATTAATAATGACGGTTCAGGAAATACAGTAATATATCAAACACCAGATGGCTCGCTGATCTCTGAAGTAGATGTTCCAGATTTTGATGATGATCTTGTTGTCATAAAGACCAACGATCTTAATGGTTATAATGCACGTATCGTACTTGTACGAATTTCTACTGGAGTTGAAGAAGCCGTTATTCTAGAAGGTGAGTTAGGAGCTGCAGGAGGTATCAATATATCTGCCAATGGTGATCGCGTATTATATTTTAGAGATATGACTGGTTCGGAAAATGGGGATTACCGTATTTTTTCAGGAAGACTCTTTATTTATGATATTGTGAATGATATTACAACCTCTGTAACAACTGATGTTTCACAGGGTGAGAATGATTTAGATCCTCGATTTTCACCTTCGGAAGGTGGTGTTATATTTACCAGAATCTTGAATAATACGTCTGCAATCCCGGCTATTTTCATACGTGATTTTGATGATACCAATGGGGATGATGAATTATTTACGGAGTCTTTTATGCCGGATTGGGAATAATTTTATTTTTTTGAGATAACTCATTCCGTTTTAAGAGGTATATATTGTTTTCCTTCTTTTTCTATCTCTATGGAGTACTTGTTTAAAAGAAAGGTTTCGATGCTACATTCCCAACATTATAAAGTAATCTTAGCCGCGTGGTGGTGCTTTGATTTACCTTGGTAGTAAGTGATTAGATAGTTTTTTGAATTTAAATTTCCATAGCTAATCCACTCTTTCCATTGATCAAGATGATGTATTTCGCTTTAAGCGAAAAAGACGAAGATATTTCTAAAACCGTTGCTCTTTTCGAAACTTTTTTAGAATATTTCTGGTAGCTTTATCTGGAGCATAGTCCTGAATAGAGCGTCCGTCTTTTGTAAGGGTATCAAGGCTTGCTCCTTGTACAAGTAGTTTTTTGATCAGATCTGCATTTTTGATGCCTTGCCGTGTGGCCAAATGTAAGGGTGTTTCGCCAGCCTTATTCTGGATATTAATGTCTGCTCCTCCTTCCAGTAAGGTTGATAATATCGCGCTATCCGTTTCTTCGTATGCCGTCATAAGTAGGTGCAAAGGGTAACGTCCATCAATAAAAGGGGCATTGGGTTCAATGCCTTGTTCTAGTAATAATTTTACACCTTGAGGATAATTATAGGATATTGCGATTTCCAGTAAATCATAGGAAAGTGTTACTTCTTGATTCAATAACAATTCAAGCGCTTCTGTTTTTCTGTACCGTAATGCATCGGCTACAGCTTCAGAAGGATCTATACCACGATCCAAAAGGACTTTCAATACGTTTAAATTACCTTTACGTGCAGCAGTACTTACAAAGGAAGGATCAAGTGCTGGATTTGTATCCAGCATGATCAGAATAAGTTCTTCATTATTTGTTTCCATTGCAGTTTTTATCGCTTTATCTGCAGTTGCTCCTTTATCTAGTAAATAGGTTGTAATGGCCACATTTTCCGTTTCGGCAGCTTCTACAATGGCATCATTAACGTTAGCATTTCCTTTTTCAACCAAAACTTTAGACAATGTGATATTTTCTCTTTTAACTGCTTCTTTAATAATTTCAGGTGCTGTCGATTGAGCTCCCTGATCAATAAGATATTCGGTGATTTCTAGGTTTTCTTTATTAACCGCTTCTCCAAGCCCTTGATTAGGATCTGCATTATTTTCGGTTAATAACTTTACCATAGACAGACTTTCAATTGAAACCGCAAGAGCAACGACATCAGTTGTATTAATGTCTTTTGGCTTTAACGTAATGACCTGCTCTACATAGGGTAAACGATCTTCTTTAACAGCAGCTTCGAGCGCTATGGAAGGTGTGCCTTCATATTTGGTTAAAAGGGCTGAAAACAAAGCGTCATCTTCTTTTTCGGCGGCATAATCAAAAGCGGCATCAGGTTTAGCGTTATTTTTCAGACTAATCTCAATAGCCGATTTATTGTCTTTTTCTATTGCATAGGACAGCGCTTCGGTGGCTTCACCGCCATTTTTAAGTGCGAGGTCAAGAATTTCAGTATTATCATTATCTGTAGCTAATTCTGCTGCAACATTGGTTTCAATTTTTGCATTTTTTCTAATGAAATAATCAAAAAGACCTGTATCATTTTTTGCAGCAGCGAGTTCCAATACGTCAGCATTAGGCTCCGTCACCGCAGTAATGACCCTTTTTAATTGAGGATTGTCAAAATCTAACGCCTTTTCTAAGATATATGCATCAGCAGTTGATCCGAGTTCTATAAACTTTGCGGCAAGCTTATCGTCATTATTTTCGGCTGCGAGTAATAATTCATTTTTACCAGCAACAAATTCATCATATTCTTCACTCATAAGAGCTTTAACAGTAGGGTAATGGTTTCGCTTTAAAGCGAAAGCCAAATCATTATTTTTTGGAGTTGCACCTTCCCGAAACAAAGCATATATGACCCGATCACTTTTATAAGCCACGGCTTTATAGATCATATTGTTCTTTGGTTTTGCACCCCGTTCCAATAATATCAATGCTTTCTGTTCGTCATAGTTATCAGGGTCAAATAAAAGATCCAGATCATCGGTAGTAGGGATGACCCCTTTGTCCAACACAAAATTAAGTACCTTATTTGGTTGCTTATTGCTGATTATGGCTTTTATGATGCCTGAAGATTGTGGGTTACCGTTCTGTTTAAATAGAGCACCTAGACGTTCTATATCACCTGTTGTAGCTGCAGCAACGAGTTCGGTATCCAATACGTAATTATAACTGGTTGTAAGATTTTGAATAAGTTTCTTTTCTTTAACCAATTCGAGGGAATAATTGAGCTCAAAAAGGTCTTTGTCTACAGTTTCAATTTCAATGGTCTTATTTACCTTCCGAACAAGGGCTTCCTTATACCGGATTTTATTTTTTTCAGGTCCGGAAACACGAAGTGTTTTCCGATCTTCACTTTTAAAAAGTTTTTTGGTATCATCCCAGACGCTTACATAACCATACTCAATATCTTCGGGTTTGATGGTGACGATAAGATTTTGATCTACAATCACTTCTTCGTCGGTAATGAGAGTCTCAAGACTTAACCCTCCATATTGTATAAGAGGTTGCGTCTCCAGAATTGCATCATCTTTTGAGAAACCGCCAAAGAAAATATCTCCAGTATATTCTGTTAGATTTTCTTCATCCTTACCTGTACTTTTCTTTACAATACTGGTAATGCGTTGTTGAAAGCGTAGTGAGTATTTTTTATAAAAAGTGCTAAGAGTTTCTTCCTGAATTTCACCACGAGTGTGCTCCATGGTTTGTTGAATCATACTATCCAATAAATGAATTTTAATAGCCTTATCTTCAATATCGACTAGCGGAGTATTTCGCAAAAGCGAAGTATAGGATTTTAAAACAACAGCTATAGGTTGTGGTTGTTCGGTTACTGTAGTTTCCCAACTAGAAGGCCATAAAGCATCAGTATTACCGCCAACAGTAAAAGAAGTGCTATTACCTGAATTAATATAGGGGTCAGTATCTTCAATCTTTGTATGGACAAATTCAATATCAGTAATTACCTTTTTTTTAAAATTTTCTTTGTCATAAGGAGAATAAATAAAGTCATCAACCTTAATTAAATTACGTCTTAAAAAAATACCACCATAAGTTACTTCCTGGGCATAGTGTGTGCCATAACGATGAATAAAACCTTCAGCTGTAATATCACGACCTAAACGAGAAAAATCGGCAATTAATGCACTATCTAAAATGCGCGCTTTGGAAGTGTTTAATCTTTTCTTATAAAGTGGTTTTTTCTTTTCAGTATATACAAAAAGTTGATCGGATCTTCCATCCTGATCTAAGGGTTTATAATAAGCATTACTCTTATAGGCGCGATATAAGTTGTTAAGGGTATCGGTTTCTAATAATTCTCTTTCATATTCATAAGGAGTAGTAATAAAATGAAAAGCAGTTTCTGTTTTTGAATTGATTTCTTCTTGATTGACAGGGCCTTGTATAAGTATAGTCCCTTTTGATGAACTTCCCCAGGATTTTGGATCAATCTCACGTATATCAAACCCATGTCCTAAAATATCTTGTTTTAAGATGATTTTAGAAACAGAAGATGAGGAACTAGCTGCTGATTGTGCATATGTGTTGCATAGACAGGCATAAATGCTAAAGCATATAATACTCCCTAAAAATCGGTAAGACTTCAAAATAACTGATCTTTTTAAGTTAGGTAAATCACTGATTTTTCCGGGGGGAGATCCAAAATACTAAAAATAGACCGATCTAAAAATAAAATTTGTTTTAATCCCAAATCATTGGCTAAAGTGTTATCACGCCCAGATTTACGTCAGAAAAAACTGCCATATTTTTTGATCTGTTAGTTTTTTCATTAATGCCTATTTTTGCACTTCAAAATCATACTATGAGTCAAGAGGTTTCCAAACGCTATGCGCAACGTGGTGTTTCAGCAGGAAAAGAAGATGTACATAATGCGATCAAAAATGTGGATAAAGGACTCTTCCCTAAAGCATTTTGTAAAATTGTTCCTGATGTGTTGACAGGAGATGAAGATTATTGTCTGGTGATGCATGCTGACGGTGCTGGTACAAAATCATCACTTGCCTATATGTACTGGAAGGAGACTGGAGATGTATCAGTATGGAAAGGTATTGCCCAGGATGCGCTTATTATGAATATCGACGATTTACTTTGTGTAGGTGCTACAGATCATATTACCTTATCATCTACGATTGGTCGTAACAAAAATCTAATTCCGGGTGAGGTAATCTCAGCGATTATCAACGGTACTGAAGCATTGATTGCGGAGCTTAAATCGTATGGTGTAACTATTCATAGTACAGGAGGAGAAACTGCTGATGTGGGTGACCTGGTACGTACAATAATTGTAGATTCTACCGTAACAGCACGTATGAAACGTAGTGCTGTTATTGATAATGCCAATATTAAGGCGGGTGATGTCATTGTTGGACTGGCTTCTTATGGACAGGCGAGTTACGAATCTGAATATAATGGAGGCATGGGTAGTAATGGATTGACATCTGCCCGTCATGATGTTTTTGATAAGAGCCTTGCAACAAAATATCCTGAAAGTTTCGATCATTCTGTTCCTGATGAACTGGTATACTCCGGATCAAAAAAGCTTGCAGATACGGTGGACGGAAGCCCACTGGATGCTGGGAAATTAGTGCTGTCTCCGACACGTACCTATGCGCCAATCATAAAGAAGATCTTAGAACAATACACTCAAAAAGAAATTCATGGAATGGTGCATTGTAGTGGTGGTGCACAGACTAAAATTTTACATTTTGTAGAAGATTTACATATTATTAAAGATCATTTATTTGAGATACCACCTTTGTTTCAATTAATTCAGCAAGAGAGCGGTACGGACTGGAAAGAAATGTATCAGGTATTTAATATGGGACATCGTATGGAAATCTATTGTGACCCCGCAATTGCTGAGGAATTGATTACGATTTCCAAATCCTTTAATGTAGATGCACAAATTATAGGTCGTGTAGAAGCTAGTGATTCAGGTAAAAAATTGACAATAGAGAGCGAGAAGGGTATTTTCATTTATTAGTGAGCATAGATTACGACTAGACGTAATTCAACATGAAACAATCAATAACGGTAATAATTCTACTATTAACTTTGACTTCATTTGGACAGGAAAAAGATTGTTCAAATTTTAAAATTGGAGAATTCACTTATTCAGATTCGGATTATGCTGATTTAATAACTATACGGACTGATTCTCTTCAAACTGATCGTTATCCAGAA
>CAZPTJ010000050.1:0-16632 GCA_964589085.1 uncultured Flavobacteriaceae bacterium | reverse complement strand
GATCTAATCAACACTTATATATTATGTTTTCAAAGGCTAACATTATTAGTACGATTGTAACTACCATTTGGGGATTTGCCGGAGGCTATCTGTTATGGGGACTTGTTGGTGATCCGTTTATGGAAGATCATTTTGGATCGGCTACGGGTATAATGAGAGAAGTTCCAGATATGGTGCACCTCATTTTAGGTTGTTTGGTTCAGGGCTTTGCTTTTTCTACCATTTATAGAAAATGGGGAGGAGGAACCTATAGCGCATCCAATGGCCTTAACTTTGGATTATGGGTAGCCATTCTTATTGGTTTAGGTGGAGGATTGATCGATTTTGCGACAAGCAATATGCTCGATATTACAGGCACCTTTGCCAACGCCTTAATCTATTTGGTATTCTTCCTGATCATGGGTGCCTTGGTAGGATTAATATATAATAAATCATCATAGTACTTTCTTTCCTAAAGAAGAAGAGCCTCGATCTTAGTCGAGGCTTTTTTTATGTGTTTTTATTCAAAAAAATTATAGGATTTTCCCCTTAATCTGTTTCCATACACGGATTAATAAAACCCCTGAAACCAAAACAATAATCAAGCCTAAGAGACCATTTGTTGTTTTGCCATAGATAAAATACCCTGTACTAAATAATGCCCCATAAATACAGACACAACCTAATAACATGGCGATAATCCCTTGAGGAACTGTCCAACCTGTAGTGATTTGCTGTCGTTCTTCGGGAAGCATATGGTCAATAATTTTTTTCCAACCCGGTCCACCTGGAGAAGTTCTTTGATAAAACCTGGAAAGCGTTTCCTGAGACTCAGGTTTGGTTATATAGGTGACGACTAACCAAATTATAGAAGTAACAAGAACAATAAATGGGAATTGATAATATCCTGGCATGAGTCCTTCATCCCCAAAAGTAGATGCTCCCAAAGGAGTGAAGGCAAGTAATGTTGATATGGTTCCTGATGCAAACATGGCGCTAATTTCTGTCCATGCATTGATACGCCACCAGAACCAACGTAAAATAAAAATCAGACCTGTGCCAGCTCCAAACATTATAATGATATTGAATACCTGTAGTGCATTTTGCATGGCCAATGCCATTAGTGCACTAATAATCATTAAAACGATGGTCGCAATTCTTCCAACACCTACTTGTTCTTTTTCTGTAGCCTCCTTGTTAATTTGAGGCTTATAAATATCATTTACGATATAGGAAGCCCCCCAATTTAAATGCGTGGATATGGTACTCATAAATGCGGCAGCTAGTGATGCCAAGACAATACCTAAAAGCCCGCTAGGTAGTTTGGTTAGCATTGCAGAATACGCCAAATCCTGTCCCAATTTACTTTCAGAAATATGTGGGAATGCAGTTTGTATACTTTCCAAATTAGGAAAAACAACTAGGGAAGCAAGTGCTACTAGTATCCACGGCCAGGGACGCAATGCCACATGCATGAAATTAAAGAAAAATGTTGCTCCCATAGCGTGATTTTTGTCTTTTGCCGCTAGCATACGTTGTGCCACATAACCACCACCACCAGGCTCTCCTCCTGGATACCAGCTACTCCACCATTGTACCGCAATGGGGATGATAAATAAAGTGATTAAAAGTTCCGTATCATCTACCTTAGGGATAAGGTCTAGTTTTGAACTTACATTGGGGTGGGCGATTAGCGCTTTTAAACCACCTACTTCTGGAAGACCTACAATATAAACCGCTGCGCCAATGGCACCTGCCATCGCAACAAAAAACAAAATAAAATCAGTATACACTACGCCTTTAAAGCCACCAATAGTGCTAAATAATAAAGTGATACTTCCTGCAATAAGTAAAGTCACCCATCCTTCAAGCCCTAACATGACTTCTCCTATTTTTATAGCCGCAAGCATTACAGCGGCCATCGCAAACATATTAAAGAACACACCTAGAAAAATAGCCCTAAACCATCTTAGGAATCGAGCTGGAGCACCTCCATATCTAAGTTCGTAAAATTCAATATCCGTCTTTACATTGGACTGACGCCATAACCTTGCATAGACAAAAACCGTGAGCAGTCCGGTAATTAAAAAAGCCCACCAGACCCAGTTTCCGGCTACTCCATTAGTTCGTACAATGTCGGTGACCAGATTGGGAGTGTCAGTAGAAAAAGTAGTCGCAACCATGGATAATCCTAATAACCACCAGGGCATATTACGTCCTGATAAAAAATACTGAGAGGTACTTTTTCCCGAAGATTTACTTACATAAAACCCAATACCTAGGATGATTACAAATAATGTAACAATAATTGTGAGATCTAAAGTAGATAAATCAATCATAGCAATATGTTTATGTCGTCCAGTCTAAATTGGAATAATGGTTTGAAAGATAATCATTCATAATGGCAATATCATCTTTTCCCGTGAGATCAGGAACATGTTCAGCAAAGGGAATTGCTTTCATACTTCCTGGATGTTCCTGTATCATTTGTAATAAGGCAGAGGGGAGTTCTTTTTCCTGTCGTATCGGATGCACTGCGCAATCTTGTAAATATGTATAAAATAAGGGGCCGTAAAATTTCCAGATATTCATGCTTACGCGAAAAGTACCATCCACCGCTTTGTACTTATCAATGTCGTCTGGAGCTGGTTTTTCAATAATGGCCAACAATTCCTGATCCGTATTGACTTTAGTCAACGCAAATCGCGCGATACGTTCGCTGGGATATTCCAAAAATGCACGATCATAATTGATAAAAGCATTGGGATGATCAATAGCCTGCAATGCTTTAAAAGCAGAAACACTATATAAATTATCGCAGTTACATACCAAAAAAGATTGTTGTTGTAGTGCAGGATACTGATCAAGAGCTTGTAAAACAGCATCTGCCGTTCCGAAAGGTTTGGTTCGGTCTTCGGGAATATATTGCGTAGCATATGAAATAGACAATCCGTGAAAATCATTTCCTTCTGTTGCAGTTCCATAGTATTCCCTGAACAGGGTATCTCCTCGACCGATAACAATGACAATCTCGTTAATCCCTGCCTGCTTTGCATTGTAGAGCACATAATCTAGCATAGGGCGATCGTTCAAGAGGATCAATGCTTTACTGCGAGTATTGGCTTGTTGTGTGAGTCCTTCAGAAAGCGCTGTGCTTTCTGATTTTTTCATTCTGGAAGAAGCACCTCCCGCAAGTATTATTAAGGTTTTGGTCATAATATATGTACTCCTTTAGATACTTGTACAGGATAGGCGGCTATAGCTCCTGCATTTTTAATTGCATCGCAAATCACTGTAGATTTACCTAAAGGGGATAACGCAACAATGCTACCTCCACCACCAGAACCTACAATTTTTGCGCCATATGCTCCTGCTTCTAGTGCTGCTTCGATCATCCTATCTATTCTAGGAACAGTGATATGTAATACTTCTTTTAATACGGTATGATGTTCATTCATTAACTGTCCAATATAATGGTAATTCAGTTTTTCTTCACGTAAAGCAATAAGTGCTTTCTGAGTAATCAGATGATTTTGAATAGCAGCATAGAAATAAGGTTGCAATACAGAAGGCAATACACTTACATAAGTTTTATAATCAGAAAGATCAGCCTTAGCGAGGTCAAATTGCTCATCTTGTCCTTTGATAAGTCGCAATGCCTTCAAAGCATTGGTTTTTAAATCTCCCAATAATCCAACTGTATTTTTGGGTATACCGGATTCACCAATAGTCAAACCTTCCAGTTGTGTTCTCAGTTTTTGTATAGAGGAGCGTTCATCTGTTTCCAAATAAATAACGTCACCTATAGCACTGGTATATTGATCCATTTTGCCTCCAGGAGAATCCTGTTCGATTACTTCGGCCTCATAGGCTAATCGACCTATAAATTCAGGACTTATTTCTTGATGACATCCAAAAGTATGAAGTAGCCACCGTACCCAAGCAACTGTCATTGCAGACGAACTAGAAAGGCCGGCATTAATAGGAACGTCACCGTGTATTACTAGATCATAACCTTGATTGATCTGGCACCCATAACGTCTAACAACGTTTAACGAAGCACGGAGATGGTCACCTTTTTCAAATACGGTATGCGTATCAGTAAGAGGGATTGTTCTTTCCGTACCCATATCTGGCATTTTTATTGTAAAATGATTAGCCTCATTTGGAGTTCCGTTAACCTGAATATATCGATTAATCGCACAGGCAATTATAGGAAGTTCTAAATAATCCTGATGGTCGCCGAAAAGACAGATGCGACCTGGTGCTTTTGAAAGAAATGAAGTCACTAGTATGTGTCTTTAATCCAGTTATACGGTTGACGACTCACCCATAGGCCGCGTGTAAAATCAGGAAAATCCTGAGGCTCTCCATTATTAGCAATAGACGCCTCAGAAAGCGGGGTGATGGCACTCCATGCTGCCGCATCGTATGCATCAAGTGGTGGTGCAATATTTTGTTTTGCAGATTCAATAAACGCATTTAGTACAAAGAAATCCATACCGCCATGTCCCGAACCGGATGCATATGCTCCATATTTTTTCCAAAGCGGATGATCATATTTGTCTAACCAGGGTTGTGCTTCATCCCAACGATGCGCTTCACTCTGACCTTCCACATAAATGCGACTACCATCTACTTCCCATAATCCCTGACTTCCTTGCACCCGAAACCCTAAGGAGTAGGGACGTGGTGAGTTACAGTCATGGGTGACCATAATGGTCTCGCCTTGAGCGGTATCTATCGTAGAGGTGATAATATCACCCTGTTTCCATTTGAGCTTCGCATTGGGATGATCTGCTCCTCCATTTTCAACAATATATTTATGTAAGCCTACCGCCTTTGTAGCATGAGAAGTCATGGATACAAACCGATTCCCGCGATTGACATTGCACATGGTAGCGATAGGACCAACACCATGAGTAGGATAAACATCACCATTTCGCAAAAGCGAATGTTGTGTACGCCATTTGGATTCTGAGATTCCTTTTTTGCCAAACTCTACACCTTTACCATAAGCCGTCTTACCATCATTTAATTTGACAAATCGTAAGTCATGTTGGTAACCACATCTAAAATGCAATAATTCACCAAAGACATTTTGTCTTACCATATTCAGGACAGCCAGAATGTCACGACGATAGTTTACATTTTCGAGGATCATTACATGAGATCCTGTTTCTTCGTGGGTATTAACCAAATCCCAACATTCTTCCAACGTATTGGCTGCTGAAACTTCAACTCCTGTATATTTTCCAGCTTTCATAGCAGCAACTGCCATACGCGTATGCCATAACCAGGGTGTGGAGATAATGACAGCATCAACATTTTCCAGCGCGAGTAGATTATGATAATCTTCTTCATCCTTGTTAAACACTCTGGGGGCTTTAAAACCTGCTTTTGCGATATGTTCCTGAGCAATTTGTATACGATTAGGATCGATATCACAGATAGCAGTTACGGTAGCATCTTTACGTTGTAGTAGATTTCTAAGATGATTGGTACCTCGCAATCCTACACCAATAAGTCCAACATTTAGATTGTCTTTGAGATCGTTATTTGATGCTAGTGTCAGTTGAGGAGCCAGTGCGAGACCAGTACCCAAAATTGCTGATTGTTTTACGAAGTCTCTTCTTGAATTCATGGTTGTATATTTAAGATGTTTAAAAATAAATAAAAAACGCTAGGCAAAACATATGAATCCTGCAGAAGAGTATATTCTTAATAAGCCAGAACCCTGGCGATCCATGCTTATAGAATTACAAGCTATAATTAAACATACTATTCCAGATGTAGATGAACAATTTAAATGGAAATTACCGTTTTATAGCCTCCATGGGAAAATGTTTTGTTTTTTAAACTTTAGGAAAAATTGTATTGATGTAGGCTTTCCCTGGGGAATTCATTGTGGTGTTCATCAAGAGCATCTTGTTGCCGGAGAAAACCGAAAGAATATAAGATCGTTGCGTTATTATAAACCGGAGAGTATAGATGGACTAATTCTTGTAGAAATACTTCAAGATTTGGCGAATAATAAAATAAAGAAGCGATATTAAATGAGATGTTGTTTATTTTTGGCAGGAAAATTGAATAGTTAATTATTCAAAAAGGGGCATTTGCCCCTATTTTTTTATTGATTTAACGTGTTACTTTGTGAACATATAAAAATACTTGCTAACCATAAAGATATTTAGGACAAGCCTAGATTATGATAGCAAGAGGGGGCTTTTGGGGGAAGGCCCCCTATTTTTTTGACTTCGTATAGATACTATGAAATAGTTAGTCGTTCAAAATCAATACTATAGTAGTTGGTCTATAACGATTGAATTGTTTTGCGAATGGCGCTAAGATTGGTAAGTAATTTTTCCAGATAGACAAGATCAAGCATATTGGCTCCATCACTTTTGGCAGTTGAAGGATCAAAATGTGTTTCAATAAACAATCCATCCACCTGATTTACTACTCCTGCACGAGCAATAGTTTCAATCATATCTGGACGACCTCCAGTAACACCGCTAGTCTGATTAGGTTGTTGAAGTGAATGTGTAACATCCAGTACTGTTGAGGCAAATTGACGCATCGTAGGGATGCCTCTGAAATCAACAATCATATCTTGATAGCCAAACATCGTTCCTCGATCAGTAACCATGACTTGTTCGTTATCACTATCTATAACCTTTTTTACCGCATGTTGCATGCTTTCAGGAGACATAAATTGTCCTTTCTTCAGGTTAACTACTTTTCCTGTTTTCGCTGCCGCAACAACTAATGCTGTTTGTCTGACTAAAAATGCAGGAATCTGCAATACATCAACATATTGAGCTGCAAGTGCTGCATCTTCTGTTTCATGAATATCGGTAACCGTAGGAATATCAAAAGTATCAGAAACTTTTTTAAGTATTTTTAAGGCTTTTTCATCTCCTATACCTGTAAAACTATCAATACGACTTCGATTCGCTTTGCGAAAACTTCCTTTGAAAATATAAGGAATCTCCAATTTATCGGTAATGGAAACTACCTTTTCAGCAATGCGTAATGCCATATCTTCACCTTCTATGGCACATGGACCTGCCAGTAAAAAGAAATTATCTGCTTCAGTATGTTTTATGCGAGGTATTAGAGCGAGTTGCATAAGCTTATTTTAAAGGGCAAAGATAGGCTATTGGCCTTTATTCTTTAATATTGAAACAACCTCTTTTTCTGGTTTGGGATAGGACAGACGATCTAGAAGATAAGGTTTAGAATAGCTGTCTAATCCATTGATTGTAGTACTCTGAACTTTGCTAAGATCTATCCAACCGTCATCGCTGTGAATATTATTAGGAAGATAGATGTCTGTTATAGCACCAACCATAAGTACAGTTCCATTTTCTTTGATAGGGTATTCATTAACAAGTGAGCAAGCAATTTTAATAAAGGACTCTTTGACAAAAGGGGCAGGGAATGAACGTAAATACTCTTCGGTTAAATTGCTTTTTTCAAATTCTGATATTTCAGCATCATAACGAGCTGCGGTATGATGCGCTTGCTTAATTATGGTACTGTGAATATGATTTATGGTAAAAACCTTTGTCGTTTTGCAATTAATATATGTATGTCGGGGTACCGTAGTTGGACGCGTAATAAACCCTAATAAAGGAGGTTGACTACCTATATGTATTACGGAGCTAAATACTGCAAGATTGGTAATACCATCATCGGTTATTGTTCCAATAAGATTGGATGATTTGTAGCCTGTTACGCTATTAATAAAATTAGCTCTAAACCGTTGCTCCATATTCTGGATCGCCTCACCATCAAAATGTAGTATCTTTTCCAAAGATTTTTTTTCAAAAATAAACATTATGTCAGACAGACATTCAGAACATTTTGAAACGAATAGAAAAACCTGGAATAAAAAAGTTGCTGTCCATACACAGAGTGATTTTTATGACATAGAAACTTTTAAAAAGGGGGAATCTTCCTTAAATCATTACGAACTACATGCTTTGGGGGATGTAAAAGGAAAGTCACTTTTACATTTGCAATGTCATTTTGGTCAGGATACTTTAAGTTGGGCACGTTTGGGAGCACATTGTACCGGTGTAGATTTAAGTGATGAAGGTATTGCTTTCGCGAAAGCTTTAGCTCAGGAAATTGAGACTCCAGCAACGTTTGTGTGTTGCAATGTACTGGATACTTCTGCACATGTCTCTGAACATTTTGATATTGTATTTACGAGTTATGGAGTTATAGGATGGCTGCCAGATTTAAAACCCTGGGCACAAGTAATTGCAGAACGCCTGCATTCAGGAGGTGTTTTTTATATGGTAGAATTTCACCCTTTGGTATGGATGTTTGATTATACTTCAGGGAAACCTATTTTAAAATATGGTTATCATCAGAAAGAGGCCATTTATGAAGAGTATGAGGGAACGTATGCCGATATGTCTTCTCCTATGATTAGTAAAGAATACGGCTGGAATCACGGTTTAAGTGAGGTGATAAATGCATTAATTGAAGCAGGATTGCGTATTGAATACCTGCGAGAACAAGATGAGAGTCCTTATAATGTATTGCCTGATTTAATAGCAAATGAAAACGGCCTTTATATCACAAAAGACCGCTTATACCCTTTGCTTTTTGAGCTTAAGGCATCAAAGCCTTAATGTGCATTGTTTTTTAATAATTGAGGGAATTTCTTTTGAAAACGTTTTAACCTTGGAACCGAAACATTCTGAATATAGGGATTGCCCGGATTGTTGACTTCATAATCTTGATGATATCCTTCGCCTTTCCAAAACTTGGTGAATGGCAATACTTGGGTGACGATACCACCTTCATAAACAGCTTCGTTAAGTTTTTTAATGGCATTATCAATAATGATTTTTTCCTTATCGTTTTGATAGAAAGCAATAGATCTATATTGCCTACCACGATCAGGTCCCTGACGATTAAGTGTTGTAGGATCATGAGAGCCAAAGAATACAGTAACTAATGTTTTAAAGCTTACGACTTCAGGATCATAATATACTTCTACAGCTTCTGCATGCGTACTGCGACCATAACTCACTTCTTTATAAGTGGGGTTTTCTTCAATACCGCCACTATAACCACTTATAACTTCATCAACACCCTTTACACTTTCAAAAATAGCCTCTACACACCAAAAGCAACCGCTTGCAAAATAGGCTTTATGAAGACCATTTTGCGGTTGTGTTTGTACGGGAGTGAGAAGTGCAGTGGGTTCTTTGGGGGTTTGGGATGGACCGTTTTGACAGGCGATGACTAACAAAATTCCTGCTATGATGGATGAGATTTTCATAATATAGATTCTTTAAAGACAGATAGTAATCAATGTTTATTATTTTTACAATTGATATTAACCTGATTTATCTGTCTACAAAATTAGTAGATACTTACGATCGTTATTACTAATAGACTGTTAAGTTAAAACATAAAAAAGCCCTTATTTCAAGGGCTTTTTTATTATGTCTGTTTTTATTTTCTTATAAAGAAGTAAACATTTTTTCCATTTTTTCCAGCTCTTCGTTAGCCAACTCACTATCTACGAGAATTCGACCACTATGCTCGTCGGTAATAATTTTTTTACGACCAGCAATTTCCATTTGAACTTGAGGAGGAATCGTAAAGAAAGATCCACCTGAAGCACCACGTTCAATAGGGACTACAGCCAGACCATTACGAACATTAGTCCGTATACGTTTGTATGCCTGTACTAAACGATCATCGATGTCTTTTTCGAACTCTTCACTTTTCTTTAATAATGCTTTTTCTTCTTTTTCTGTTTCAGCAAGGATGGCGTCAAGTTCGTCTTTTTTATGCTTTAGATGTACCTCACGCTCCTGAAGTCGTTCGTTGGTTTTACCAATAACTTCATTCTTTTGTTCAATCTGTGCTTTAAATTCTTTAATGTTCTTTTCGGCAAGTTGAATTTCTAATTCCTGATATTCTACCTCTTTGCTCAATGCGTTGAACTCTCTGTTATTTCTAACGTTCTTTTGTTGCTCCGTATATTTTTTAATCGCAGCTTTGGAATCTTCAATCTGATTCTTTTTTGCTTTTATCGATTCTTCAATAAGCTGAAGCTCGTTATCTAATTTTTCAATACGCTTGTTAAGACCTGCGACTTCATCTTCCAAATCTTCAACCTCCAATGGAAGCTCTCCTCTTACGTTACGGATTTGATCTACCCGAGAATCAATAAGCTGTAAATCATAAAGTGCACGTAATTTTTCTTCTATCGTGATTTCCTTTTTCTTTGCCATACGTTATGTGTAGTTGATAGGATTGGTGTTATCCTCTGATAAAATGATCGCAAAATTACGAATTTTTTTTGTAAGATATTCAGCTATTATGTTTTTTGTAAAAGACTCACTTTCGTAATGTCCTATATCGGCCAGAAGTATGCGATTTTCGGCCTTGTAATAATCATGATATTTAAGATCTGCGGTAACCAAAATATCTGCATTTTGTGCTATAGCTGCACTAATAGCAAAAGCACCACTCCCACCTAAAACCGCGACTTTTTGAATTTTTCTATCTAATAAAGCCGAATGACGTATTCCTCCTGTGCCAAAAACTGTTTTCAATCGTTGAAGAAAGGAAGTTTCATCTTCTGGGGTTCCTAATTGTCCAATCATTCCCATGCCAATATGGGGATGTGTATTTTTTAAAGGGGTTATTTCATAAGCAACTTCTTCGTACGGATGATTTTTAAGAAGGGCATTTAGGACTTTAGATTCGAGATGTTTTTCATAGACTCCATGAATTTGGATCTCATTTTCTTGATGTAGTTCATTAATTGACCCTAGTGTTGGGTTGGACTTTTCTAGTGGTTTAAAAGTGCCTGTTCCTGAAACATTAAAACTACAGGAATCGTAATTTCCTATGCGCCCCAAGCCTGCATTGAATAAAGATTCTCTCAATTTCGGAGCGTCTTTTTCTGGGACATAAGTTGTTAATTTATGAAGATACTGTTGTTTGGGGATAAGTATTTTGCAATTATGAAGCCCAATAGCATTACACATTCCATGATTGACACCATAAGGAACATTGTCGAGTGCTGTGTGTAATGCATATATGGCAATTTTATGTTCTATTGCCTTGATCACCGTACGTTCTACATAGCTTGATCCTGTAAGCCGTTTCAATCCTGAAAATATGATGGGATGGAAGCAAATTATAAGATTGCAATCTTTAGAAATGGCTTCATTTACAGTGCCTTCCAAACAATCATGGGAGACCAAAATATTAGAGATCGTATTCTTTTTATCTCCCACCAATAGGCCTACATTGTCAAAATCTTCGGCATAAGCTGTCGGTGTCCAGGCTTCCAGTAATTCAATAACATCATTTATAGTCATGGCTAAACTAATTTGAGTAAAGATAAAAATTATACCTTCGCCCATATGAGGCGGCTGCGTAAAATCCTTTTCCCTTTTTCGGTGATTTATCATGGGATTACTATGATGCGTAACTGGATGTATGATAAAGAGATTTTGAGCTCAAAGTCTTATGGGTTTCCGATAATTGCTGTGGGTAATTTAAGTACAGGTGGAACAGGGAAATCTCCGATGGTAGAATATCTTATTCGTCTTTTTCAGGATGATTATAGTATGGCTACTCTAAGTAGGGGATATGGACGAAATACGAAGGGATATGTAAAAGTTCAACCACAAATGACTGCGCAGGAAGTGGGTGATGAGCCCTTGCAATTTGCCAAAAAGTTTAGTAAAATAACAGTTGCCGTAGCAGAAAGCAGACAAAAGGGGATTGCCAAACTTCTGGAAGAAACTCCTCAGCCAGAACTTATCATTTTGGATGATGCATTTCAACATCGTAAGGTAAAGGCTGGTTTCTATATGCTGCTTACTTCTTATGATTCCCTGTATAGTAATGATTTGATACTGCCTGCAGGAAATCTTCGAGAATCGCGTAACGGAGCGCAAAGAGCACAATGTATTGTAATTACAAAATGTCCGCAAGCGTTAACAAATGAGGAAAGAATTGCTATTACAAGGAAACTTAATCCTCGTCAAGGTCAAAAGGTGTTTTTTGCTTCAATTAATTATAGTGATGTTATTTTTTCAGCTCATAAGCAACTGCCTTTGGAACAATTGTCCGATACATCTTTTGCCTTAGTGACAGGTATTGCAAATCCAAAACCATTATTACAATTTCTAGATGATCAAGGATTAACTTATACGCATTTTAAATATGCAGATCATCATGATTTCGCTTTAAGCGAAATAAAAACACTTCAACAACAGAAACTCATACTTACTACAGAAAAGGACTATATGCGTCTAGAGGGACAGTTAGAAAAAACCAAATTGTATTACTTGCCCATACAGACTGTTGTTCAGGATAACAGTACACAGTTTGATAGACTACTTAAGGAGTTTGTGACGAGAATTACATCTTAATAACGTTACTTTTTTTAAGTGCGTTATGAATTTTTTGGAAGAACTCTTCTACTTTGTAGGGCTTAGGAATTATATCATTAAAGCCAGCAACATAGAAATCATCTACATTTTCATCGATGGTAACTGCAGTAAGCGCAAGAATAGGAATATCCTCGTCAAATACACGAATCTGCTCTGTGGCTTCAATACCACTTATACCAGGCATGTGAATATCCATAAGGATAAGATCAAATTTAGAAGACCTGACTTTTTCAACGGCAATCTCTCCATTATCAGCCACATCACATATAATCTTATTTTTCTCTAGTATTTTACGAGTAATCATTTGATTAATCTTATTGTCTTCTACTACGAGAATATGTCTGTTTTCAAGAGCTACATAATCTACATCATAAATAATATTATGTGGATTTTCATTGTCAGTAAGACTTTTTGCTAGATTATATTTAATGTCAAACTTGAACACAGAACCTTTACCTAAAGTGCTTTCTAATGATATTTTGCTATTAAGAAGATCTAAGAGATTCTTAACAATAGATAGACCAAGTCCGGTACCGCCAAATTTTCGATTTATCGCCACAGAACCTTGGGTGAAGTTCTGGAAAATACTCTTTTGTTTTTTCTTGGAAATACCTTCGCCCGTATCTTGTATCTCAAAATGCAAATCGATGTCGGCGTCACTCTGGCTAATTTTTTGCACTCTAATATACACTTCTCCATCCCGAGTAAACTTAACCGCATTTCCTACAAGATTGATAAGAATCTGAGAAATTACAAGAGGATCACCTAGTAACTCTGCAGGGATGTCTTCATCAAACTCAAAATGTAGTTTATTTCCTTTGTCCTTAGCAGATTTTTCTAAAGCAAATAATACGTCTTCAATACGTTTTCTTAAATTAAAGCTTGTTTCTTCAAGATCAACTTTGTTAGCTTCAAGTTTGTTTAAGTCCAGAATATTGTTGATCAATGAAAGTAGATATTCACCAGAAAATTTGAGAGAGTCCAAATGTTTCTTCTGTTCGGCTGTTGGGTTTTCACTTAATAATAAATGTGTTAGTCCTGTTACGGCATACATCGGAGTCCGCAATTCATGAGTAATTGTAGATAAGAACTGGGCTTTTACCATAGAAGCTTTTTCAGCATTTTCCTTAGCTATGATCAGTTCTGTATTTTTGGATTGGAGCAATTCGTTTGCTTTGGCTCGAAGGTTATTATTCTTATATAAAGACAAGATGAGCAAGGATAATATGGTTACCAGAGCAATACTTAATACGGTTACTAAGGTGGTTACTTCTAATGAGCGTTTCAGAATATCATTGTCTAATTGTGATGTAAGTTCGGCCTTTGATACCTCGTCAATACGATCATTAAGATTAGACTTTTCTGAATTAAGATATTTAGTGAGGCCTTCACGATAACTCTTTAGATCGTTATATGCCTTCTGATAGTTGTTTTGGGCAAATGCAATATCACTGCTTATTTTTTTTGCTTCAAGAGCAATTATGGGATAGTCGTTTTGCGCACTTAAATCTTCTGCTATGGTAAGAGCTGCTTTTGCTTCATCAAAACGTTTTGCTTTAACAAGCGCTTTTGCTTTTTGCGTATTGATATCGGCAGATAAATAAAAATCCTGTTGATCTGAAGGAGCGTTTATAGCTTGCGTGTAGTGATCAATAGCACTATCAATTTGATTTGAAGTTAAAGCAATATTTCCTTTGTTTAAATGTAATTTGCCTTTTAAAAACTGTAAATTTTCTCTTTGTATTAGAGAACCGGCCTGATCCAGATAGTCTTTTGCTTTTCCATATTCATTTTGTTTCATATGAATTTGAGCAGCAAGCAGATAACTCTGTCCTAATCCTTTACTGTCTTTGCTTTCGGTTTGATAAGCAATGGCTTGTTCATTTTCTGAAGTTGCTTTGGTATAATCTTTTGCCTGGAAAAATAGAAGGGCTAAGGTATAACTAGTATCACCTATTCTATCTTTTTTTTTAATGGATTTAGCGAGATCTTTTGCTAGTAAAAGTGACTCGGTAGATGATTGGTAGTCTGCAGATTCTAATGCTGCAACTGCCGCAACCAATAAGGAGTCAATTTTTTTGTTAGTGACCTTTTTGATTACGGTTGTATTGTCCTGAGCCCGCAAGACAGGACTTATCAAGATAAACAGAACCATAAAGAACCGTATCAAAAACACGTTCATAATATAAGTAGTAGGTTGGGGCTAATATAATTTATTTCTTAATAAAAAACTTAATTAAGTCAATCAAACGACTGGAATATCCTATCTCATTATCATACCAACCTATGATTTTGACCAATTTTCCTATGACTGAAGTCATTTGAGCATCAAAAATACAAGAATGCTTATTTCCCAAAATGTCAACAGAAACCAACGGAAGTTCACTATATTCTAATATGCCTTTTAAATGTGATTGAGCAGCCTTTTTAAAAGCAGCATTAACAGCTTCTATAGAAGTTGTTTTTTTTACATTAAAAGTAATATCTGTCAATGAGCCATTAGGTACTGGGACCCGAATGCCACAACCACCTATAACCTGTGCCAGATCAGGAAAAATTTTGGTTAACGCTTTGGCAGCTCCCGTGGTCGTTGGAACAATATTTTGACCTGCTGCTCGAGCTCTCCGCAAATCACGATGTGGTTGATCATGGAGACTTTGATCAGAAGTATAAGAATGTACAGTAGTAATATAAGCTTGCTTGACCCCAGCTAACTCTTCAATAACCTTAATCAATGGAGCCGCATTATTTGTAGTACAGGAAGCATTTGAAATAATGACTTCATCACCTTTCAAAATGTGATCATTAACACCTATTACAACCATACTAATTTGATCATCAACTGGTGGAACCCCTAAAATAACACGTTGAGCACCACCTTTAAGATGATGTTCGAGAAACGCTTTGGTTTTATACTTGCCAGAACATTCGAGAACAATATCAGGTTTAACGGCTTTCCATGATATTTGTGTGATATCCCCTTCTTGATATACAGGGATTTGTGTGCTATTGACTATGAGATTGCTTTCGCGAAAGCTAACATCTTCTGAATAAATACCATGAATACTATCAAATTTCAAAAGATGACTTAATGTACTGATAGGTGCAATATCATTAATTGCCACAATAGAAATATCAGGGTCATTAAATGCTAATTTGAAGAAATTTCTGCCAATTCTTCCAAATCCATTGATGGCTACTTTCAACATGTAAGTTGTGCTTTTTAAGTAAGGTGTTTTTGAGCTTTATACGAAGATCGTACTAAAGCGCCACTTTCTACATGACGGAATCCCATTTCGAGACCAATGGTCTCATACTTTTTAAACTGATCCGGGGTAATGAATTGTTTTACAGGAAGATGTTTTTTAGACGGTTGCAAATATTGTCCTATAGTTACAATGTCCAAATCAACAGCACGCAAATCTTCAAGTGTTTGTATTACTTCTGATTCTGTCTCTCCTAGGCCCAACATTATGCCAGATTTTGTTCTTCGCATGCCTTGTTTTTTGAGATAATTCAAAACACCAAGACTCCGTTCATATTTAGCTTGAATTCGCACTTCGCGAGTCAATCTTTTGACAGTTTCCATATTATGAGATACAACTTCAGGATGAACAGCAATAATGCGATCTATTAAATGTTCTTGCCCTTGAAAATCAGGAATAAGAGTTTCCAAAGTAGTGTCAGGATTCATACGACGAATGGCTTCCACTGTTTCTGCCCAAATAATGCTGCCCATATCCTTTAAATCATCTCGATCTACAGAAGTGATCACGGCATGTTTAATACCCATGATTTTGATGGAACGAGCTACCTTTTCAGGTTCTTCCCAATCTACTGTTTCCGGTCTACCTGTCTTTACACCACAGAAACCACAAGAACGTGTGCAAATATTTCCAAGGATCATAAAGGTTGCCGTTCCTTCGCTCCAGCATTCTCCCATATTAGGACAACTGCCCGAAGTACATATCGTATTTAGGCTGTATTTATCTACCAGCCCCCTTAGTTCCGTATATTTTTTTCCTGTAGGCAATTTTACCCGCAACCATTTAGGTTTAGGAATGTGTTTATTGGGTACGGCTGTTAACTCTTCTAGCATAGCAAAATATCTATAAACAAAGATACAATTATTAAAAAGTATCTAAATAGATCTGGATATTAAACCCAGATTATGCATTAGAACTTTGTGATGAACCTTGAAAGT
>CAZPTJ010000049.1:0-16700 GCA_964589085.1 uncultured Flavobacteriaceae bacterium | reverse complement strand
AGCTTCCTAAAAAGGAAGCTTTTTCTGTGGGCGCGAAGGGATTCGAACCCCTGACCCCTTGGGTGTAAACCAAGTGCTCTGAACCAACTGAGCTACGCGCCCCGCTTAATTGCGGATGCAAATATAGCCTAATTTTTAATCCCTCAAAACACTTTTGAAGAAAAAATCAAAGAATTTCAGCAACTACAAAAGTACTCCCTCCTATAAAAATAAGATCTTCTCTTTCCGCCATTCGTTTTGCTTGGCATAGTGCTTTTTGAACGCTTTCATATACCGCTCCTTTTAAGTCATATCCTAAACCTAAAGTTCGTAATTTATTTGCTTCCATCCCTCTTGCTATATCCGGTTTACAGAAATAGTAAATTGCGGATGAAGGAAACAAAGGCAAAATCGTTTCCAATTTTTTATCGGAAACGACCCCTAAAACAATATGCAATTGCTCATAGGGCAATTCCTGTAATTGTTCTAGCACATAGAAAAGACCTTCCTTATTATGAGCAGTATCACAGATGATATGAGGAGCAGTTCCTAACTGTTGCCACCGTCCTAACAAGCCTGTGTTCTGAATAACTCTGGATAATCCTAAACGAAGATGCTCTTCTTTGATCTTCCAACCCAACCCAACCAATACCTCAACGGCACACTGTACCGTTTGCTTATTGACCATTTGGTAAGATCCTTTTAAATCAGACTTTAGATCCGGATATGCCTTTGTATATGCTTTATGTAAGGATGCATTCTTTGCTGTGGCTATATTTTCAAATACATTAATTGTTTCGTCCTGATATTCACCAATGACAACAGGAGTATTCCTTTTGATAATACCTGCCTTTTCTCCAGCAATCTGCTCTAATGTGTTTCCTAAAAACTGTGTATGATCCAGACCTATATTAGTAATCACTGAGAGTTCAGGTAGAATAATATTGGTCGCATCCAAACGTCCTCCTAGACCCACTTCTATAATTGCAATATCCACCTTTTTTCTAGCAAAAACCGAAAAAGCAAGTGCTACGGTCATTTCAAAGAATGAGCAGTTTTCGGCTTCAAAAAAAGCTTTGTGCTTTCGTATAAAATGGATAACCATTTGCTTACTAATAGGTATGCCATTAATACGAATACGTTCTCTAAAATCCTTTAAATGAGGAGAAGTATAGAGCCCAACGGCATATCCCGCTTCTTGTAATATAGAGGCCAACATATGACTTGTTGATCCCTTACCATTAGTCCCTCCGATATGGACCGCTTTAAATTGTGTATGCGGGTTTCCTAAATATGCAGAGAGTCGTTTTATATTGGACAAATCCATCTTATATGCAGCAGCACCCTGACGCTGGTACATAGGCAATTGTGCAAAAAGCCAATCTAAAGTTTTCTGATAATTAATAGCCGTTTCTTTAGCGTTTGACTAACTTTTGGGATTGTGATCCAACCTTGACAATATAAACTCCTGTAGGAAGATCTTGTATATCCATCTGTGTCGTTGATGATTGTATAGGTAACGTTCGAATTTTTCTTCCTAATTGATCAAACATCGTGATCACTTCTTCACCTGACCCATTATAATTAATAGTAATATGATCTGAAGCAGGATTCGGAAATAGTGCCAGTGTTGTTTCGCTTAAAGCGAAATCATCTAAGGCCAGTATATTATCACTCAGATCTACTTTATAACTAGATCGTCCGTATGTCCCTGCAAATAGAAATCCTGAATTCAAATCCAAATGCAAATCATTAACTACAACAGAAGGTAAATTTTCACCAAAAGGCTCCCAGGAATCACCATTATTAGCCGAAGCAAGTACTCCAATATCAGTTCCTAAAAACAAATTACCAAAGGTATCGATCTCAATATCGTTAACAGGAATATCGGGTAAATTATTAGTCACATCTTCCCAAGTCGTTCCCTGGTCTTCACTACGAAATACATGTCCTGTATCTTCACCAAAACGATATCCCGAAAACGTAGCATAAACCACATTTTCGTTCAGAGGATCAGCTTGTACTCGGGTTACCCAACGTTCTGGCAAGGTCGTAGATATATTATCCCACGTGACTCCATTATCTAAGGATCGGTAAACATTTCCGTCATCAGATCCGGTATAAATGATATCACTATTTAAAGGTGATATATCAATAGTGGTCAAGGTTCCAAAAGTCAAATTACCCATTCCTCCACCATCAGTAAGATCAGGGCTTATAGCCGTCCAGTTAGTGCCTGTATTGGTAGAACGGTATACACGTTGTGTTCCAAAATACACAATGTCATTATCAACAGGATCGAGAGCGATAGGTGTATCCCAATTATTACGATCGGCAGGATTTATACCATTAAGTATCGCATTAAAAGAAGCAGCATCATTCGTTGATCGTACCAGTCCACCGCGTTGCGATAAAGCATAAATCACATTAGTATCATCATCTCGAACTAAAGGTTGAAAACCATCTCCTCCATTTATAATGGACCAATCTGATAAACCTCCTGTGGTTGTACGCATCGTACTATTATCTTGCGAACCGCCATATATTTTATTCTCGTTTTGAGGATCGACATAGAATCTGTAAAACTGGGTAATAGGTAAATTTAAGTCTTGTTGTGCGGTAGCGCCATTATTGGGGCTTACATACAACCCTCCATCATTACCTAACAACACCTCATTAGTATTCATACTATTAAATGCCAAGGCATGTTGATCTACATGGACGTTAGAAAAAACAGGTTGCCAACTCATCCCTCCATCAACTGATCTTTCTACATCAAAACCTACATGAAAAATAGTATTCTCATCAGTCGGGTCTACAAATAAACCTCTAAACCACCAATGGAAACCAACATTGGTCAATTGACTTGAATTAATAGTTGCCCAGGAATCTCCACCATCAGCCGATCGATAATTTCCTTGTATAGATCCATTGGCATCTGCATAAGATGCATACAATACATTAGGATTAGACTGTGCAATATCAATACTTATGCGTCCTTTCTGACTTCCGGCACTTGGAAGCCCTGTTGTCAATTCATTCCAGCTATCTCCACCATCATCAGAACGATATATTCCTGAATTATCACCTCCATAGGTTCGGTTATCTACACTTCGTTCCCGTTGCCATGCCACTGCATAAACAATATTACTATTTGTAGGGTGAATTACCATATCAATAATCCCAGTATTTTCTGCAATAAAAAGTACCTGTTCCCAATTATCACCGCCATCAGTACTGCGATATACTCCTCGATTCGTATCATTCCTAAACAAAGGTCCCATGGCTCCAACAAAAATGACATCATCATCAGATGGATCAATAATCACCTTTCCTATACTTCCTACGGCTTCTAATCCTTTAGATTCCCAACTGATTCCTCCATCTTCACTGCGATACACGCCGTCACCATCATAAGCTAGCGATCCTCCTCCTGCATTAACCTCTCCGGTTCCTACAAAAACGAGATCATTATTCGTTTTTGATATCTCTATATCTCCTATGGCTAGCATAGCCTGATCATCAAAAACAGGTTGCCAAGTTCCTCCTCCATTAGTCGTTTTAAATATACCTCCAGATGCCGCACCCACATAATAGGTATCTGCATCTCCATTAGGTATTTCAATATCGGTAATACGCCCTCCAATATTTAAAGGTCCCGAAAATTCCCAAATAGCGGTACTACTTTCCGCACTTCTAGATGCTTCCATTTGCCTTCTCCATAAAGCTGCTTCTTTATAGGCTCCTGATTTAATTTCTCCAGAAGGAAAAGCACGTTGCATAAAGAGCAAATCAATGGGTGATTTTTCACCTTCAAAAACAGTTTCATTTATTTGATCTGTTGTATCAACATTGACTGTTTTATATATCAGTGTCACAATACAAGCTAGAGTTAGCGTAACCAGAATGATGTACTTGCTTTTCATAATATCATTTTAATTAAAACAAATTAACAAATAATTACCCTACCGCATCACATAAGAACCTTTGATTAAGTATTATTAAGAAAAAAAGGGTGAATCCCAAGTTAGAACTCACCCTCTATTCTATTTAAGAAAGTTTACTGCTTATTAGGCATGAAAATAACGCTCGTTGATTATTTTTCCATCTCTCCAAACAGTCCTGTTAATCTGCTCAAAACGGTGTGCTGTGCCATCATCTGTTGTAAATTCCATTATAGCTTCATAATATGAAGTATTCCCTTCAATAGCATAATGCTTTATATCATATCCTCCAAAATCTGTAACTGTAGCAAGTAGCTCTCTTTCTGCCTGAATACAAACATCTTTACCTACTTTAGGCTCTCCGTTTGCTTCTTGTAATACTACATCATCTGCAAGGTACTTATCCATAGCCTCGATGAATTGTCCTTTACCTAACATCTCTTTAAGATCTAATAACGCATTTTCTATTTGCTGCTCCATAATAAATTGTTTTAATGATTGTTTTTAATGATTTATGAATCGCCTATTCAGTCGTAAAAGTTTACAAACTAACACAAGAAAAACATGTCAATACACCATAAAAGCATGTCACATTGAACATTAATTATAGGTATAGTGTATAATTACTTAAAAAACAAGATTTATCCCGAATTATGCAGTAGAACTTCGCAATGAGGACTGAAAGCGCAATAAAAACAAGTATTTTCTTAATTTCAACATAGCACCGCTATGGTTAAATCAAAAAATACAGCGCAGCGATTGGTTTTGCAGTGATTTCAGAACATAATAGATTTTCTAATGCATAATTCGGGTTTAAATAGCCTACCTTACCATCAACGATAATTTCGGCGTATACCATTTTATCTTCATAGAAACACTTGCTCTTTTTAAACAAGCGAATAACCTTATCATTATGCCAACCACTGAAGCGAACCTTTTTCCCATAAAGTGGTTTTGACGATAAATCCAGTAAGCCACATCTTTAGAATCATGGTCACTTTTAAGAATAAATTTTATTTCATCCTGTAATTCAAGAGTGACTCTTTCATCTGCATCTACCAGTAATATCCATTCATGAGTAGTTTGTGGGATGGTCCAGTTCTTTTGAGAAGCTGAATATTGCTATTCGCGCTGTATTATAAAGTCTGTATACTCCTTAGTATCAATCGTTCTATCGGTACTATAGGAATCAACAACCATAATTTCATCGGCAAAATAGACCGATTCCACTTCACGGATGTTATGTGATTCACTTCCAACAGGGATTATGGCAGTTAATTTTTTCATAGGATTTCGAGGATCAAAACTACTAACTTTTTATTAATAAAAAAGTGTAATTTTACAAAACACCAATGAGCAACATTCCGACAATATCCATAATTATAAGTACCCGTAATTTAGTAGATTGGCTTGAAAAAACACTCTGGGGTTATAGCATACAAACCGTAGACGATTTTGAAATTATCATTGCTGACGACGGTTATGTTGAAGAAACCAAAAAATTGATCGATAGTTTTAAAGAGGATTTTCCTGTTCCCATAATTCATGTATGGCAGGAAGATGATGGTTTTCAAAAATCCAGAATCCTTAATAGAGCCATAGAAACCTGTAATTCAGATTATATATTGATGAGTGATGGGGATTGTATAACCAACGAGGATTTTATAGAACAATATTTAAAATATCGTGAACCAAATTATTTTTTATCAGGAGGTTATTTTAAGTTGCCGATGAATATCTCTAAATTAATTGGTAAAGAAGATATTCTGTCACAATGTTGTTTTGATATAGAGTGGCTTAAACAGAATGATCTAAAATCTTCTTTTAAGAATAATAAAATTACGGCAAAAGGACAAATGGCCAACTTATTGAATTATATTACGCCCACAAATGCAAGTTGGGATGGTCATAATGCAAGTGGATGGAAAAAAGATATTATAGCAGTAAATGGCTTTGATGAACGCCTGCAATATGGAGGACAGGATAGAGAGTTAGGAGAACGTATGATTAATATGGATTATAAATCCAAGCAGATACGTTATAGTGCGCTTTGCATACATTTAGATCACCCCCGTGGTTATAAAACAAAAGAAACCTTAGAACGTAATGCAACCATTCGTAAAAACACAAGAAAAAAAGGATATGCTTATACCTAATTATGGTATCAAAAAAGAAGATGATTTAAAATGAAAGTTCTTGTTACGGGAGCCGCTGGTTTTATTGGATCTCACTTTGCCGAAAAACTTGCTGAATTAGGCCATATTGTATATGGTATAGACAATCTGTCTGATTATTATGATGTGCAATTAAAGCAATTAAATATTCAAGACATTAAAGCCAAAGGAGTTCATTTTATAGAAACTTGTCTTACAAAATCATTTGAAGCAGAACTTTCAAATGACTTTGATTATATTGTGCATTTTGCAGCCCAACCAGGCATCTCCGATACCACGCCCTTTGCTGCTTATGTAAAGAATAACATACAAGCTACAGAACGATTATTGCATTGGGCAAAGACGCTGGATCATTTAAAATTGTTCGTTAACATTTCTACTTCCTCGGTCTATGGTGCACAAGCCACTTCTACAGAAGATGAAGCACCTCGACCAATTTCAAATTATGGAGTAACCAAGCTCGCTGCTGAGCAGCTAATTCTCTCACAACAACGTTTAGGAGTGATTAAGGCCTGTTCCATACGTTTGTTTTCCGTATATGGTCCAAGAGAACGTCCTGAAAAATTATATACTAAATTGATCAAAGCCATACTGGAAGAAAATACATTTCCTTTATATGAAGGAAGCGAGAAGCACGAACGCAGTTTTACCTATGTTGGGGATATTGTGGACGGTCTATTAAAAGTATTGGAACTTCCAGACCTATGTAATGGTCAACTCATAAATATGGGTAATGAAGCCGTTTATACTACCGGACAGGGAATAGCTATTATTGAATCTATTTTGGAAAAGAAAGCATTACTTCAAATAGTTCCAAAACGTTCAGGAGATCAAATACGTACATCAGCTAATATAGATAAGGCCAGGGATCTACTTAGTTATCAACCTTCAACAACTTTTGAAGATGGATTGAGATCCCAGGTAGCCTGGTATCTGGGAAAATTTGTTAATTAAAGAATACTTCTTTTACACGGCAACATCGTGTTCACGTAAAGCATCATTTAATGATGTTTTTTTATCGGTACTCTCTTTACGTTGACCAATGATTAATGCGCAAGGAACGTTATAATTTCCTGCTGCAAACTCTTTGGTATAACTGCCAGGAATAACGACAGAACGAGCAGGTACAATTCCTTTCATTTCTTTTGGTGTATCTCCGGTGACATCAATAATTTTAGTAGATGCAGTGAGTACTACATTAGCTCCAAGTACTGCTTCACGTTCAACACGTACCCCTTCTACAACAATACAACGACTACCAACAAAGGCATTGTCTTCAATAATTACAGGAGCAGCCTGCAAGGGTTCTAATACTCCACCAATACCCACACCGCCACTGAGGTGTACATTTTTTCCAATTTGAGCACAACTACCTACAGTTGCCCATGTATCTACCATAGTTCCAGCATCTACATAAGCCCCTATATTAATATAACTAGGCATCATTATTACTCCCTTAGAAACATAGGCTCCATGACGAGCAACGGCATTAGGAACAACACGAATTCCTTTATTCTTATAATCTTTCTTCAAAGGAATTTTGTCATGATATTCAAAAATACCTGCTTCAAGAGTTTCCATTTTTTGAATAGGGAAGTAAAGTACTACAGCTTTTTTTATCCATTCGTTGACCTTCCATCCATCTGCCTGTGGTTCTGCTACACGTAAGGTGCCACCATCCAATAATTCGACGACTTCACGTATTGCATTTTGTGTCACCGGGTTTTCAAGTAAGGAACGGTCTTCCCAGGCTTCTTCTATAATATTTTGGAGTTGATTCATAGTAATTTTAATGTTGTTGTTTTTTATTTATATAGTTCTCAAATTGAGCAAAACTGCTAAACTGAGTTTGTATACTTCCTTTATGATCTATAAGTGTATAGTTAGGATATGACCATATAGAAAGGTCATAGGTCAAACGCTTTTCAGGTTTTTGCTCTCTTACGTTTAACCACTCATAGTTGTTCTTATTCAAATAATTGCTCCAGGATTTAAAATGATCGTCTCTAGAGATACTAATGAGTTCAATGTTGTTGTTTTCGAAAATATCATAGTTTGCCGCAATACGCTTATGATCCCTTATACAAGGCGCACATCGTAAAAACCAAAAATCCAATAAGTATTGTTTGGAAGCATCCAAGCTAATATTGATTTTTTGATCATGAATGTCCCCAAGATCATATTGATCAAATTTAACGGCTTCTACATCCAGAATACTTTTCATTCGATCATAATGACTTGTAAAATGACTTTGTATACTGTCTGTTTGCGTACGCAATATCCGATATACTTTATCTACTTTTTTTCTATTGTTTTGATTACGATCTAAAAAATCACCAACTATTGTATGAGAAAGAGGTGTATCCAGATGATCCCGTATACCAGCAATAAGAAATTCATCTATAGCCATACTATCAGCGCTTGTTTTAATCAACTGCTGATATTTTTTAGTATATGCAAGAGAAGCCTTGTACAATGGTGAGGTATGAACTTCTTGTAGTGTTAGATTTTTATTATCGGCAATCATGTCTATAATTACCTGATCTCCATCTAACCAAAACTGAGTGCCTATACGCTTTTCTCCCTGATGTGCATAAATAATATAGCGATCACTTATGCTTCTTTTGAAATTTATTTTAATAGTATCCTGAAAAGGAAGAAATATACTTTCTTTTTGTCCGATGTCAGCAATCCAGATACTATCAATAGGTGTATTTGACTTAATGACGAGATTGATATCTGATAGATTCAATGCGGCTTTTTCTGTTGTTCTTTCCTGAGGCGTCTCTTGATTACAAGCAGCTATTACGACAAATAGAGCTAATGAACGAAAAAAAATATGCATCGGAATCAGATTACTAAATACAGGTTCAAAGATAAAACTTAAAGGGCGTTTATAAAGTTAGATTTTGGATAATTTAAGTGTATTTATTTTTCCTTTAAAATCGTTACATACTACTACTCTAGTTTTGCTTATTTTTGCAGCAAATTACAAATGTGGCTCGCATTATAGCAATAGATTATGGTTCAAAACGTACGGGAATAGCGATTACTGACCCGTTGCAGTTAATAGCTTCTGGTCTGACCACCGTTGAGACTAAGGAATTGATGGCATTTTTGAAAAACTATTTGAATGAAGAAGTAGTAGAAACCATGGTGATCGGTGAGCCTAAACGAATGAATAATGAGCCTTCAGATATTGAAAGCAAGATCGTACGCTTTCGCGAAAGCATTAAAAAAGAATTCCCTGAATTAAAAATTGCACGTCAGGACGAAAGATTTACCTCTAAAATGGCTTTTCAAACGATGATTGATAGTGGATTGTCAAAGAAAAAGAGACAAAACAAAGCAACCATCGATGAAGTAAGTGCAACTATTATTTTACAAGATTATTTATATTCAATTGCATCACAGTTATGATACTACCTATAGTAGCTTATGGAGATCCAGTCTTAAAGAAAAAGGCAAAACCTATAGCGGAGACATATCCCAATCTCTCAGGACTCATTGAGAACATGTTTGAAACTATGTATGGTGCAAGAGGTTTAGGTCTTGCTGCACCGCAAATAGGGTTGCCTATACGACTGTTTCTGGTTGATGCTTCTCCTTTTGCTTCAGATGAAGAATTTACCCCAGAAGAACAAGCTGCGTTTAAAGATTTTAGAAAAGCCTTTATCAATGCAGAGATTCTGGAAGAAGAGGGAGAAGAATGGGCTTTTAATGAGGGATGCTTGAGTATTCCCGGTGTGACTGAAGATGTGTTTAGAAAACCAACGATTACCCTACGTTATCAGGATGAACAGTTTAATGAGCATACAGAAACCTTTGATGGGCTTATAGCCAGAATAATACAACATGAGTATGACCACATTGAAGGTATTCTTTTTACAGATAAACTATCAAGTTTAAAAAAGCGATTGATTAAGGGGAAATTATCAAATATCAGTAAAGGAAAGACGGATGCAGAATATCGTATGCGTTTTCCGGATCTTAAAAAAAGACGATAGTTACATTATATTTTAACGACAGACAATTAATTACAATTCTATCACCTATACATTATTATGAGTTTAGACAAGGTATTGGCTATTTCGGGTAAACCCGGTATTTATGAATTAAAAACACAGACGCGTGCTGGTTTTCTTGCAGAATCACTATTGGATGGTAAGAAAATCTCGGTAAGCATACGACATAACGTAAGTATACTTTCAGAAATCGCTATATATACGCTTTCAGAAGAAGTACCGTTGCGTGTAATCCTACAAAAAATTAAGGACAAGGAAAACGGAGAACCAACAATAAGCCATAAAGTATCCAAAGACGAGCTTGAAGAATACTTTTTTGATCTTGTTCCTGACTATGATGAAGATCGTGTTTACCCAAGTGACATTAAAAAAATTGTACAGTGGTACAACATTCTTCAAAAAAAGGGAATGCTGGATTTCTCAGATCCCGATGCAACCGATGAAGAAGAATAGTGCATAACTTTTTATAAAACACAAAAGCCTTTAGTTCATAGTCATCAAGACTTTTTTATATTTTGGTGGAACTATATGATTACATATAATAGATTTACGCCTTCGCGGAAATGTAATACCTATGAATACACGTAAAGACCAACTCACCGCTTTTGACCGCTTATTAACCATCATGGATGAATTACGTGAAGGTTGTCCCTGGGATCGTAAACAAACAATGCAAAGCCTTAGACATCTAACTATAGAGGAAACATATGAGTTAGGAGATGCTATTCTGGATAATGACTTAGAAGAAATTAAAAAGGAGTTGGGAGATTTGTTATTGCATATTGTATTCTATGCGAGAATAGGTAGCGAAACTTCAGCTTTTGATATGGCAGATGTGGCTAATGATATTTGTGAAAAGCTTATTAATCGTCATCCTCATATTTACGGAGATATAGAAGTTGCGGATGAAGAAGAGGTAAAGCAAAACTGGGAACAACTGAAGTTGAAGGAAGGAAAGAAATCTGTTTTAGAAGGTGTCCCAAAGAGTCTGCCGGCAATGGTCAAAGCAAACCGTATACAGGATAAAGTTGCAGGGGTAGGCTTTGACTGGGAAGAACCACAACAGGTCTTTGAAAAACTACAAGAAGAACTTGGTGAATTACAGCATGAAGTATCCTCAGCCAATGCAGAAAAAATTGAAGCTGAGTTTGGAGATGTATTGTTCTCCATGATTAATTATGCACGCTTTTTAAAAGTAGATCCCGAAAGTGCATTAGAACGTACGAATAAGAAGTTTATAAAGCGTTTTCAATATCTGGAGGGAAAAGCAAAGATCTTAGGAAAATCTTTAAAGGAAATGACCTTGGCAGAGATGGATGTATTTTGGGAAGAGGCAAAACGTTTATAATACTTTTACCGTTTATGTCCTTCTGAGTAAATACAAACAAGAATCAAAGGAAAGGTGAACAATATGTTTAGATCATTTTAGCGAGCAATTCTTTCATCATTTTTGCAGCAAGAAAAGCCGTCATTTCCTGAAAATCCCGATTTGGATTATATTCAACAATGTCTGCTCCAACTACTTCGGCCTCTATATTCTGTATAAAGTCAATAACCTGACGTGAAGTTAAACCTCCCGGTTCGTGATGGGATACACCAGGTGCATAAGCTGGATCAAATGCATCTAAGTCAAGAGAGATATATAAGGGATTTTTAAATGTAGTAATAGCCGACAGGTTCAAATTATTCATAGAATGAATTTCAACACCATATTTTTCCACCTGTGCTGCCTGATGTGTATTTAATGTTCTTATACCTACTTGAACAAGTCTTGTAGCCAACCTATTCTCCATGATTCTGGCAAAAGGACAGGCATGAGAATGTTTGTCACCTTCATAATGATCATATAAATCTGCATGAGCATCAATATGTAGAATATCTAGAACGGGGTATTTCTTATGATATGCCTTAATAATAGGATAGGTAATGGAATGATCTCCACCGAGCGTGAATACTTTAGAACTGGAATTGAGATGTTCTTCCGTTATTTGAGTGATGTCGAAATAGTTGGCTATTTCAAAATCTCCTTGATCTGCAATGGAGGCATTTTCAATAGAGATTCCGTTTTCTGCAAATAAGTTTAATGATCCGGAATGCAACGCTTTACGGATAAGTGGAGGCGCAAGCTTTGGGCCTTGCTGGTAAGACGACTTCTCGTCAAAAGCGATTCCTTGTATACTTATTTTTGTCATAAACAGTGGTTACATACGATCTTTAGGTAAAGCATTAATCTTGTTTTCAAATTAAGAAGTGGTTTAAACTTTTTTGATTCTAGCGAAAAATAGTATTTTTTTGATCAATTGAAGTGTTTTTTACGCTTCATAGCAGCGCTACGAAGTAAGAAAAAGGCGATAATTGAGTGAAAAAAGGCATTTTTATAGCGAATTGGAAAAAGTTTAAATCACTTCTAATCATAAATCTGTTATTCAACACCAAACCTCAGTTCAATCTCCGGTTCCAGAACATAAGTAAAAACAATGGATTTAAAGTTGAAAGGTTGTTCTAATTCCAATTGTTGTGGAAGTGTCAAAGAGGATTCATTTCGCGATAAGCGTATGTCATTAAAAACCAGCACTTCGGTATCCAATATGGCATGCGTATATTCATCTATATCCAATGTTTTTACATCAATACGTTTATCAGGTAGTTGTGATAACATTTGAGTATCGGCATGTTGAGATACCGCCTGACGGACATCAATGATGGTGGTTATTTCCTTTTCCTGATGATCTGCATCACGCATAGAGCCTTTGGATAAACTGAGATGAATCTTTACATTTTCAGGAATTAACGTGAGATTCGGATCAAATTGAGGGAGCAGATTGAACAAAATAGGAACATAACATTCCCGATATAATACGGCATCAAGCGTTTCACTAATTAAAATATGATAACGCTCTGGATGAGGAACTTTAAAAGTAACGGCATCAGCCAGGTAATATTCCTGAACATAAGACGTCAATTCAAGCCCTTGAATCAATCGTTTAGCTGATTCTAAAGAATTGGGATTAATTTCTAACAGTGAAAATTGAATTTCTTCCGAAGAAAACAATGGAGCAATCAAGCTTATAAAAGGCGCATAAGGGCCACAACCTGCATAAAAAATTTTGATAACTCCCTCTTGTGTTTTTTGTCGTTCCCTAATAGCGGTTATAACAGCAGTCATAAACTTTACAGTGCGTTTATAATCTAACAAGCATTGTGCTGCGTGGTTTAAACCTAAAGCCTTTCCTTTTGCAGTAGGAATGGCAGCCATATGCTGGAGTTTAGCATCATAGCCGGTAATTTCAGTAAGATGCTGAAAGTGTTTATGGATATTATTAATATGTTTTTCAACGGCAGTTTGATCAGAAGTATTTTCTAATAAGGATTGAACTAATATTTTAATAGCAGAGCGTATATCTGTTTCTGGCATATTATTTTAGGTCTGTTTGTTATTGTGATATAGTACTATACTGTGAGCAGCATAATCATGAATGGCTTTTCTTTTTACATTACCCGACACCGTTAAAAACGAGATCCACCCTAAGAGTATTTTTACTATAAACCGAAATATTGCCGAGGGGAAACTAATATTTTTTGAAGGGTTATCCTCTTGTTTGATGGCCAATCCCACATACATATGACCTACAGTTCCACTTAACTTTGAAACAAGTAGCGGCTCATACAATATAAAAATACTGATCCAGGTAATGATTCTAAGCGAGGTAGGAACAGTTTCAAAAAACGCAAAGATTTCCACAACGCCATACATCGCGACTATAATAATGATACCATCGATGATGGCCGCTTTGATTCGATAAGGCAGTGTGGCATAGTTTGGATTCATAAAGTGCATTTAATTTTGGTTAATGATTAAAGCGATGTAACATCCAAAAAACTAAATTCTTATGGTTATCTGTTTGCAATAAAAATAATGGATACTTTTAGATAATCAAATCGTTAATGTTTTTATTTAAGATCTCAAATGGATTAATATACCTCTACTTCTTCAATTTGCACAGCATGAGCTGTAGGTCTGATGTCAATTCCCAACTCTGCGCTGACCACTTTAACAAAAGAAGCTCCTAAAAATATGATTTGTGAGGTGTAGTACACCCAAAGCATTAAAAATGCAAGCACACTGGCCGAACCAAAAGTGGACGCAATGTGACTATGTCCGATATATAGTCCGATGGCCGTTTTCCCAATGACAAAGAATAAGCTCGTAAAAACCCCTCCAAAGAATGCTGCTTTCCAATGTATTCTGGCATTCCCAAGAAACTTAAACATAAGAGTGAAGATGAAGATAAAAAGACCAAAAGAAGTTAGATGTTCATAAGCAAGTAAGAATTTATAGTCGGGATGTAGGGTATCAGCAAATTTTATCAGGAAGCTATTCAATGTAGTACTAGCTAATATTACAAAAAAGAGCAGCAGCAAAACGGAAAAAGAAGCCATATGTTGTGCGAGATAGTGAATGATACTATTTTTTGGTTTTGCTTTGATCTTCCAGATGTTGTTAAAGGCATTATGGATCTGATTAAACATGCCCGAAGCTCCAAATAATAAAACTACAAACCCGATACCAGTTGTGATGATACCATGATGCTGCGTATGTTGATTTTTAATAATATTCTGAATCTGCATCGAGGCATCATCTCCTAATATGGCTTTTAGCTGTTCATGAATTTCTCCGGAAACGGCCTGCTTTCCATAAAAGATCCCTAAGAGTGAAGTAACAATAATCATCATAGGCAGTAACGAAAAAACTGCATAATAAGCCAGGGATGCACCTTTAGGAAAAGTATTGCTTTTAAAAAAATGAATAAAGGTCTTTTTAAGAAACCGGAACATTATTAAGTTTTCATTTAATTAATAGGATACTTAAAAATTTTGTAGAGTCCGCAGATACTTATTTTATCATGCAAATGATTAACAAAACCTACCTACTAAACAAATTAACCGTCACTGAGGCCAAATCTGAATTTGGGAACTTTTGCCCCAAACGCTTATCGGGATGAAGCCCTGCTTCTGCCAAAATCTTATGGAAAACAGAAACTTCCAGAATATATTGATCGGAAAAGCCATGTGTAGCATCATAGGCCGTAACTGCGGTTTTACCAATATGTTGTGAAGCGATCTCTGGTGGAACCGTATGAAGTTCAATTACAAGTAAGCCAAATCTTGACACATAAGGCGCCCAACGTGTGATATGATCCAGTAATGAATCTTCAACAAGCTTATTGGGGATACGCTTTCCTTCATATGCATAAGCTCCGGTAGAATCGCTCACGCGTCCTTCAGTTGGTATCTCTGGTGCTTTCCAGATGCGATTATGATCGAGAAAGGAACGCACATTAAGCAGTTCTCCTAAGGTTACCCCATAATGTTCATCCAGATCCTTAGCCAATCGTTCTGGGTCACCAATATCACCCCAAACGACCTTGGCCCATATTTCTGCCTGTACCAGATTGCCTTTGGTAATTTGTAATGCGGTTTGATTATAATCGGCGCCGACTAAAATAAGTGGATGTTCATCCAGCATCTTGCCTCGTAACGTTTGTTGCTCAATAACATTAAAAAGATGGATCAAAAACGCTCCGTTCCCACAACCCATATCCAGAATGCCTTTAGGCTGTTCGGCAATAGGTTTATTAAACAAGTGAATGATAATCTCATCGACCACTTTAAAATAACTGGAATGTGCACCTCCACTGCCCCAAACATTCATCGCTCGATCCACATGGCCTTCAATATTTCCATCTCCCGCTTCTTTAGCCGCCGTAGGATTGCCAAAAAGCAACTCATCCAGTTTCCGAAGGGTAGGAATATAAGAAACAGTCACACCATAAGCACTAGCTCGTTTTGCAAAAAAGAGTCCTTTCTCTGTAAATTGATAGGTCCCGCTTTGTGAAGTAAATAAATCAAAATAACACAGGATATCTAGCAAGCGCTTAAAACTATCCGCATCCTGATGGAATTCTTCTGGTTTAAAACTCGCTTGCATAAAGTATTTATGGAACATACCACCCATAGCCAGATGAACCAGAGTAGGCCCTAGAATAATCCCTTCAATGTGTTTTAGTATTTGATTTTGTATGCTACGCGTTAACTCATCTTCTGAAGTCGATAAACCATAATTATTTTTAAACTGTCTAAAAATGCCTTCTAACATTTGGAAAGGCTTCGCTTCAAATTTTCGGGTATGAAATTGTTCCGAAAACTTTTGAAGCTTGACCACATCGTCATACAATGAAAATAAAGTAAAGGCCTTGGCACTTGATGGTGTTGTGTCAAATCTAATGTCACTACCATCATTAGCAATCTGTTGAGACAACCATCCCTGCGAACACAACATCCGTAATGCCACATTGAGATAACCATCATTGGCACCAAAAGTGTCAGTGAGTTCAGAAAGGCTACAGTTTTGATGTTCTAGAATATGCGCAGTGACTCCTTTGCTATGCAATGCATAAGCTGCCGGAGCAGTGACAATACCATCCAGATGCCTGAATAAATCAGAACGATACATGCTATAATCTTTCTTTGTTGTCATAAGGATTCGATTTGAAATAAAAAGATATATACCGAAATCT
>CAZPTJ010000048.1:0-16735 GCA_964589085.1 uncultured Flavobacteriaceae bacterium | reverse complement strand
GAAATTCAGTTTTTTATTCGAAATAGGAGTGTTATTTTATATTGATTTAGCTATAAGTATTCAGGAGATTTCAATAACAATCTTCTGGTTTATTTCAATTCGAATTATAACTGGCCATACCTCAAAACATACTTCCTGAGGTATTCATATTTGATTAGATGTGCCCTTAGCTTTTCATATAAGGAGAGGCCGTAAATCCAATACATCTGGAGAAGATTGTTAACCCCGTAATTTCAACGGGTTTGTAAATCAGTGGTTTTCACGTTTATATGCTGATTAATAAGTAGATAACTTTAACCTACTGATCAGTAAAATTTATTATTAACTTTTTTAAAACACTATTATGGAAAGATTTGACCAATTTTCATCAATTGAGCAAGCTGCAATGGAACAATCTCCTGCCCATGAAACCGATGTCCGTCATAATTTTATGGCTGCAAGCGGTTTTATAGACAAGATTAAGGATGTTGCTGACGATGCGGTACATGCAGTAGCGCATGTTGCTGTAGATGCTGCAAAGGCTACAGCCGATGTTGCTGAAGAGGCAACTCCTGAAACTCCTGAAGTCGCTGAAGTAGCAGCTGTTGCTGCTGGTGGCGTGATTGTAGAAGGTGTATTCACGCAAAAACATGCTGAATTACTTAGAAGCGTGAATCGTGAATGTTCAGTTGATGAACTTATCGACTTGAGAAATAGTCTGATCAAAGCAAATAGAACACTAAAATAATCGCCATGAACCTATCAGATATCTTTACATATTTTATTGTTGGATGCCTGGGTTTTTGGCTATTAGCTAGTGCTATTTGTCAATTTAATATCCTACGCCTAGAGAAATTCTTTAGGCGTATGGATTATTTTTCCCTACTTCCACGCTGGTCATTTTTTGCACCAAACCCTGGTGTTACCGATTATCACTTATTGTATAGAGATAAAGACCAGGAAAACGAATGCGGACATTGGAAAGAATATGCTATAGCGAGTAAAAGAACAGTGCTAGGCGCCCTATGGAATCCTAAAAAACGAACAAAGAAAGTTTTATCCGATGCTGTACAGACCTTAATTCGATCGTCCAAGGATTTAAAAACCAGTCAATTTAAGACTTCTATGTGCTACATCGCTCTCATAAACTTTATAGCTTCTTTACCAAGAAAAACAGAAGGTAGGGCAACACAATTTATGATTATGCAATCCTATGGTCATTTCACAGAGAAAAAACCAAAAATGCTATTCAGATCTGAATTTCACAAAATATAAATGTCATGGAAAACTTTTTAAATATTGAATTTGTTTATGCCTGTATGAAGTACTTTGTATTAGTGGGTGTTTCAATTTCTACTGTAGAATTACTTTACAACTGGAAAAGCTTTAAGGATGATCGTCTATATAGTTGGAAGGTCATCTCGACACGAGAGTTTACAACAAGAAATATACTATTTCAGAGGACCGTTAATTTTTTATTGAAATACCCCAATTTCCTTGGCGTAATATCGATGCGCTTGATTATTATCTTGTTATTAATCATTCCTGGAATTTGGTCTTTTTCTCAGGCACCTCTATTTCTTGTGCTGGTTCTTACTTCTTTGATGATTAATTATCGCAGTCCTTTTGGGCAAGATGGATCAGACCAGATGTCGTCTATAGTGGTTATTGTATTGTTTTTGTATCATATTAATCCTGAAAATACAACTATTGCTCAGGCCGGATTATGGTTCATCGCTTTACAATCTTTACTCTCTTATTTTACAGCAGGATTTTTTAAAGCCAAAGGAGAAAAATGGACCTCCAGCCCTAATGCAGTGTTTTTAATTTTTAACACTGCTACCTACGGGAGTAAACCTATTGCTAGTTATCTCCAGAACAAACAGGAAGCGATTACATTTTTAACCTGGTCTACAGTTGCTGTTGAAGTAATGTTTCCATTAGTGCTTTTTACAGGGTATCCGGGAATGATCGTATTTCTGGGGTGGGGATTAGGTTTTCATTTAATGAATGCTCTGGTTATGGGTCTTAATTCTTTTTTATGGGCATTTTTGGCAACCTATGGAGCTATCACCTATTGTAGTTTACAACTTTCCAATTATTGGATATTATAGCATATGAATAATCCTATAGCAGCACATATTATAACATATCCAGAACACTGTTCGCTATTATTTATTAAAAATGGTGAAACCGTTGTTAGTCTCAACGAGCATTATAAACGTCCTTTAGCCAGCGTTTTCAAATTAGTTGTTTTATTAACCTATTTGGAACAATGTAAGACAGGAAATATACATCCCGAGGACCCTGTCCATTTTAGAGAATTAAAGCGTTACTGGATTCATTGGATTGATCCTGCCTTTATGAAATGGTATCAAAAGGTCAAGACTGAAGACAAAATAAAAATGGATTGCATTGCATTGCATGAGGTAGTCATAGGGATGCTTGAATATAGTTGCAACACCAATACCGATTACCTATTAGCAATCCTAGGTATAGATGCTGTCAATGGGCAATTAGTAAAATATAGGATTAGTGATCATGATGCTGTAGTACCAATAAGTACATCTGTTTTGATATCCCTTAGAGATGTAGGGATAGCCCATACACCAGCTTCATTAGCAAAAGTAGCTAATACGAGCTTTGAATGTTTAATACAAGGCAAAGCCATAGAAGGATTAGATTTGAATTTGCTTAATGATTTTGATTATAAAAGACAATGTGATTGGAGTGATATATTGCCGCATGCGACTGCTAAGGGATATGGAGACCTATTACAAAAATTACAGCGTCTTCATAGAGATAATGTAGCCTTGCAAGATCTTATGAAATGGTTTACCCGATTGAAAAGCTATAAACGCTTTCCAATCGGAGGAATGAAATTGGGGTATACCCCAAAAGTATTTAATACCGTTCTCTATGTTGCAGATCATATAGGAAATGAATATCAACTCGTTTATTTTATAAATGAGTTAGACACAGATCAGAGAGAAATGATGGAACTTGCTTCCAATGATTTTAATCTGAAGATGCTTAAGGATCGTAACTTTGTAAACACCTTAAAAAACGAAATAAATCATGTCCTTGTACACTAAGAAAATTGTGCTCTTTGATGGAGAGTGCTCATTTTGTAATAGTACGGTGAGTTTTTTATTTGACAGGAATAAAAAACGCAGTTTGTATTTTGCATCGCAGCAGTCTGAGGTAGGATTGGAACTACTACATTTCAATAAACTTAGCACTGATCTGAATACTATTTATTATTATTCTAATGGAATGGTTTATGAGAAAGCACAAGCATTTTTTCAAATTGCTAAAGAATTGGATAGCGGTTGGAAATACTTAGGTATGTTGCAAAATATTATTCCCTTACCAATAGCCAATTGGTGTTACGATCGTATTGCTAAACGAAGACATCTTATATTAGGAAAAAAGGATACCTGTAGACTTATGACTGCAGAAGAACGGGAATACTTCCTCTTATAAATTTCTTGTATCAATATTTTTACAGCTTTTCTAATAGGATAAGCTTGTCAAAAGAGATTGTATGCCATCTTTATACTATCTCCTCTTTTTTATATGGGCGAAATACAAAGTATAACCCTATAAGTATAAAAGGAATACTCAACACTTGACCAGTATTTAAAGAGAGTATCCAATCATCACGACCGACAACCTGTTCTACCTTATATTGCTCAACGATAAATCGTACTGTCATTAATAACAATAGAAACATTCCAAACAGGAATCCTGGTTTCTTTCGCGCATTAGTTTTCCAATAGAGCAAGTATAGAATGATAAAAACAAAGATATACCCAAAAGCTTCCATCAGTTGTCCCGGATAACGATAAGGAACGGACTCAATAATATCAGCAAATTGGGGGTCTTTAAGTGCCTGATATGCTTTGTCAATATTGTCAACACCCGTTTTTGATTTGACCAATCCCTGTGAAAGATCATCGGTATTCTGAACAAAACGAATCCCGAGAGCACTATCAGTCTTGTAGCCTACCATTTCAGAGTTTAAAAAATTACCAATGCGCACAAAAATGGCCCCACAGGCCGTCGTAATTACAACCCGATCTAAAATCCATAGCCAGGATTTTTGGAGGTATTTTTTTTTGTACAAATACATTCCTATAATTGTGGCAATGGCAGCACCATGACTGGCCAGACCTCTGAATCCCGTAAACTCAAATTCCGGAACAGTACGTATAGGTAAAAACACAGATATAAAATCTTCGATAAATAATTCTGGTTGATAGAAAATGACATGTCCCATACGCGCACCTACCAGAATAGAAACTATAGCATAAATAAAAATCTTATCCAGTTGATCTTGAGTTAACCCTTCTCGTTTATATATCTTTTTCATGATATAATATCCAAGACCAAAAGCGACTACAAACATTAAACTGTAAAAGTGAATCTTAAAAAAGCCTAAGTCTAAACCATTTACCGGATTCCAAGTGAATTTTAATGCGAACATTTATGGGATTGTTAGATTAAACAGGATGTTTGTTGTAAAGATAACAAAGTCAGTGATGACACAACGGCTCTTAACTATTTTTTGATGTGTCTCTCGCTGGAGGTACGGGATCAAAACCTTGTCCTCCCCAAGGATTACAGGATAAAATACGTTTTATGGCATATCCTCCACCGCGTAACAACCCATGTCTTTTAAGCGCTTCTTTGGTGTAATGGGAGCAGGTAGGTTGATATCTACAGGTCGTAGGTGTCCACGAGGAAATCAAGTTTTGGTACAGCCAGATGATTGCAACAAAAGGGGCAATTACAATTTTCCGCAGATTGTTCATCTTAACTTAGTGTAAACGAGGTGCCTTCTCTGCCATCTTTTAATTGAATGCCTAGCGCAAGGAGTTCATCTCGTATTTTATCACTGGTAGCAAAATCTTTATTTAATCGAGCTTCAGCTCGTAATTTGATTAAGAGTTCTACTGTACCACTGAGTTTGTCATCGTCAGCTTTCGCGAAAGCATTACTATCTTCCAATCCTAAAACATCAAAAACAAAAGCTTCTATGGTCTCTTTAAGTAGCTGCAAATCTCCAGAAGTAATCTCGGCAGATTGATCCTTAATCAAATGAATGTATTTTATACCTTCAAATAACTGCGCAATGAGGATAGGACTATTAAAGTCATCGTTCATCGCATCATAACAAGATTGTTTCCAGGCAGCAATATCCAATGTGCTTTGTGATCCTGTAGGCAATCCGTTAATCAATTTTATGCCTTCCATAAGGCGATTAAATCCTTTTTCACTAGCCAACAAAGCATCATTGCTAAAATCCAGAATGCTTCTATAATGTGCTTGTAATACAAAGAAACGTGCGGCACTTGGCGTAAAACCTTTAGTCAGATGTGGACTATCTCCAGTAAATATTTCACCGGGATTAATACTATTCCCTGTGCTTTTAGACATCTTCTGTCCATTAAGGGTAAGCATATTGGCATGCATCCAGTACCGAACGGGATCAGTACCCATAGCAGCTTGATTTTGTGCAATTTCACATTCGTGATGTGGGAATTTAAGATCCATACCACCTCCGTGAATATCAAACTGATTTCCCAGATATTTGGTACTCATTGCCGTACATTCAAGGTGCCATCCAGGAAAGCCGTCACCCCAGGGACTTGGCCATCTCATGATATGCTGAGGTTCTGCTTTTTTCCATAAGGCAAAATCCTGCGGACTGTTTTTCTCATCCTGCGCATTAAGTTCTCGCGTATTGGCAATCATATCTTCCAACTTACGACCACTAAGCTTTCCATAATTATGACTTTCGTTAAATTTTGGAACATCAAAATAAACCGAACCGTTTTTTTCATAAGCAAAGCCTTGATCAATAATTTTTTTAATGATCTCAATTTGCTCTATGATATGCCCTGTTGCCGTAGGTTCAATGCTAGGAGGTAAGAAATTAAATGTATTGAGAATATTATGAAAGTCCACAGTATATTGCTGGACAACTTCCATAGGTTCTATTTTTTCTAATCTTGCTTTTTTAGCAATTTTATCTTCTCCTTGATCACCGTCATCAGTAAGGTGACCAGCATCTGTAATATTACGTACATAGCGTACTTTGTAACCCAGATGTTTAAGGTAACGAAAGATCATGTCAAAACTCATGAACGTACGTACATTACCAAGATGAACATTACTATATACCGTGGGGCCGCAAACATACATTCCCACATGTCCTTCTGTAATAGGGGTAAATACTTCTTTCTTCCCACTTAGGGAATTATAAATTTTTAAGGAATTTGATGTGTAACGTGTCATTAGCTTATACGGTACTTAAATAGATAAAACGAAGATATTTAACTTTGATGGAATAGAAAAGGCGAGGAGTCCTCGCCTTATGAATATTTTCAAAACTTTAGCTTTTCAACTTTAAAATTCAGTATCCAGCTTAATGTAGTCTAAAAATTCTCGGCGAGTTGCAGCTTCTTTGAACTTTCCTCCAAATTCACTAGTTACGGTACTGCTTTCTATATCTCGTATCCCGCGACTGTTGACACAAAGATGTTTTGCATCGATAACGCAGGCGACATCGTCTGTACCCATTACTTTTTGAAGTTCCTGCACAATTTGCATAGTAAGACGCTCCTGAACTTGTGGTCGTTTTGCATAATAATCTACAATACGATTCATTTTGGATAAGCCAACAACGGTACCATTTGAGATATAAGCTACGTGGGCTCTCCCTACTATAGGAAGAAGGTGATGCTCACATGTAGAATAGACTACAATATTTTTTTCGACGAGCATCTCGCCATATTTATAATTATTTTCAAAAGTAGAAGCTTCTGGTTTTCTGTCCGGATGTAAACCTCCAAAAATTTCGTTGACAAACATCTTGGCCACACGATTTGGCGTTCCTTTTAAGCTATCATCGGTCATATCCAAACCAAGAGTTTCCAAAATATTAGCAACATCCTTCTTAATGCTAGCTATTTTTTCAATATCACTGAGCTCAAAAGCATCATCGCGCAAAGGAGTTTCGGCACTTGATCCTACGTGATCATTACCCATAGCTTCTATTTCTTCTAATTGTTTTTCTAAATCTGTCTTCATATTGAATAACTAGCTAAAATTATACCATAGGTCGTATAACTTTAAATAGGCTTGCAAAGGTACGTAATATAGTTAAAAAGACTTCATTTTATGGCATTAAGCCTATTTGATACCATGTCTCTGTAACTTCGACTTATAGGAATGGAAATACGACCAATAGTAAGCTGTTCATTAGTGAAGCTATCTATTTTTGGAATGGCAACTATAAAGGAACGATGGGTGCGTAAAAACTGCTGTTTAGGAAGCTTTTTCGAAACGATTTGCATGGTCTCTCTGGTAATTAAAATCTTTTCTGAGGTGTGCAATTTGATATAATCACCACAACTCTCTATATACTGCAGATCATCAAAATTTATTTTGACCATTTTACGATCACATCTGAAAAAGGTAAAATTATATTCCCGTTCTTCAGTTGGAATCACTCGTGAAGCTGTAAATTTATGGATGGCTTTTATAAGGCGCTCAAGCGAAATGGGTTTCAATAAATAATCTACGGCTTGTAATTCAAAACCTTCAACAGCATAATCCCTATAGGCAGTTGTAAAAATAATATTAGAAGTATCATGAATGGCCTTGGCAAACAGTAATCCTGAAATCTCGGGCATATTAATATCCAGGAATATAAGATCAATAGCTTCTGTATTCAGGATAGAAAAAGCTTCGGTTGCATTTTTACAGCTTCCCAAAACTTGAATGATATCTATCTTCTCCAGATGGGTAAGCAGTATCTCACGAGCTGTTGGTTCATCATCTACTACAATGACCTTAATGATTGGGGTCATATCTTATTGAGATTTAGGTTCAAGTCTAGATTATACCAATTTTCTTCTTCCTTAATCTGTAAAGTATAGGCATCTGGAAATAGGCTGTCCAAGCGCTTTATGCTATTTTCAATACCTAAACCATGGTTTTGTGTCTTTGACATTCTTGTATTCATGGTATTCTTTACAGAGAAATACAAACCCGTTATATCTGCATGTATTTTAATTTCAACATTAAGGAATCCATTGATTGGAGTTCCATGTTTAAATGCATTCTCTACAAAAGCAATAAAAAGCATAGGCGGAATTTGAACGTCATTCTGGATGTCTTTTGTAAAATTAACGCGTAGTTTATCTCTGAATCGAACACGCTCTAAACCTATATAGGCATCAATATGTTTTATTTCCTCATTTAGAGTTACCCTAGGTTTTTCTATTTGATGAAGAATGTAATCCAGTAAATCAGAAAGTTTAAGAATGAGTTCAGGGGTCTCTTTAGACTGCTTTAATGCAAAACCGTAAATGGTATTAAGCGTGTTGAACAAAAAATGAGGATGAATCTGTTGTTTGAGATAATGGAGTTCCTTTTGTTTGAGTATAAGTTGGCCTTCTAGAAGTTTATGTTCCAGCTCTGTATTTAAACGTACAGTTCTATTATTATAATATAATAGTTGAATAAAGCAAACCAAACCAACAACGAGATACACTAGAATAAGGACAAATACAAAATTGCGTGTAAGCAAAGGCATCTGCATAATATTAAAATCAGAAAGGAAAATAAAATTAACGAAAGTAATAATGAGAATAAGAAATAACGAACATATTATGGTGTATGCCAGATAAATGCCAAAAGCCACATACTTTCTGGCAATCAAATATTTGGGAATAAGTATATAGGATACGGTATAGGTGGTTAGGATTGTTATGGGTAGCAGACTTGTTGAAAACCAAAAAATAAAAACGGTATTACCTGATCCATAACTAAAGAAATACACATAGAATAACCATACCAGTATCCACAATATAATATGTAGTGGTGTAAATCTGATTCGTTTAAAAAATGATTTCCACATCATACAAAGGTGTATAAAATCTTTAAACTAAATTATATTTTGAGTTGGATTACGTATTTAGCTTGTCTTATGACACATAAATGTATCTTTTTGTAATTTCCGATGATACATGAGTTAAAACAAGAGCTAAACATGTCGATCATCGCAATTCTATTTTTGACATGACCAACGCCTATATTTTTACACCATATTAATTTTAAAAAGTAAAAGTTATGTCACAAATTATTGATCGTATTAATGAAGGAGGGCCAGTTTTTATGGTGCCTATGGTGCTTATTATCTTAATGATTATCATATTATTTGTCCTAAGTCTTCTGGGAAAGAAGCCAATGTCAAAAACAAACGAATTGATAAGTCATCTTAGTCTATTTGCGATGATTTGGGGGTTTCTTGGTTCGACAGTAGGATTAATCCAGGCATTTGATGCTATAGAATCTGTCAATAATGTAGCACAACCTATAGTGGCAGGAGGATTGAAAGTAGCTCTGCTTTCTACAGTGTTTGGATTATTTACTTTTTTAGTAGGAAGGGGAGCGATGTTAATTTTGACAATAAAACTGCATAAGATACAGTCGACAAAGACGGAGTAGTTTGTGGTAGATGTATTTTAAGAGAAGTTGTTGGACAACCTAAAATTTAAGTAGATTTCTTTACATATTTTGTCAGAATGACGATATGTTGTCCGGCAACTTTACCTTCGATGTGTTCAGCATTATCATGAACTAAAGAAATGCGTTTTACAGCTGTTCCTCGTTTTGCGGTAAAGTTAGCTCCTTTAACATCCAGATCTTTAATAAGAACAATGTCATCACCATTTTTAAGTATCGCACCATTGCTATCTAGATGTTTTATCGCTAAAGCTAAATCCTGATATCCCGATTTTGCCCATGATATTGTTTCCTCTTCCATGTACATCATATCCAGTAAATCTTGTGGCCACCCTTCTTTTTTAAGATGATTCAGCATACGCCAGGCTAAAACCTGCACGGCTGGCTCTGGATTCCACATGCTATCATTCAGACAGTGCCAGTGGTTAGGGTCAGCTTGTTCCGGATCTTCGGTTTGCGTTTTGCAGTCAGTACAGATATAGACCACATTTTCTAATGCTTCTTGCATTTTAGGTGCAACAATATGCATTTTAAGATCGGTCGTACCTGTACATAATTCACAGGCGTTATTACTGCGGGATTGGAGTTCTTTTAAGATCATATACTTAATTTCCACGAAGGTGGAAATCTCATCAAAGGGTTGTATATATGGTTAGATTAGAAATAAGCACGATGTTCTAATCAAACAATTTCTTTTCACGTAATTCGAAGTTCTGACCCAAATATACTTTGCGAACCATCTCATCTTCAGCCAACTCTTTTGGTACCCCGTGTTTTAAGATACTTCCTTCAAACATCAAGTAGGTTCTATCTGTAATGGCCAGTGTTTCCTGTACATTATGATCGGTAATAAGAATACCGATGTTTTTGTTTTTAAGTTGTGCAACAATACGCTGGATATCTTCCACAGCCACAGGATCAACACCTGCAAATGGTTCATCCAATAAAATAAAATTTGGAGAAGTGGCTAATGCTCTTGCAATCTCCGTACGACGACGTTCTCCTCCAGAAAGTAGATCTCCTCTACTTTTTCGAATGTGACCTAAACTAAACTCATCAATGAGTTCCTCCATTTTATGAACCTGCTCTTTTTTGGAGAGTTTTGTAAGTTGGAGTACACTTAAGATATTGTCTTCAATACTTAACTTTCTAAATACGGAAGCCTCCTGAGCCAGATATCCAATCCCATTTTGTGCTCGTTTGTACATCGGGTATTTGGTAATCTCCTGTTGATCCAAATAGATTTTTCCTCCATTAGGTTTGATAAGCCCCACAATCATATAGAAAGATGTTGTTTTACCAGCTCCATTAGGTCCTAATAATCCAACGATCTCTCCCTGATTAACTTCTACAGAAATCCCTTTAACAACCTTTCGGCCTTTATAGGATTTCATTAAATTTTCTGCACGCAGCTTCATAGATTGCCAAAGATACTTTTTTTACTTCTTACACAAAGAGGTTTAATAGGATGTTAACGCTTGAATTTAGTATTATATCGGATAAAAATAAGACTTGTTATTAAAGAAAAAATCAAAGTTTGAACTCCTAATTTTATCCAATCTATAGGTGTGCTGTCCATAAATTCAAAGAAAATCATGATAAGCCCATAAATAACAAAATTGGCAGAAAATACAAGCCAGAATTTTTTCATAAATCAGGAATTCTGATCTTCTAAAATTTCCCAATATTCTCTAGCTCTGCGTAAATGAGGTATCACAATTGTACCACCAACAAGTGTGGCAATACCCATAGTTTCCATCATTTCTTCAGTAGTTACTCCTTCCTTATGACAGGTTTCCAAATGATACCGTACACAATCATCGCAACGTAGCACAGTTGAAGCGACAAGTCCTAATAATTCTTTAGTCTTTACATCTAATGCGCCAGGTGCAAAAGCATTAGTATCTAGATTAAAAATACGCTTGACAATCTTATTATTATCAGCGAGTATTTTTTCGTTCATCTTTGAACGATAATCATTAAAATCCTGAACGATATCACTCATAGTCTTTTAGTGTTTTGAAATATGGAATTTGTTATTTGAAACTAGGCCAGGCCTTGTGCTTTTAGTCGTCTTTTTTCTCTGTTAACAACAATCCTACTGATGTGTATACTTATTTCATATAGCACAAGAATAGGTACGGCTACAATGATTTGAGTTGATACATCTGGAGGAGTAATGACTGCAGCTAGGATAAGTACGATTACTAGAGCGTACTTACGATATTTACGCAAAAATTCAGGAGTGACTAAACCTATTTTGGTTAAAAAATAAATGATAATAGGAAGTTCAAAAATAAAGCCAGCAGCCAATACAGATGCGCGGATCAGGGCTATATAGGAATCAATGTCAAACTCATTAATTACATCTTCTGAGATTTTAAAACCAGAAAGGAAGTTTACAGATAGCGGAGCAATCACATAATAACCGAAGATAACCCCCATAAAAAACAATAAAGAAGCGATGATAATAAAACCTCTAGAATGTTTGCGTTCCTTTTCATATAAACCAGGAGAAATAAATTTCCAGAATTCATATAGGATATAAGGGAATCCTACAACAACCCCTGAGGTTATAGCAGTCCAAATTGCTGCATTAAACTGCCCGGCGACTTTACGACTCTGTATGCTGAAATTAAGTCCTTCTTCACCAATACACCCTTTTTCCAAACCAAAAATGCTAGATATTCTACAAAGTACATCATAGGAGATAAAATCGGGATGAGAAGGGCCAAATATGATAACATCAAAAATAAAACCTCTAAAGATAAAGGCAACAGCAGCTATAATAACTATGGCTAAGGTCGAACGTATTAAGTGCCAACGTAAGACTTCCAGGTGATCCAGAAACGACATTTCCTGCGGATCTTTCTTTGCTTTTTTTGCAGTCATTAAAGTATTCCTTCTTTGATAAGGTCATGTATGTGTACAATCCCAGCGTAAATTCCATTTTCTATAGCCAGCAACTGACTAATACCATTTTCTTCCAACATTTCCAGAGCATCTATAGCCATGGCCTGATTGTCAATAATCTTAGGTGATGCGCTCATAATATCTTTAGCAGTAAGATGTTTAGTAGTTTCATTAGCCGATAACATTCGGCGTAGATCACCATCGGTAATAATGCCTATAATTTCATTGTTTTCTATAACGGCAGTAGCACCGAGCATTTTAGCCGAAATCTCTACAATGACCTCTCGGACAGTTGCTTGAGGAGTTACTTGTGGTTTTTCATGAGTACTTGTAAGATTATGTACCCGCAAGTATAATTTTTTTCCTAAAGCCCCACCTGGGTGATATTTGGCAAAATCGGTACTGGAAAAGCCTTTAAGATCGAGTAAAGCAACCGCCAGTGCATCACCCATAACAAGTTGTGCTGTTGTACTAGTAGTCGGTGCCAGATTATTAGGACAAGCCTCTTCTTTTGCGTAAGCGTGTAGAATATAATCGGACTCTTGTCCTAAAAACGATTCTCGGTTTGAAGTAATTGCGATCAGTGTGTTTTGGGTATGCTTAATTAAAGGAACCAATACTTTAATTTCAGGAGTGTTCCCGCTTTTAGAAATACAGATAACGGTATCATCTTTTTGTATCGTACCCAGATCACCATGTATAGCATCTGCCGCGTGCATAAAGATTGCAGGTGTTCCTGTACTGTTTAAGGTTGCCACAATTTTTTGGGCAATGATTGCACTTTTGCCTATGCCTGTAATGATTACACGTCCTTTCGACTTATAGATGGTTTGGACTGCAGCGGCAAATTCATCATCGATACAGTTTTGCAATTGTAAAATTGCATCCTGTTCAATTGCAATGGTTTTTTGGGCGCTAGCAATAATTTGCTGTTGAATGTTCAAAACTTTGTTAATTTAATATGTTTTCGAACGTATGGGAAAACGTATAGAAATTAGTATATTTAGATTAAGCAAAGGTATGCAAAATGCATAAGAATTTATGAGTTTCAGGGATATTGACTTACACGCAGCTTTAAAGAAATATTTTGGTTTTGGTCAGTTTAAAGGGCTTCAGGAAGAAGTCATTAAAAGTATAGTAAACGATCAACACACGTTTGTGATTATGCCCACCGGTGGTGGCAAATCACTATGTTACCAGTTACCTGCATTATTAAAAGAGGGAACGGCTATTGTCGTTTCTCCATTAATAGCCCTGATGAAAAATCAGGTAGATGCATTACGTGGTATTTCACAGGAAAACGGTATTGCTCATGTGCTGAACTCTTCTTTGACAAAAGGAGAGGTAAAACAGGTAAAAGAAGATTTGACTAATGGTGTTACAAAACTATTGTATGTAGCTCCAGAATCATTAACCAAAGAAGAAAATGTAGAATTCCTTAGATCGGTAAAAATATCTTTTCTGGCTATCGATGAAGCACACTGTATCAGCGAGTGGGGACATGATTTTCGACCAGAATATCGCAACTTGCGTAGTATTATAAAACGTATAGGAGATAATATTCCTATTATAGCCGTAACGGCCACAGCTACACCTAAAGTACAGGAAGATATTCTAAAGAACTTAGGAATTACTGAAGCTAATAACTTCAAAGCTTCCTTTAATCGTCCTAATTTATATTATGAGATTCGTGCAAAGACTAAAAATGTTGATGCCGACATCATTCGTTTTGTAAAACAAAATCAGGGAAAGAGCGGTATAGTCTATTGTCTCAGTAGAAAACGCGTAGAGGAATTGGCACAAGCCCTTCAGGTAAATGGTATTTCTGCAGTTCCTTATCATGCTGGTCTGGATGCAAAAACACGGGCAAGGCATCAGGATATGTTCCTGATGGAAGATGCAGATGTCGTTGTTGCTACTATTGCCTTTGGAATGGGCATTGATAAGCCAGATGTGCGCTTTGTAATCCACCATGATATTCCAAAGAGTATTGAGAGTTATTATCAGGAAACCGGCCGTGCTGGTAGAGATGGAGGAGAAGGGCATTGCCTTGCATATTACGCATATAAGGATATAGAAAAACTAGAGAAATTTATGAGCGGTAAGCCTGTTGCCGAACAGGAAATTGGACAGGCATTGCTTCAAGAGATGGTCGCTTATGCAGAAACCAGTATGTCACGACGTAAGTTTATCCTGCACTATTTTGGAGAAGCCTTTGACAATGAAACTGGTGATGGAGGAGATATGGATGATAATATGCGTCATCCTAAAAAGAAACATGAAGCTAAAGATGAACTATGTTGCTTGCTTAAGGTTGTCTGGGAAACAAAGGAAATTTACAAGACCAAAGAGGTAGTATTTACACTCTTAGGAACCTCTAATGCGGTAATTAATTCTCATGAGACAGATAAACAAGCCTTTTTTGGTTCTGGGAATAGTAAAGATTCCAATTATTGGTTTGCTTTAATACGACAAGCATTGGTAGCCGGATATCTTAAAAAAGATATTGAGACGTATGGGGTCATTAAGATAACACCCAGAGGACGATCCTTTATTGAAAATCCGGAATCTTTTCTGATGACTGAGGATCATGTTTTTGATGAAAAGGCTGATGATACGATCATTACTGCAGCAAAAGGCGGAGGTGGAAGTACCGATAAGACATTAGTCAAAATGCTTAAAGATTTACGAAAAAGCGTTGCCAAAAAACGAGATGTACCACCATTTGTTGTTTTTCAGGACCCCTCACTGGAAGATATGGCGATTAAATATCCGATATCGATTGAAGAATTGTCCAATGTACACGGAGTAGGAGAAGGAAAAGCTAAAAAATATGGTGCCGATTTTGTGTCGCTTATCGCGAAATACGTAGACGAAAACGATATTATGCGTCCAGATGATCTAGTGGTCAAGAGCACTGGTGCCAATAGTGGTCTTAAGCTTTATATCATACAAAATGTAGATCGCAAATTACCATTAGATGATATAGCTGCCGCCAAAGGCAAGGAAATGGTAGATTTTATTAAAGAGATGGAGGCCATTGTTTATAGTGGGACAAAGCTTAATATCAATTATTGGATTGACGATCTGCTGGATGAAGATCAACAGGAAGAGCTCCATGATTATTTTATGGAAGCTGAAACAGATGAAATCGAAACCGCTATGGAAGAGTTTGATGGTGATTATGATGATGAAGAATTACGACTCTTCCGAATCAAGTTTATCAGTGAGGTAGCTAATTAGGTCATGTCACTTTAATACATTTCCTTAATTATTAAACCTTAACTAATAGCCTTTAGTATGCTATACTTTAGTCTATATTCTTTTCATTATAATTCTGCTCTAATTTTCCTAATCCCTATATTTGCAGCTCATTAAAAATTAGAACAATGCAAGACGGTATTTATGCCAAATTCAATACACCAAAAGGTGCAATTCTAGTAAAACTAGAACATGAGAAAACTCCTGGAACAGTTGGGAATTTCGTTGCTTTAGCTGAAGGAAATTTGGAAAACGAACCAAAACCTCAGGGAACACCTTATTATGATGGACTAAGCTTTCATCGGGTGATTTCAAATTTTATGATACAAGGCGGTTGTCCTCAAGGGAGTGGTATGGGAAATCCTGGTTATATGTTTGATGATGAGTTTCGTGATGATTTAAAACATGATGCTCCCGGAATTCTCAGTATGGCCAATGCTGGCCCTGGAACTAATGGGAGTCAGTTTTTTATCACACATACTGCCACACCACATTTAGACGGTAAGCATACCGTTTTTGGGAAAGTGATTGAAGGACAGGAAGTTGTAGATACTGTAACTCAGGGAGACACGATTGATACTTTAGAGATTGTGCGACAGGGAGCAGACGCCGAAGCATGGAATGCTGTAGAAGCCTTTAGAACTTTTGAAGGAGCCCGTCAGAAACGTATAGAAGAAGAAGCGGCAGCAGCCGAAGCAGCATTGCAAAAAATTGCTGCTGGTTTTGAAAAAACAGAAAGCGGTTTACGTTACCAGTTTATTCAAAAAGGAGAAGGACAACAACCTAAAGTAGGACAAACCGTATCTGTACATTATAAAGGAGAATTGACCGACGGTACTGTATTTGATTCTTCATATAAACGTAATCAACCCTTGGATTTTCCTATCGGTGAAGGAAGAGTTATTCCGGGATGGGATGAAGGGATTCAATTGTTAGGCGTAGGCGATAAAGCACGTCTAGTGATTCCATCAAACCTGGCGTATGGTGCCAGAGGTGCCGGAGGCGTAATACCTCCAAATGCTACCTTAATTTTTGATGTAGA
>CAZPTJ010000047.1:0-16788 GCA_964589085.1 uncultured Flavobacteriaceae bacterium | reverse complement strand
AGATGTTTTTCCTCTTCTACTTCTACGCGTCGATTTTTTCTTGGCAGGTTTCCCTGCATTATAAATCTCATTATAGTCCACCAATTCGATCATTGCCATATCAGCATTATCACCTAATCGATTTCCTAATTTTATAATACGTGTATATCCTCCAGGACGTTCACCTACTTTTACCGCAACATCTCTAAACAATTCTGTTACCGCATCTTTCTGTCTTAATCTACTAAAAACAATACGTCTATTATGCGTTGTATCTTCTTTAGATTTAGTAACAAGAGGCTCTATAAACTGTCTTAGTGCTTTTGCTTTGGCAACAGTAGTATTGATTCTTTTATGTTCTATTAAAGAGCAAGCCATATTAGCCAACATTGCCTTTCTATGTGCAGACTTTCTCCCTAAATGATTGATTTTCTTACCGTGTCTCATGATTCTAATTATTTTTTCGCTATAGCGAAATAATATGTATTAGTCTTTGTCTAATTTATATTTTGCCAAATCCATACCAAAGCTTAGTCCCTTAACATTAACAAGCTCTTCTAATTCAGTAAGTGATTTTTTACCGAAATTTCTAAACTTCATTAAGTCATTTTTGTTATAAGAAACCAGATCTCCTAAAGTTTCAACTTCAGCCGCTTTTAAGCAATTCAATGCTCTAACGGAAAGATCCATATCAATAAGCTTCGTCTTCAATAATTGTCTCATATGCAAAGACTCTTCATCATAGGTCTCTGTTTGAGCAATCTCATCAGCCTCCAATGTAATACGCTCGTCTGAGAATAACATGAAATGATGAATAAGCGTCTTGGCAGCTTCTGTCAAAGCATCTTTGGGGTGAATCGATCCATCTGTGATAATTTCAAAAACCAATTTTTCATAATCGGTCTTTTGTTCTACACGGAAGTTCTCAATACTGTATTTTACATTTCTAATAGGTGTATATATAGAATCTGTAAAAATTGTTCCCAAAGGAGCATTAGACTTTTTATTTTCTTCAGCAGGGACATATCCTCTTCCTTTCTCTATCGTAATTTCAAGATTAATATTAACCTTCTTGTCCATATTTGCAACAACAAGGTCTGGATTAAGTACTTGAAAACCTGAAATGAATTTTTGGAAATCTCCTGCAGTTAATTGTTCAATTCCTGAAAGTGAAATTGTTACAGTTTCATTGTCAATTTCTTCAATCTGTCTTTTAAATCTTATTTGCTTAAGATTTAAAATGATTTCTGTAACATCTTCAACTATTCCTGCCATTGTAGAAAACTCATGATCTACACCTTCTATACGTACTGAAGTAATTGCAAATCCTTCAAGTGAAGAAAGCAATACACGTCTTAAGGCATTCCCCACAGTTAAACCATAACCGGGTTCTAAAGGTCTGAATTCAAATTTACCTTCAAAGTCCGTTGAATCTATCATAATGACTTTGTCAGGTTTCTGGAAATTTAATATTGCCATATCTTGTTTTCTAACGTTGATTAATTACTTAGAGTACAATTCGACGATGAACTGCTCATTTATATTTTCCGGGATTTGAATACGTTGCGGTACTGCAACAAAAGTCCCTTCTTTCTTATCACTATTCCAGGATATCCACTCATAAACGTGATTTGCATTATCCAATGAATTTGTAACAGCCTCTAAAGATTTTGATTTTTCTCTAACTCCCACAACATCCCCAGGTTTTACTTGATACGAAGGTATATTTACAATTTCTCCATTTACAGTAATGTGACGATGACCAACAAGCTGACGTGCGCCTCTTCTAGAAGGAGAAACTCCCATTCTATAGACTACGTTATCCAAACGAGACTCACATAATTGAAGTAATACTTCACCAGTAATTCCATTTGCACGATTAGCTTTATCATAAAGGTTTCTGAATTGTCTTTCTAAAATACCATAGGTATATTTAGCTTTCTGCTTCTCCTGAAGTTGGATAGCATATTCAGATTTTTTACCCCTTCTTCTATTGTTCCCGTGTTGTCCAGGAGGGTAATTTCTTTTATCGAAGGACTTATCGTCTCCGAAAATTGCTTCGCCAAATTTTCTGGCGATCTTTGTTTTTGGACCAGTATATCTTGCCATTTACAGTTGATTTTTCAAGGGTGGTAGGAATTAAGGTCAATCCTTCGCAAACCAGCTTCCCCTTGATTGTTAATTAAAATTATACGCGACGTCTTTTTGGTGGACGACAACCATTGTGAGGCATTGGAGTAACATCGATTATTTCAGTCACTTCGATACCATTATTGTGAATTGCTCTTATTGCAGATTCTCTTCCATTACCTGGACCTTTAACATACACTTTTACTTTACGAAGTCCAGCTTCATGTGCTACTTTCGCACAATCTTCTGCTGCCACTTGTGCCGCATATGGTGTATTTTTCTTTGATCCTCTAAATCCCATTTTACCGGCAGAAGACCAAGAGATCACATCACCCTTTTTGTTTGTTAAAGAAATAATCAAGTTATTGAAAGAAGCAGATATATGAGCTTCTCCAGTAGATTCTACAGCTACTTTACGCTTTTTTGTGCTTTGCTTTGCCATTACTACCGCTTATTATTTAGTTGCTTTCTTTTTATTTGCAACAGTTTTACGCTTTCCTTTTCGTGTACGCGAGTTATTCTTAGTACGTTGTCCTCTTAAAGGGAGTCCAACACGATGACGAATTCCTCTGTAACAACCGATATCCATTAATCGCTTAATGTTCAATTGTACTTCACTACGTAATTCACCCTCGATAGTATAACCACCTACTGCCTCACGTATGCGACCGATTTCTGCATCATCCCAATCAGACACTTTCTTATCTTCAGAAACTTTTGCAGTACTCAAAATTTCTTTTGCTCTGCTTTTTCCTATACCGAAGATGTATGTTAAAGCAATTACACCTCTCTTATGTTTTGGGATATCTATCCCTGCAATTCTAGCCATAACTCTTAACCTTGTCTTTGTTTAAACCTAGGGTTCTTTTTATTAATAACATACAATCTGCCTTTGCGACGTACAATCTTACAATCGGCACTTCTCTTTTTTATTGATGCTCTTACTTTCATCTCAAGCTCCTTTATTTAATATCTATAGGTAATTCGAGCCTTTGATAAATCATAAGGACTCATTTCCAATTTAACTTTATCTCCTGGTAATAATTTAATGTAATGCATACGCATTTTACCAGAAATATGTGCGGTAACTACATGCCCGTTTTCCAATTCTACACGAAACATGGCGTTAGACAATGCTTCTATAATTGATCCGTCTTGTTCTATTGCTGGTTGTTTTGCCATTATGCTACTGCTTTACGATTTTTACCTGATTTCATTAAACCATCATAATGTCTATTAAGCAGGTATGAATTTATTTGTTGCATGGTATCTATTGCTACACCAACCATAATCAATAAAGAAGTTCCGCCAAAAAACAATGCCCATCCAGATCCTATACCTACAATTTTATTTGCAAATGCCGGAAAAATAGCAATCAACGCTAGGAATATAGATCCTGGCAATGTGATTTGTGACATAATTCTATCTAAATATTCGGCTGTTTCTGAACCAGGTCTGATCCCTGCAATAAAACCACCGCTTCTTTTTAAATCATCGGCCATTTTATTAGTAGGCACCGTAATTGCCGTATAGAAATAGGTAAAAACAATTATCAATAATGCAAATACCAGATTGTACCAAAATCCAAAGATATTAGCTCCAAATTCTTGGACTAACCATTGCCCTGTACTGGTCTCCTTTAAAAAGCCCAAACCGCCTATTAAACCAGGTACAAACATAATGGCCTGCGCAAATATAATAGGCATTACTCCTGAGGCGTTAAGCTTTAAAGGAATATACTGACGACTTCCGAAAACATTTTTTTCATACCCTCCACTCGCTGTTCTTCTGGCGTATGATACTGGTATCTGTCTCACGGCCATGACCAGGAATACACTTAATAGTATTATAACAAACCAAAGAGCCACCTCAATAAGGATTAAAATCGCTCCTCCATTTCCTGCTTCCAATCTAGATACTGCATTCTGAATAAATGCTTGAGGAAGTGTAGCAATGATACCTACCATAATTAATAGAGAAATACCATTACCAATTCCCTTATCCGTAATCTTTTCACCTAGCCACATTGCAAAAACACAACCAGTCACTAAGATAATTACAGATGACACATAGAATAAAGGTGTTCTCCCTAATACAAATGCCGCTTCAGGTACTCCGAGTGTAGGCAGTGCTGCTAAATATCCTGGTGCCTGAACTAAACAGATACCTATGGTTAACCATCTGGTAATCTGATTGATTTTACGACGACCACTTTCTCCTTCTTTTTGAAGTTTTTGAAGATAAGGAATTGCTATTCCCATCAATTGCACAACAATAGAAGCAGAAATATATGGCATAATCCCTAAAGCAAATACAGAAGCATTAGAAAAAGCTCCACCAGTAAAAGCGTTTAATATACCTCCTAAACCACCACCTTCAAAATTGGCAGCAAAACCACTTAATTCTGTGGCGTCCATTCCTGGAAGGACAATCTGCGCCCCAAAACGGTAAATCAACAGAAGGCCTAGGGTTAAAAGAATTCTATTCTTTAACTCATCAATTTTCCAAACGCTTTTTAATGTATCTAAAAATTTCATCCTTCTGTTTTACAATTATAAAACTACTGTTTCTCCTCCGGCTGCTTCAATTGCCTTCTGAGCTGAAGCCGTAAACTTATGAGCGCTAACTTTTAGTTTCGCTTTAAGCTCACCTCTACCTAATATTTTTACCAAATCGTTTTTACCGACAAGTCGGTTATCTATTAAGGCTTCAAGAGTAACCTCATCCTTAATACGTCCAGCTTCAACATAAGCTTGTAATGTATCAAGATTAACTCCTGCATACTCCTTACGATTTATATTTTTAAAACCGAATTTAGGAACACGTCTTTGTAAAGGCATCTGACCTCCTTCAAAACCTATTTTTCTGGAATATCCAGATCTAGACTTTGCTCCTTTATGACCACGTCCAGCAGTTCCACCGTTTCCGGTAGCTTGCCCACGACCGCGACGGCCATCATTCTTTTTAACTGAACCTTTAGCAGGTTGTAAGCTACTTAAATCCATGTATATTGTTTATTTAAGCTTCCTCTACAGAAACTAAATGACTTACTTTATTTATCATACCCAGAACACTTGGCGAACTATCATGCTCCTTTACTTGACCTATCTTTCTTAACCCAAGTGCTTCTAACGTTCTTTTTTGATCTTTAGGACGATTGATTGCACTGCGTACTTTAGTTACTTTGATCTTTGCCATTATTCTTTGTTTTAACCTTTAAACACTTTATCTAACGATATACCTCGTTGTCTGGCAACAGTTTCAGCACTTCTCAATTGCAATAATGCATCAAAAGTAGCTTTCACCACATTATGAGGATTTGAAGATCCCTGATTCTTAGAAAGTACGTCATGTACTCCGACAGATTCAAGAACTGCACGAATCGCTCCACCAGCAATTACACCGGTACCTGCCGCAGCTGGCATTAATAAAACTCTCGCTCCGCCATACTTCCCTTTTTGTTCGTGAGGAATTGTTCCTTTAGTTAAAGGTATACGCACAAGATTTTTCTTAGCATCTTCAACAGCCTTGGCAATAGCAGAAGCAACTTCTTTAGATTTTCCTAAACCTTGCCCAACAACACCATTTTCATCTCCTACAACTACAATGGCAGAAAAACCAAATGCTCTACCCCCTTTTGTAACTTTAGTCACACGTTGCACACCTACAAGGCGATCTTTAAGTTCAAGACCACTAGGTTTTACCGTTTCAACATTTTTATAATTCTGATACATACTATATTCTTAGAATTTTAAACCACCTTCTCTGGCGCCTTCTGCTAATTGTTTAACTCTACCGTGATATAAATAACCTCCACGATCAAAAACCACAGATTCTATACCTGATTTTGATGCTTTTTCTGCAATTGCTTTTCCAACAAGTTTAGCAACATCTGATTTGCTTCCTGTTGCTCCCGCAATGTCCTTATCTCTGGAAGAAGCAGCACCTATAGTTTTGCCTGAAAGATCATCCACCAATTGTGCATAAATTTCATTATTGCTTCTAAAAACTGAAAGTCTAGGACGTTCTGACGTTCCAGAAATCGTATTCCGAATTCGTAAATGAATTCTCTTTCGTCTTTCGCTCTTTGATAATGCCATGATCGTCTATGATTATGCAGATTTACCTGCTTTTCTTCTTATTTCTTCTCCTACAAACTTGATACCTTTACCCTTATATGGCTCCGGTTTTCTAAAACCACGAATCTTTGCGGCTACCTGTCCTACAAGTTGTTTGTCATAGGATGTTAATTTTACAATTGGATTTTTTCCTTTTTCAGAAACTGTTTCTATTTTAATTTCTGGAGCAATCTCAAATACAATATTATGAGAAAAGCCAACAGCCAAATCTAATTTTTGCCCTTGATTACTTGCTCTATATCCAACACCCACAAGCTCTAACTCTTTAGTAAATCCTTTAGAAACTCCTTCAATCATATTATTGATTAAAGCCCTATACAATCCATGCTTGGCTTTATGGTCTTTTTTCTCAGATGGACGTTCCAAACTGATAACACCATCTTCTATCTTTACGGTGATATCTGAAATTTCTTGTTTCAACTCACCTAATTTTCCTTTTACTGTAACAACACCATCAGTTACATCAACAGTAACACCTTCTGGCATTGTAATCGGATTTTTACCTATTCTTGACATCTCTTTATCCTTTTTACAGATTAGTAAACGTAACAGAGGACTTCTCCTCCAACATTTTGTTGTTGTGCTTGTTTACCAGTCATTACACCTTTTGATGTAGAAATGATAGCAATACCTAAACCATTAAGTATACGTGGCAACTCATTTGAAGATGCATATTTACGTAAACCTGGTTTACTTATTCTCTGGATATCTCTAATCACTGATTCCTTAGTAAACTTATCATATTTTAAAGCTATCTTAATAGAACCTTGAGCGGTTGTATCCTCAAATTTATAGCTCAAAATATAGCCTTGATCAAATAAGATCTTAGTCATCTCCTTCTTAAGGTTTGATGCTGGGATCTCAACGACTCTGTGATTTGCCGCAGCCGCATTTCTAATACGCGTTAGAAAATCTGCAATTGTATCTGTATTCATTTATTTATGTTTCGGAAGTAGTTTTCTGCTTTCGCGAAAACAGAACCCGCTACCAGTTTAAATTTATTTACCAGCTTGCTTTTTTAACACCAGGAATAAGTCCTTGATTTGCCATCTCACGGAATGTAACACGTGAGATACCAAACTGTCTCATATATCCTTTAGGACGACCCGTTAACTTGCAACGGTTATGCATACGTATAGGTGAAGCATTTTTAGGAAGCTTTTGTAATGCTTCATAATCTCCTGCTTCTTTTAACGCTTTTCTCTTCTCGGCGTACTTTGCAACTGTTTTAGCTCTTTTTACTTCACGAGCCTTCATTGATTCTTTAGCCATACTTAATTTCTTTTAAAAGGTAATCCTAACTCACCTAAAAGTGACTTTGCTTCTTTATCTGTATCTGCAGAGGTTTCGAAAGTAATATTCATACCTTCAATTCTCTTTATTCGATCTATATTGATTTCAGGAAAAATAATTTGTTCCGTAACACCCATACTATAATTACCTCTTCCATCAAAGCCTGTAGCATTGATTCCGCCAAAATCTCTTACTCGAGGTAAAGCTGAAGTAATTAAACGATCTAAAAACTCATACATACGCTCGCCACGCAAAGTAACTTTAGCACCGATAGGCATCCCTTTTCTTAATTTAAAAGAGGCCACATCCTTTTTGGAAATGGTAGCCACTGCCTTTTGACCTGTAATCGTAGATAACTCTTCTACCGCATTATCGATCAACTTCTTATCAGCAACTGCAGCCCCAACACCTCTGGAAACTACTATTTTCCTCAATCGCGGTACCTGCATAATATTTTTATATCCGAACTCCTCGGTAAGCGCAGTTACTACACGATCTCTATACTCTTGTTTTAATCTTGGTGTATATGACATCACTAAATTATTTCGTTGGTTGTTTTTGCAAAACGAACTTTCTTGTCTCCTTCCATTCGGTATCCAACACGAGTCGTTTTTCCATTCGTATCTATAAGTGATAAGTTTGAAATATGAAGGGGTGCTTCCATTTCTTTTATACCACCTTGAGGGTTTGATGCACTAGGCTTCTCATGTTTCTTCACCATATTCACTCCCTCAACAATAGCCTTAGACTTATCCTTAGACAAACGTACAACTTTACCTTCCTGACCTTTATGGTCTCCAGCAATAACTTGAACGGTATCTCCTGATTTTATTTTAACTTTTTTCATTCCGACTCGTATTATAACACCTCAGGTGCCAATGATACAATTTTCATAAATTGCTTATCTCTTAACTCTCTAGCCACAGGCCCAAAAACTCTGGTCCCTCTCATTTCACCTTGTGCAGTTAATAACACACAGGCATTATCATCAAACCTAATATATGATCCATCCGGACGACGCACTTCTTTTTTAGTACGCACAACTACCGCCGTAGAAACAGCACCTTTTTTTACCTGACCATTTGGGGTTGCATCTTTTACAGAAACAACAATCTTATCACCAACTGAGGCATATCTTCGTTTGGTACCGCCTAATACTCGAATAGTCAATACTTCTTTTGCTCCAGTATTATCAGCTACTTTTAATCTTGATTCTTGCTGTACCATAACTTCTTATTTAGCTCTTTCTATTATTTCTACGAGTCTCCAACACTTAGATTTACTTAAAGGACGCGTTTCCATTATCCTTACAGTATCACCTTCATTACAATCGTTTTGTTCATCGTGCGCAACATACTTCTTCGTCTTCAATACGAACTTCCCGTACATAGGGTGCTTCACCTTTTTAACTTCAGCTACCACTATCGATTTTTGCATTTTACTGCTGGTAACAACACCTATACGCTCTTTTCTTAGATTTCTTTTTTCCATCTTAATGCGCTTATTGTAATTCACGTTTTGTTAACTCTGTTGCTATTCTTGCTACAGTTCGTCTTAAACCGCGTAACTGTATTGGATTCTCCAATGGACTAATTGTATGTGCCATTTTTAAATCTGAATATGCTTTTTTTGCCTTTCCCAGTTCTTCTTGCAATGCTGCTAAAGACAATTCTTTTACTTCTGATTGTTTCATTTTTTCAAAGTTTACTCAGCTGAAAAATCTCTAGCTACAATATATTTAGTTTTTACCGGTAGTTTTTGAGCTGCCAGTCTTAAAGCTTCTCTAGCCACGGGCTCAGGAACTCCTCCTACTTCAAAAAGAATACGTCCTGGTTTTACAACAGCTGCCCAATATTCTACGGCTCCTTTACCCTTACCCATACGTACTTCAAGTGGTTTTTTGGTAATAGGCTTATCCGGGAATATTTTAATCCACAACTGTCCTTCTCTTTTCATAAATCGAGTAGCCGCAATACGGGCCGCCTCAATTTGTCTCGCGGTCAAAAAGTTAGAATCTAAAGACTTAATCCCAAATGTCCCGTTTGAAAGCACGTGACCTCTTTGAGAAAGTCCTTTCATGCGACCTTTTTGCTGTTTACGAAATTTTGTTTTCTTAGGCTGTAACATTTTTACTGTCTTTATAAATTACTTTCTACGACGTGGTCCTCGGTTATCTTTTCTGCCACCGCCTTTGCCTGATTTCTTTTGTAATCCGACTAAAGGAGAAAGTTCTCTTTTACCATATACTTCACCCTTCATTATCCACACTTTTACTCCTAATCTCCCATAGGTAGTATGTGCTTCAACTAATGCATAATCAATATCTGCTCTGAACGTCGATAATGGTATACGTCCATCCTTATACGATTCTGAACGTGCCATTTCAGCACCATTTAAACGTCCGGAAATTTGAATCTTTATTCCCTCAGCATTCATACGCATTGCTGCTGCGATTGCCATTTTAATTGCACGACGATATGAAATACGTCCCTCAATCTGACGCGCTACAGAAGATCCTACTAGATGTGCATCCAATTCTGGGCGCTTAATCTCATGAATATTGATCTGAACTTCTTTTTCAGTAATCTTTTTAAGCTCTTCTTTAAGCTTATCTACTTCCTGACCACCTTTACCTATAATGATACCAGGTCTGGCTGTAGTTATTGTTACTGTAACTAGTTTAAGGGTACGTTCGATAATAACACGCGACACACTTGCTTTACTTAAACGTGCGTGAATGTAGCGTCTGATTTTATCATCTTCGGCCAATTTATCACCATAATCATTACCTCCGTACCAGTTTGATTCCCATCCTCTGATAATACCAAGGCGATTTCCTATTGGATTTGTTTTCTGTCCCATTTACGTTCTAGCTTTGCGTGTTATCATTTGCACCAAGCACTACTGTAACGTGATTGCTGCGTTTTCTTATTCTATGTGCTCGACCTTGAGGCGCAGGACGTAAGCGTTTAAGCATACTCCCACTATCTACTCTAATCTCCTTAATAAATAAATCTGCATCTTCTATACTCGCCTCTTCATTTTTTGCTTCCCAATTTGCAATAGCAGAAAGCACTAATTTTTCAACACGACGTGACGCTTCTTTACTACTAAACCTCAATAAGTGAAGTGCTCTTTCTACTTTTTCACCGCGAATCATATCTGCAACTAATCGCATTTTACGCGGAGAGGTTGGGCAGTTATTCAATTTCGCGAAAGCAATACTTTTATTAGCCTCCTTGCGACGGTCTGCTGCTTCTCTTTTACGAACTCCCATGACTTCTCTTATTTTTTACCTTTATTCTTTGCTCCTGCATGACCTCTAAACGATCGTGTAGGTGAAAATTCTCCCAATTTATGTCCTACCATATTCTCTGTGATATACACAGGAACAAACTGTCGGCCATTATGAACTGCAATTGTTTGCCCCACAAAATCTGGAGTAATCATTGAAGCCCGAGACCAGGTTTTAATCACAGTCTTCTTATTTGCTTCAACATTTGCAGCTACTTTTCTTTCTAATTTATAGTGAACGTAAGGTCCTTTTTTTAATGAACGTGCCATATCTTATTATTTCTTTCTACGTTCTACAATATATTTATTACTCTGCTTGGTTTTAGAACGTGTTCTATATCCTTTTGCAGGCAATCCTTTTCTTGATCTTGGATGTCCTCCGGAAGATTTACCTTCCCCACCACCCATCGGGTGATCTACTGGATTCATAACCACAGGTCTTGTACGTGGACGACGACCTAACCAACGACTACGTCCAGCTTTTCCAGACACAATCAACTGATGATCGCTATTTGAAACAGCTCCAATCGTAGCGAGACAAGTGACTAAAATTAATCGTGTCTCTCCTGAAGGTAATTTTACAGTCGCAAACTTACCATCTCTAGCCATTAATTGAGCAAATGCACCAGCACTACGAGCCATAACAGCTCCTTGCCCAGGTCTTAACTCTATACAAGAAATGATCGTTCCTAATGGAATGTCAGAAAGAGGCATCGCATTCCCTATTTCGGGTGCTATATTAGATCCAGAAACTATATTCTGTCCTACTTTCAATCCATTCTGAGCTATCACGTAACGTTTCTCACCATCTTGATAATTTAATAGTGCAATAAATGCGGTTCTATTAGGATCGTACTCGATAGTTGCTACGGTAGCAGGGATTCCAGTTTTATTACGTTTAAAATCTATGATTCTATAACGTTTCTTATGACCACCACCTTTGTAGCGCATGGTCATTTTTCCTTGATTGTTTCTACCTCCAGAACGTTTTTTCGGAGCCAAAAGGCTTTTTTCCGGCTTATCAGTAGTAATAGCATCATAGCCATTAACTACTCTAAATCGCTGTCCAGGAGTGATAGGTTTTAATTTTCTTACTGACATTTTTTAAAATTAAATGTTGCTATAAAAATCTATTGTATCACCTTCCGCCACCTGTACAATTGCCTTTTTAATAGCATTTGTTTTACCAGTAACAATCCCAGTCTTCGTATAACGAGTCTTGCGATTAGGGCGGACATTAATTGTTCTTACTTTTTCAACAGAAACACCATAAGTAGCTTCAACAGCTTTTTTAATTTCAACCTTATTAGCATTTGTTTTTACCTCAAACGTATAGCGATTTCTCAACTCACTATCCATCGTCGCTTTTTCGGTAATCACTGGTTTTATCAAAATACTCATGATGATCTACTTTTCTAAATTTGACACAATCCCTTCTAAAGAACCTTCTAACAACACAACATTATTAGCATTCATTATCTTATATGTGCTTAATTCTGAGCTAGTTACAACTTCAGAAGTTTTTAAATTGCGTGACGACAAATATACATTATTATTTGAGTCACCCAACACGATCAAAGATTTTTTACTCTCAATTCCTAGAGCTTTCAAAATCGCAATAAAATCTTTGGTTCTTGGTGCTTCTAAAGTAAAATCTTCAACTATCGTAATAGCTTTATCATTTGCCTTAAGCGTAAGGGCTGATTTACGAGCTAAACGTTTCAATCCCTTATTAAGTTTAAAGGCGTAAGAACGTGGTCTAGGACCAAATACTCTACCTCCACCTTTAAATACAGGAGATTTGATACTTCCTGCTCGTGCAGTACCTGTACCTTTTTGTTTTTTGATCTTACGAGTAGAACCAGTTATTTCTGCACGTTCTTTTGCCTTATGCGTTCCCTGACGTTGATTAGCAAGATATTGCTTCACATCTAAGTAAACAGCATGTTTATTAGGCTCAATTCCAAAAACAGTATCAGAAAGGTTTGCCTTTCTCCCTGTTTCTTTTCCATTAATATCTAAAACTGCTACTTCCATTATTTCTGAATAGTTACATAAGCATTCTTATGACCAGGAACACATCCTTTGACAACAAGTAAATTCTTTTCAGGAACTACTTTCAATACTCGTAAGTTTTGCACTTTAACTCTATCTCCACCCATTTGACCTGCCATACGCATTCCTTTAAAAACGCGTGCAGGGTACGATGCCGCACCAATGGATCCAGGAGCTCTCAAACGATTATGTTGACCGTGTGTGGCTTGACCAACTCCAGCAAAGCCATGACGCTTAACAACACCTTGAAAACCTTTACCTTTTGATGTCCCAGAGACATCAACAAATTCTCCTTCAACAAAATGATCAACACCTATAGTGTCTCCCAATTTAAACTCTCCTTCAAATCCCTGGAATTCGACAACTTTGCGTTTTGCAACCGTTCCTGCTTTTTTAGCGTGACCGCTAGCAGCTTTGTTTGCCTTTTTTGCGTCATCGAAACCAAGTTGAAGGGCTTCATACCCGTCAGTATCTTCGGTTCTGACTTGGGTAACTACGCAGGGACCTGCTTCTATGACAGTACAGGGAATATTCTTCCCGTTCTCATCAAAGATGCTGGTCATACCTACTTTTTTTCCGATTAACCCAGACATATTTATTTATAATTAATTATTAAAATTCAATTCAAAAAAACAGGGTCAAAATACGTTCAACCCTGAATGTACTTTTAACCGTTTTTCCCTCGCCCGCAGCTCAGGACATGTTTGCTTACGAATAAGCTTTCGCGAAAGCGCGACTACTTAAACTTTAATCTCTACTTCAACTCCACTTGGCAACTCCAATTTCATCAATGCATCAATAGTTTTTGACGATGAAGAATAGATATCCAAAAGTCTTTTATATGAACTTAATTGAAATTGCTCACGAGACTTTTTATTAACGTGTGGAGAACGTAATACTGTAAATATTTTTTTATGTGTTGGCAAAGGAATAGGACCTGTAACCACAGCTCCGGTAGTCTTTACCGTCTTAACGATTTTCTCAGCAGACTTATCTACTAAGTTATGATCGTAAGATTTAAGTTTTATTCTAATTTTTTGACTCATCTCTTAGTAAATTAAACGTTTGCTGTTCCTTTTGCTGCCGCTATAACTTCTTCAGAAATATTTGAAGGAGTCTCTGCATAGTGAGAAAATTCCATAGTCGAAGTGGCACGTCCAGAAGACAATGTTCTTAATGTTGTTACATACCCAAACATTTCTGAAAGTGGTACGGTGGCTTTTACAGTTTTTGCACCTGCACGGTCACCCATATCACTCACTTGTCCACGACGACGGTTAAGATCTCCCACGATATCACCCATATTTTCTTCGGGAGTAATCACTTCCAACTTCATTATGGGCTCCATAATCACGGCTTTTGCTGCTTTTGCAGCATTTCTAAAACCTAGCTTAGCTGCTAACTCAAAAGAAAGTTGATCAGAATCTACATCGTGATATGATCCATCTTTCAACGTCACTTTCATAGCATCTACTTCATAACCCGCTAATGGGCCATTTTGCATCGCCATTTTAAATCCTTTTTCAATAGAAGGGATAAATTCTTTAGGAACATTACCACCTTTAATTGTAGAGGTGAATTCAAGGCCTGTCTTACCTTCTTCTGCCGGCTCAAGTGTAAATACAATATCTGCAAATTTACCGCGACCACCAGATTGTTTTTTATACACCTCTCGATGATCTGCAACAGCAGTAATAGCTTCTTTATACTCTACCTGCGGCTGTCCTTGATTTACCTCAACCTTAAACTCACGTCTAAGACGATCAACGATAATATCCAAGTGAAGCTCTCCCATACCAGAGATAATGGTCTGGCCAGAAGCCTCATCAGTTTTTACCTGAAAAGTAGGATCTTCTTCTGCTAGCTTAGCCAATGACATCCCTAGTTTATCTACGTCTGCCTTTGTTTTAGGCTCTACAGCAATCCCTATTACCGGATCAGGAAAATCCATAGATTCAAGTACAATAGGATGCTTTTCAGCTGACATGGTGTCTCCTGTCTTGATATCTTTAAATCCTACGGCCGCTCCAATATCTCCTGCTTCTATATAATCAATTGCATTCTGTTTATTAGAGTGCATTTGATAAATACGTGAGATACGCTCTTTTTTACCTGAACGGTTATTTAATATATATGACCCTGCATCCAAACGACCTGAATAGGTTCTAAAGAAAGCTAAACGACCTACAAAAGGATCTGTAGCAATCTTAAACGCCAGTGCAGAAAAAGGTTCCTTAACATCTGGTTTACGAGAAACTTCTAATTCTGTATTTGGATCAATTCCAACAATATCATCTTTGTCTAATGGAGAAGGAAGGTATCTACATACGGCATCCAACAAGAATTGAACTCCTTTATTTTTAAATGAAGATCCACATACCATAGGGATGATTGCTCTATCCATAACGGCGGCTCTCAATGCAGCATGCATTTCTTCTTCAGTAATAGAATCTTCGTCTTCGAAGAATTTTTCCATTAGGGTTTCATCATACTCCGCTACAGCTTCAACTAAAGCTCCTCTGTACTCTCGTACCTCATCCTCCATTTCTGCAGGAATATCTATCACGTCAAAAGTAGATCCGAAATTATCTTCGTGCCAAACAATTGCTCTATTCTTTGCCAGATCAACAATACCTCTAAAATCAGCTTCATCACCAATAGGCAAAACAATAGGTACCGCATTTGAACCTAACATATCTTTTACTTGCTGACACACAGCAAGGAAGTTAGATCCCTGACGATCCATTTTATTTACGAAACCAATACGTGGTACTTTATAATTATCAGCCAACCTCCAGTTAGTCTCCGATTGAGGCTCCACACCATCAACTGCACTAAATAAGAAAACCAACCCATCAAGTACACGTAAAGATCTATTTACTTCAACAGTAAAATCAACGTGTCCAGGAGTATCAATAATATTAAAGTGGTACCCTTTTGCATCTGGAGTAGGTTGCCCATTCTCCGTTGGAAATTGCCAAGTACACGTAGTAGCAGCAGAAGTAATTGTGATTCCACGTTCCTGCTCTTGCTCCATCCAGTCCATAGTTGCAGCACCATCATGTACTTCACCTATTTTGTGACTCACCCCAGTATAAAACAATATACGTTCGGTAGTAGTAGTTTTACCAGCATCAATATGAGCTGCAATACCAATGTTTCTTGTATATTTTAAATCTCTTGCCATTTTATCTATTAAAATCTAAAGTGAGAGAATGCTTTATTTGCTTCAGCCATTTTATGCGTATCCGTACGTTTTTTAACAGCAGCTCCTTCTTCTTTTGCTGCTGCTAGAATCTCTGCAGCCAGTTTTTGAGCCATTGATTTTTCGTTACGCTTTCTAGAGTAACTAATCAACCATTTCATTGCTGTTGAAATCTTACGATCCGGACGGATCTGCATAGGGATTTGAAAAGTTGCACCACCTACACGACGGCTACGCACTTCTACGTGAGGCATAACATTTGATAATGCCTCTTTCCATATTTCGAGTGACGATTTTTCGTCATTATTTTTCTTTTCTTCTACAATGTCAATAGCATCATAGAATACCTTAAAAGCTACTGATTTCTTACCATCCCACATCATCATATTCACAAAACGTGTGACTAACTGATCATTAAAGCGCGGATCTGGTAAAAGTGGTCTTTTTTTCGCCTGTCTTTTTCTCATTTCTTCTCTTTAAAAGTTTAAATTACTTTTTAGGGCGTTTTGCACCGTATTTAGATCTACGTTGTAGTCTACCTTGAACACCTGCTGTGTCTAAAGCTCCACGAACAATATGATATCTAACTCCTGGCAAATCTTTCACCCTTCCACCTCTAACCAATACTATCGAGTGCTCCTGGAGATTGTGACCTTCACCTCCGATGTATGCATTCACCTCTTTACCATTTGT
>CAZPTJ010000046.1:0-16798 GCA_964589085.1 uncultured Flavobacteriaceae bacterium | reverse complement strand
CAGTGATTTCAGAACATAATAGATTTTCTATTGCATAATTCGGGTTTAATACACTATCCTTGAAATGAAAAGCTTATCGTTCCTTTTTGTTCAATACGTGTTGCTTTATCAAACTGCGCCTGTTTTGCATAAAACAAAGCCTGATCAATGAGACATCCATTTGAGGAAGAAGATGCTTTTTTATTATAATCCATTTTGGTAATCAACCCATTGGCACTTACCTGAATGTCTAAAACAATGATCCCTTTAGAATCACACGTATACACAGGGTTCGGTATTTTAAGTGCTGTTCTATTTTTAAGATCATAGGAAACCGTACTCTCCCGATTCCCTTTTGTTGCATTGCGTTTCTCCTCTCTTGCATTGATTGCCATTTCATCTAAAGTGCGTTTCTCAGCAAGGGCAAGTTCTCTGGAGTGTTGTTGTTCTTCAAGTAATGCGTCGGTCTCTGCATCAAGATCGGCAACACTTTGTAATTGTTGCTTTTCTATGGCTTCTCTTATGGCATCTTCTTCCTGAAATATCCTTTTACTTTCAGCACGTAATGCATTTGCATCATATGCCTGATGCGTTGCTACTTTAGAAGGCAGGCTTGGTTCTTCAAGTTCTGGAATTTCTTCTGCATTATCTTCCAGGGTTTCATCGACCATTGGGATTTCAAAAAACTCTTCAGGAATGGGATCGTCATATGGTTTTACTCCCAGAAAGAAAAAAACAAGCACCAACATACAGGCACCAGAGAAGGTAATTAATAGGGCTTTATCTACCGACGACAACTTCATAACTCTTCAAAAATAACCAAAATCATACCTGATTATTGCATCCTTAACGTATTTATAAGGATGCTCAAGCGTTCATCTCCTTTTCAAAATCAGTAACTGTTATCGCATTTTCCACAGTGAAGTCACCTATTTTGGTTCGTCGCAATGCCGTAAGATGCGCACCACTTTTCAGATCTTTTCCAAAATCAAAAGCTAAAGATCTAATATATGTTCCTTTACTACAGCGCACTTTAAAATCAATCTCAGGCATGGAAATACGAGTAATAGTAAACTCCGAAATCATAACCGTACGTGCGTCTACCTTCACCGTTTTTCCTTCTCTAGCCAACTCATATAATCGCTTTCCATCTTTCTTTAAGGCAGAAAACATGGGAGGGTATTGTTGAATGGTTCCTGTATACGCTTTCGCGAAAGCGTAAATCGCTTCTTCTGTTATATGATCTGTAGGATAGGTCTGATCAATATCAGTTTCCAGATCATAAGAAGGTGTGGTACCACCTAAAGTAATGGTGCCGGTATATTCTTTTTCCTGACCCATAAATTCTTCAATACGCTTGGTAAACTTTCCGGTACAAATAATCATCAGACCAGAAGCCAAAGGATCTAAAGTTCCCGCATGACCCACCTTAATTTTTTTTATATTGAAGTTCTTACGAATGAGCCATCGTACCTTATTAACCAATTGGAATGAGGTCCATTCCAAGGGCTTATCAAACAATAACACTTGCCCGTCTTTATAATCCTGATCGCTAAGTGGTACTATATGAGACATCTGTTTCTGTTATATATACAATGCTGCTCCGATAGCAATGCTTCCAACAATCAAGCAATAGATAGCAAACCATGAAAGCTTACTTTTCTTTACCAATTTAATCATCCATGTACAGGCAATCAATCCAGCTATAAAAGCCGCTAGAAAACCAATAATCAATACGGATATATTACCTCCTTGTGTAGAAAGATCTCCACTTAAGATATCCTTAGCTATTTTACCTAAAATCAATGGTATTACCATTAAAAATGAAAAACGAGCTGCTTTCCCTTTATCATTCCCCAAAAGCACAGATGTAGATATCGTTGCACCACTGCGCGATATTCCAGGCAACAAGGCTACGGCTTGAGCCACACCGATAACAAAAGCATTTGAAAACGAAACTTTCTTTTGGGTATCTCTTGCTTTATCTGCAAACCATAACAAAACAGCAGTAACGATAAGCATAATACCTACCAACATAATGTTCCCGCCGAATAAGGCTTCTAATTGCTCTTCAAAAAAAACACCTACTATCGCAGCAGGAATCATGGACAACACAATTTTTGCAGAAAATTGCATCTCTTCATTCCATTTGAAACTTAAGAGACCTCGGATGATCTCCCATATGTCTTTTCTAAAAACAACAATGGTACTTAAGGCAGTTGCAAAATGTACAACTACGGTAAACATCAAACTTTCTTCAGGAACAGAAGTATCCCCAAGGATTGCTTTCCCCAGTTCTAAATGACCACTGGAAGAAACAGGTAAAAACTCAGTAAGACCTTGGATAATACCTAGAAGAAGGGCGTCGAGATTATTCATGGGTGCAAAGATGCAACGCTCTTTCTAAAAGGACAAGAAACTATTTCTTTTTATTCGGGTTTAAAAGGATAGCATATACTTCGATGCCAAAGCCTAGTAGGACTATTGCCGGAGCTAGACGTATACGACGCCAACTGTAAATATCCTCACTAAACACATTGGGATCATCACTGCCGCCACCTGACATCAAGATAAAACCCAAAGCAATTACACCTATACCTATAAGCATCCATTGATAGTTTTTTTTGCCAAAAATAAAAGCCTGTTGGTTTGATTTAGCTTCCTGTTTGCGTTTTTGTTCTCCCATAGTCTATGTAATGAATACCACTAATTAATTATAGGTATGTGTATTCTCATTAAAGATTTCCTTACCATCAAGTTCTAGCTTCGAAATATGGTTTGATGGTCCAGCTAAAACATTAGGCACATGCAAAGTTACTGTTTTATTTAAAAGTTCCGTTCGAAGGCCTTCAAGCGTAAATCCCTGCTCCAGTCCGCGATTAATATAATAGAATCTACCGTCATTCTGAGCAAAAACGATGTCTTTAACACCACCTTCATAAATAGTGTCTACACGTATCGTTTGCACCACCGTACCTTCTGCTCCCGGGACTCTGATATTATGTGCAGCCAGAAACACCACAAAAGCAATAAAACCCAATCCTATTACGACTAAGGAGGCCCGTATTATTCTTTTCATAATCAAGAGTATTTACAATACTAACGATGTTACCATATGGATATTTTAGTATATTTCATCATAGTTAATTTATAGCCAATTAAAATCAAGCTATAACAGAATGACTAAAAGCTGTAAATAAATTGTTTAATAGTAATAAAAAGATTCTAGTTTTTATAAGAAAATACCTAATTCGGGAAATAATAGACATTTCGTTTTTATAGAAAATGAGGACGACTTAGATGATTTAATTGAGCAAAGTAGTGTAAGTGATTCGATAACAATATTCAAATCGATAAATCAGTTAGGTTTTGGATTAGTGTCAAAAGCTTGGATTGAAAGTAAATTAAAATCTATATCGGAAAACAGTTTCGAATCAGAATTAGTAATTTTAAAAGATTCTTACGAGGAGTATAAAACAAATGGCTACGCTGAATGGGAGGGTGTTGAAAATATGAATGAGCTTAGAGAAACGCTTATGGAGAATATTGGAAAACATGTAACTCTAATTGGAGATCCCGATTTTTGTAACGAACAAAATACATTTCATTTGTATATTCCAGACAAATATAGAATAAGCAAGCCAGGATATGTCTACTAAGTAATTTAACCAAGAACAGAAAAATGTAGTAATAGTGTAGTGTGCACTACACTATATCTGGATTCCAGTATTTGTTAAAAAAACACTAGTTAATTGATTACTATCTTTCGTGTTTTTATTTGTTTATCTCCATTTTCAAATCTTACTATATACATTCCCTTAGTAAATTCAGATGTATTAATTCTTAAAGGGTTATTATGCAACAAACTAATATTAGAATATAGTATTCGACCATTTATATCTATAATATCAATTTTAGTTCTAGATGCTATAGCACCATCAAGTTCTATAAAAACATGATCACTTGCTGGATTAGGGTATAGTTTAAATGTATCAGCAATAGCATTTTGTTCTACCCCTAAAGTACTTTCGATATTAAAGTCAAGAATACCTGATCCCCAAGTAGCAAATCTCATTGTATTAGTAGTTTCAATAAAGTCTAAATCTACAGTATTAAAAATACCTATTCCTTCTGCAAGAGAATGCCATTCTTCCTGAACAACATCAAAAACATAAGCTCCTACATCTGTTCCTGCAAAAATAAAGCTCCCATCTGGTGTAGCAATCATTCCTCCTGTTTGCGCATCAGATCCAGCTGGAAAATCACCTGTTACATCAATCCAAGTATTCCCTCCATCTTTTGATAAAATAGCACCAACATCATTTGTACTAGGTCCGGCAAATAATATCCAATCATCATCACCTGGAAGCACAACACCACTACCTATATCACCTCTTGTAAATCCTCCTTGAGTTTCATTAAATGGTGTATTTATTGCTGTTCCAAAAGTATCACCTCTATCATTAGATATATATACTTTTGATCCTTGCAACATATATAGCTTATCTCCATCTATAGTCCCTTGTGCTAATGCAGCTACTTGATTGTTATCTACATTTATTGTGTGACCTGCTATTGTACTTCCATCCCACGTGGCACGATATAAGCTCTTAGATAACATCCATATATTCTTATCAGGAGAGTGGCGATCTATATATGTTTTAATCCATCCTAAATCTGAATCTGTAGTAAAATCGATTGTTTGACTAGAGTTAAATTGTGAATTAATTTGACCTATAGAAAGAACATTCCCGCCGCTTGTATACACATTAACGGGAGACCAAACTTTATCACCATCACGATCCCACCGCCAAGCATTAGATCCATCGTAACTATCTATAGAAGGACCATCTCCACCTATAACTTGATAAAACTCTAGCACATCTCCACTTGAGCCTGGAATAATATTTTGACTTCCTTGATCCTGAGTACCATAATTAATATGATCTACATTGTTTATTCCTGTAAACATTGCATTTCTATATACTAACGGAGTAATCGTATTCAAAACATTAAGATTAATAAAGTGAGCATTCTGATAACCAGAATTGTCATAACCAACTCCAGGATTAGGGAAATCAGACCATTCCTTATAAGAAACAAAAATACCACCATCTGAACAACGTGCAGAAAACAAATCTCCACTACTATTATAGAAAAAATGAGAAGATTGAAAATCTGGATGATAATTAAATCTGATATGGTTTTGGTACTCTAGCGCAGGTAAATGGTTTCCATTTTGATAACGCCCCCATCCAGTATGATCAGTTTGTACTGTACTTAATGCATCTGTAGAGATTATAGGGATTGCATATCCTGCTACAGATATAATAGGGTTTTCTGGATGTGCTGCAAAAAAGAAGCCAGCACTCATTTTACCACTAAGATCACCAAAGAAATTTCCGTGAGGGAATTTTTCTGTCCAAGTAAGGCCTTCATCAGTAGATATCCAATAATTACTATCTTCTGTTACATAAATTGTACGATTATCACCACCAATACTTAATGCACGTGCATTATGAGAAGATGTATATGACCCTCTAAAATCAAAATCAGTATTAGAATCGTTAAGCTTATAAAAATCACCATCTCTTATTAAATAAACTTCTTCTGCGTTTCCCTGTATATCATATCGAGGAGTATATACAAATGAGTCTTGCGAAGATCCAAAATTCTTAAGTAAGGAAAAATTAACGCCTTGATCTGTAGAAATATATACAGAAGTATTATCTGTAACATAAATTGTATTTCCATCTTGTCTATTTATTGCTGAGCTTGTATTTGCTCCAGGAAGCCCATTAGCAAGTATCCAATCTTGGCCATCATTATCAGAATAATAAACAGGCCCACTTTCTATATGTGCAACTAATCGGATTGAACCATTAAATTCAAAAGCAAATAGGTTTTGATATCTGTTTGGCCAATTGGCGGTTAACAGTTCAAAATCATCACCACCAGTTCCTGTTGTAGGATTATAAACTGTACCTTTGTATATATATGATGTAGAATTGTATTCTCCTACATACTGGTTCCAAGTTATTCCATACATTATATCTGTACCGTCTAACATTTCGGCAAATTTAAAAGCGCCAGGCATATTTTTAGGCCCTCTATTAATCCAATTACCTATTAAAGCGTCATTAGCATAAGAAGTACTAATTTGGGATCTATTCTTATCAATAGGTTTGGAAAATTTAGACAGTTTTGCCAATTTTTTTTGATGATTCGCAGCTTGCTCTGGAGTCCAAGAGGCATTTTTGTCAGGATTATTTTCTTCTTCTTGCTCTTTTTCAGATAATGATATCGGATATTTATAAGTATCACTACCCATAGTATCATTTTTACAAGATTGAATGCTAAAAATTAATACACATAGGATTAGGTAGGTGTGTTGTTTTTTCATTTTGATTTTTAAAAAATTAGATAAATTTAACAAAAAATGTTAAAAAGATATAAAATTGTGTATTGAATTTTCAAATATTTGTTTGTAATCATCTTAATTTTGTGTTTTATATTGAAATCTTCAATTGAAATGAACAGAAATATAGTTTCAGCAAATTATAAATGAGTTATCTTGATCTTAAATATTGTTAAGTAATTGAAGTTCAATAATTATTGTATTGAACTCACGTTATAATAGGTTTTCTAATGCAGCGTCTGAGTTATACTATATAAATATTCTTTTCGTTGTGTCTAAAGAATTACATTCGCACAAAATTATGAGTATGTATTATCGTTTTGCAGTTCTTTTTATAGTGACCTTTTCTTGTCAACAAGCTTTTAATCAAGAACAGAAAGATCTAGTAACGGTCATTGACATAACCACATTAAAAGAAACAGCTATTGATAAAGACGTACAACTCATTGATATCCGTACACCTGAAGAATATGCCAATGGGTATATCGACGATGCCGTTAATATCCCGATCGCCAATAAATCACAGTTTATCACTGATTTTTCCAAACTAGATAAGGAAAAACCTGTGTACATTTACTGTTATTCAGGGGTACGCAGTCATCGTGCCGGAAACCTTCTAAAAGAACTTGGTTTTAAAGAAATCTATGACTTTAAAGGCGGTTGGAAAGTTTGGAGTAGTCAGTAAGTTTATTTAGCAATAGTTGCTGCGTCAGTAATTCCATTTAAGGCTCCATTAACTTTTTCAACAACCTCAGCCTTATCATCAATATGATATCGTGCGGTAAGGAAAGAGGCATCAAAATAGGATACATAGGTTTCTCCTTCCTCATTTTCGTGAACTAATATTTTAAGCGGCAAATCTAATCCCATACGTTGATCACTCTGCATGAATAAGGTTCCCACTTTTGGATTTCCAAAAATTAATAAACGAGTTGGTCGTAATTCCAGATCAACACTAGCCGCAGCTTTATCGTGAGCTACATTGGCCATAATAGATAATCCTTTATCTGTCACTATCTGTTGCAAGCGTTCAAAGGTTGTATCCACATCATATCCACTTTTCTTACTAATCAATCGATTGCTGATTATGTTATTCTCCTGAGTCAAATGTTCTCCTTGATCTCCTGAAAGGCCTGCTAAAACTCCGTTTACTTTTTCAATAACCGCTGCCGGTTCTGTAATCCCATAGCGTCGGGTCAAGTCGGTTCCATTAAAATAACTTACCCTCACTTTTCCTTCTTCATCTTCCCATAGTAATAGTTTTAATGGTAAATCAATGCCTATGTTTTGGTTTTGTTGCATCAACAACGTTCCTCCTTTAGGGTTTCCAAAAATCAGAGTACGCGTCGGACGTAGTGATAAGCCAACTTTTGAAGCTCCAGCAGCGTGATCAACATCAGCGATGATTTTAAACCCTTTCGCTTTAAGCTGTTCTGTTAATTGTTCGGCAAGTTGTGCTACAGTCCGCTCTTGAGATACTGGTGTAGATTGACTATTCCCCATAGTGCTTTTTGATTGTTTTAGATCTGATTTGCAAGCTGTACTCAGCAATACAGCCAATAAATAATACTTCCATTTTGCAGCCATACGATTTTAGTCGAAAAACATATCAAAAAACAACACCTTCCTATAAAATTTAATAATATAACTCGTCAGTCCTCAGGTTGAGGAAGCGTTGCGTAGCAAAAAAGGTGCTGATCCAGGTGATTAATCCTCCAAGTACAAATATAAATGCAAATAATATTCCTAATAGGAGTTTATCCTCCAGAAGACTTAGTTCTGGGAAAGATTTATTAGCATAATATAACACAGCTCCCATACCAATCAATGCCAGAACAGCGCCTATCATGCCTAAGCGTACACTCCTCCACACAAAGGGTTTTCTAATAAAGCGCTTTGTCGCTCCTACCATTTGCATGGTTTTAATCGTAAAACGCTTAGCATACACCGACAGGCGGATGGAGCTATTAATCAACAATACAGCAATAAGCGTAAAGATGGCACTAATCACCAATACCCATAAGCTTATCTTTTTGATATTATCATTTAACAAGGCTATTAACGGTTGGTCATAGGTCACTTCTTCCACAAAATCTTTAGCCTTTAATTCATCAGAAATTGCTTTAACCTGATCTGGAGATACAAAGTCTGCTTTTAAGTATAAATCGATACTATTCTGCAAGGGGTTTTCTCCCAGATAGTCTACAAAATCTTCACCAAGAATAGCACTGTGTTCTTCTGCAGCCTGTTCTTTGGAGATAAAAGTGCTACTTTTTGTATAATCAGCAAGAGCCAGACTTTTTTCCAGCTGTTTCATCTCCACTTCCTTGGCAGTATCCTTAAAATAAATACCTACGGAGATGGTTTCCTTGAAATAATCGGCTACTTTTTTAGTATTCAAGACTAGTAGCCCTAACATTCCCAATAAAAATAGTACTAAACCTATACTCATTACCACAGAAAGGTAGGAAGTATATAAGCGTCGTTTCTGGTAGCGTTCAAAAGAGGAAGCCATAAATAACTCTCAGATTATCGTTGTAAAAGTAATAATGATTTTTGCAAGTCTCTCTTAACAACGGTGAAAATTTCCATATTGTTATAAACTGTATTTTTGATTTCCAAATAAATATGTAAATCAGCTTTAGTAAAGACATAAAAATCTCCAGACCGGGTCTCTGGTTTCCTACGATATGGATTTACCTTGTTCCTTTTAATCTGGAGTCATCCTTTTGGGAGCAGCCGGTTTTTTGGATCGGTTTGCTGTTTGTCACCTTCCCGTTAAATTATCTCGTATATGGTCTTAATGATTATAATGATACTGCTTCTGACAAGCATAACAAACGTAAAGGGAATTTTCTATTTGGCGCCAAAGCTTCAACACAACATCTCGCTACGGTTCCTAAAAAAATAACGTTAATACTCTTACCCTTTGTTATTTTTTTTGTCATACAATCGGGTATTTATATGTTACTACTACTGCTCGTCATTGTAGGAGTCAATATTATATACAACTTTAAACCTTTTCGCATTAAAGAACGTCCACCCTTTGAAATCTTTATTCAGATGGGGTATATTCTTACGGCTTTTTTTAGTGTATTGCTCAATGATCTTGCAATGATCCCCTGGCAAACCATAAGCTATCTTGCTTTATTTGCTTTTCAAGCACATATTGCCGGAGAGATTATGGATATCGAACCCGATCTCCTGGCTAAAAAGAAAACCACCGCAACCCTTATAGGACGTAAAAACACCAAGTATGTGATGATCTTATTATTGCTTCTGGAAGTGTTTCTCGTATCGGTCTGGTTTCAGGATTTTGTTCTTGCTGGCTTTCTAGCGATATTTTCGGTTTGGATGCTACTTGATGTCTTTATCTTCTTTAAAGAAAAACCCTATTCTTTAACACAAATGAAGCTCTTTGGTTTTGCTATGAATATATCGGCAATAGCATCTATGATATGGGTCTTATATTCAGGGAAGTTATTACATCCAGTTTTTTAGTTATATCTCCTACTATTCTATGTAGAAATCTTAATTTTGTTTCCGAAAATATCAAGACTAGCGTAAAGACTATGAAGTATCATTTCAATGAGATTGAGGCCAGATGGCAAGAATACTGGGCAAAAAACGGCACTTTTAAAGCCGAAAATCACAGTAAAAAGCCCAAGTATTATGTGTTGGATATGTTTCCTTATCCCTCTGGGGCGGGATTACATGTTGGACATCCATTAGGATATATCGCCAGTGATATCTATGCGCGCTATAAACGTCATAAAGGGTTTAATGTCCTTCATCCTCAGGGCTATGATTCCTTTGGTTTGCCTGCCGAACAATATGCCATTCAAACTGGGCAACATCCGGCGATCACCACTCGTGATAATATAAAACGCTATCGGGAACAACTCGATAAAATGGGCTTCAGTTTTGATTGGAGTCGCGAGGTACGCACTTCTGATCCGGAATATTATAGATGGACCCAATGGATATTTACGGAACTCTATGATTCCTGGTATTGCAAAACGCATCAGAAGGCATTTTCTATTGCCGAACTTGAAAAAGTTTTTAGCGAAGAGGGTAATGCTTATCTTAACGCAGCCTGCGATGAGTGTGCTCCTACCTTTAGTGCAGATTTCTGGAATACCGCTTCCGCGAAAGAAAAACAAGAAATCTTACTCAAATACCGTCTTACCTATCTTGCCGAAACCGAAGTAAACTGGTGCCCGGCTCTGGGAACAGTCCTAGCGAATGACGAAATTGTTAATGGTGTTTCTGAACGTGGTGGACATCCAGTGATACGCAAAAAAATGACCCAATGGTCCATGCGTATTACAGCCTATGCACAACGACTGCTTGATGGATTGGAAACTATTGACTGGCCACAACCTTTAAAGGATTCTCAAACCAATTGGATTGGAAAATCTGTAGGTGCCGAAGTAGAATTCGGAATTCAGAATTCAGAATTCAGAATTAAAGTCTTTACCACACGGCCTGATACTATTTTTGGGGTAAGCTTTATGACACTTGCACCCGAACTGGATTTGGTTCAGGAAATTACAACGCCTGAGCAAAAAGTAGCAGTCGATGCCTATATTGAAGCTACGGCAAAACGATCGGAACGGGACCGTATGGCAGATGTAAAGACCATAAGCGGGGTGTTTACGGGAGCGTATGCTGAGCATCCGTTTACAAAAGCTCCTGTTCCAATCTGGATTGGAGATTATGTACTAGCCGGTTATGGTACGGGAGCAGTAATGGCTGTACCCTGTGGTGATCAACGGGATTATGATTTTGCCAAACATTTTGGTATTGATATTCCCAATATTTTTGAAGGCGTTGACATTTCTAAAGAAGCCTTTTCAGATAAGGAAACTACCGTTATTGCCAACTCTGATTTCCTTAACGGATTACCGTATAAAGATGCAGTAGCAAAAGCAATTTCCGAACTGGAACATATAGAACAAGGGGCAGGAAAAATAAATTATCGCCTGCGCGATGCCGTATTCAGTCGTCAGCGCTATTGGGGAGAGCCTTTCCCAGTATATTATGTCGATGGTTTACCACAAATGATTGCACTAGAACATTTACCACTTCACTTACCGGAAGTCGAAAAATACCTCCCTACGGAAGAAGGAGAGCCGCCTTTAGGTCGCGCCGATGTATGGGCCTGGGATACGGTATCGCATACCGTAGTATCTAATGATCATATCGATCATAAAACCATATTCCCTTTAGAACTCAATACCATGCCTGGTTGGGCAGGGAGTTCTTACTACTTTAATCGCTATATGGATCCCCATAATACGGAGGAATTTGTATCCAAAGAAGCTGTAGGCTATTGGAAAAATATAGATCTCTATATAGGAGGTAGCGAGCACGCCACAGGGCACTTATTATATGCCCGTTTCTGGCAAAAATTCCTATATGATCGTGGATATCTCCCCAAAGAGGAGTTTGCTGAAAAACTGATCAATCAGGGAATGATTTTAGGAACCAGTGCGCTTATATATCGCATTAGTAACTCAAACACCTATGTTTCCTATAATCTAAAAGAAGAATATCAAACAGAAGAACTTCGTATAGACGTTGGTCTAATTAATAGTTCAGACGAGGTCGATATAAATGCATTAAAAAATTGGCAACCACAATTTCAAGACGCAGAGTTTATATTGGAAGATGGAAAATATATTGCTGGCCGGGAAGTAGAAAAAATGTCAAAACGATGGTTTAATGTCGTCAACCCTGATGACATTTGCGAACAGTATGGAGCTGATACTTTGAGAATGTACGAAATGTTTTTAGGCCCTCTGGAACAGGCGAAGCCTTGGAATACTGCAGGGATCACTGGAGTTCATAGTTTCCTTAAAAAATTATGGAAACTCTATCATTCCGGAGTCGAGAGTGCTTTCCAAGTCACCGATGGAGAAGCAAGTCCAGAATCGCTAAAAACCCTTCATAAAACCATCAGAAAGGTAGAAGAAGACATTGAGAACTTTAGTTTTAACACTTCGGTATCCACCTTTATGATTGCAGTTAATGAGTTGACAAAGCAGCAATGTATTGCACGATCGGTATTACAACCTTTGGCCATTCTTATTTCTCCTTATGCCCCGCATATTGCAGAAGAATTATGGAATAAACTGGGCTATACCATTAGTATTGCTCAGGCACCTTTTCCAGAATTTGATAAAAAATATTTGATAGAAAGTACAAAGACCTATCCCATATCCTTTAATGGAAAAATGCGATTTACGCTGGATCTGTCTTTAGACCTTAGTAAAGAAGATATTGAAGCTACGGTTATGGCTCATGAAAAAACACAACAATATCTAGAAGGACGCACCCCTAAAAAAGTGATCGTTGTCCCTGGAAAGATTGTCAATATTGTAGGCTAATATATTTAATCTACGACCATTATGGAACACATCGATGGTACTGAAATTATAGGACTCTTTGCTGCTGTATTTACGACGGCTGCATTTTTACCACAAGTCTATCAAACCTGGAAAACCAAAGATGTCTCCGGACTTTCCTTACCAATGCTTGCTTTATTTTTTACCGGTGTAACACTATGGCTTATCTATGGGTTGTTTATCAATAGTATTTCTTTAATTCTGGCCAATGGTATTACGGTAGTCTCCGTGGTCATTCTCGTCTTTTTTAAGATCAAATACCGCAAAAATTAATTTTATATCGATGTAATGATTGATTTTTAGGACGATAAACTGCGTTTTTGGCAGAAAAAAGCAATAAGGTCTATTTTTTGACATATTATGTTAACTTTAACCTGTTGTGTATTTTGAATGTAATACAGCAAAAAATGTCAGTTTGAGCGAAGTCGAGAACATTTTTTTGCCTTTCGATCCGATAGCTATCGGATGCGCTCAAGGAGGCAAAAAATAGGTAAACTCAACCCTTTTTGATGAAAAATGATCAAAATGCACAACGAGTTAACTTTAATATTAAAATATACATATTATGTTCGGAGGATATATGGGTTACTACATTCTAGTAGGAGCCATCGCACTTATAAGCGGTATAGTTAGTAATAAATTAAAGCGCAAATTTGCGCATTACTCAAAATTACATTTGCGCAATGGTATGTCGGGTGCAGAAATTGCTGAAAAAATGTTACAGGATCACGGCATATCAGATGTCAAGGTGGTCTCTGTAAAAGGGCAACTTACCGATCATTATAATCCTAGAAATAAGACGGTCAATCTTAGTGAGGTTGTATATCATGAGCGTAATGCTGCGGCTGCAGCCGTTTCTGCTCATGAAGTGGGTCATGCCATTCAACATGCCACCGCCTATAGTTGGTTACAAATGCGATCAAAGCTTGTTCCTGTCGTAAACATTGCTTCCAAGATGAGTATGTGGGTGATTATGGGTGGTGTAGCATTAATGGCGACTACAAAAATGGGTGGTACTGTTGCAATCGTTGGTCTGGCATTATATGCAGCAGGAACTTTGTTCAGTTTTATTACCTTACCAGTAGAATATGATGCGAGCAATAGAGCACTAGCTTGGCTAAAGAATAAAAACGTGGTTACCCCCGATGAATATGCAGGTTCCAAGGATGCTTTAAAATGGGCGGCACGCACTTATGTTGTCGCGGCTCTCGGGTCTCTTGCTACTTTGCTGTATTTTGCCATGCAGGTGTTGGGATCACGTCGTTGAGTCTCCATCCGAACCCTTGTATAAAAAGAAAGTAGAAGTATAAGAAATATCAATGACTCCATAGTCAAAGTTGATATCGCTATTGTAAGCTTTGGACATTTTATTGACTAAGTTTGTGAATCAACATTCAAATAAACTAAAAGAATATATTAAATAATAGTAAGTTATGGCATTAGAAATCACAGATGCAACGTTTGAGGAAACAGTATTAAAAAGTGACAAACCAGTATTGGTAGACTTTTGGGCGGCCTGGTGTGGTCCTTGTCGTATGGTAGGTCCCGTTATTGAAGAAATTGCAGGAGAGTATGAAGGAAAGGCAATTGTAGGTAAAATAGACGTAGATGCAAACCAGGAGTTTGCTGCAAAATATGGGGTACGTAATATCCCTACCGTATTAATGTTCCAAAACGGAGAAGTTGTTGGACGTCAGGTAGGTGTTGCTCCTAAAAATGTATATACTGAAGCGATTGAAGGTTTATTAAACTAAGCGCGCTTCTTTCGATTTAAGATTATGTAAAAGGTTTGGTATAGTACCAGACCTTTTCTTATTTTAGCTCATAGTGGTATGTTATGCTTTCGCGAAAGCATAATCTTAAAAATCCACATCATAATAAGCACAATCATTATAATGGATAAGAAAAAAAATAAATTACAGGATGCTATTGATAACACACTCATCGAACAACGAAAAGTGTTTTTATGGGGAATGGTTAATGATCAAAGTGCCAAACATGTAATAGATCGCTTGTTTTACCTGGATGCGATTAATAATGAAGAAATTCAATTATACATTAATAGCCCGGGAGGTTATGTAACTTCGGGTTTTGCGATGTATGATACCATAAAACAAATTAAGAGTCCAGTCTCTACTATTTGTACAGGACTAGCTGCGAGTATGGGATCATTGCTCCTCTCTGTAGGTGAAAAAGGACGTCGTTTTATTCAACCTCATGCCAGAGTGATGATACACCAACCATCTGGTGGTGCGCAAGGTCAAGCGAGTGATATAGAAATTACGGCTCAGGAAATCATAAAAACCAAAGAGTTAAGCGCACAAATTCTTGCCGATAATTGTGGAAAGACTTTTGAACAAATCATGAAGGATTTTCAAAGAGATCACTGGATGGGTGCGCAGGAATCTGTGGAATATGGTATTGTAGATGGCCTCATAGAAGGGTAGTTTCGGGACCATCTCAAAGATCATTCAACTATTGAAATACAGCTTTATTTCTGGTTTCATTTTTCTAATTTTATTTTTTGTATTGTGGATTTAAAATCCGAATTAAATAAAACCGCCGGTTTTGGCAACCTTGAACTCCTGGCAAAACAGGTCGTAGAAGGGTTTATTTCGGGTTTACACAAAAGCCCTTTCCATGGGTTTTCTGCCGAGTTTGCAGAGCATAAAATCTATAATCCCGGTGAGAGTACCAAGCATATCGACTGGAAGTTATATGCTAAAACCGATCGTTTATATACCAAACGTTACGAAGAAGAAACCAACCTGCGTTGTCATCTCATTGTCGACAATAGCAGCTCTATGCATTATCCCGAAAACAAGAGTTTCAAACTAGATGACTTAAATAAAATAAGTTTTTCTGCACTTGCCAGTGCGGCGGTAATGCAACTCATGAAAAAGCAACGAGATGCGGTAGGTTTAAGTATTTATGGCAAAACCTACGAGTTTTATACTGATGAAAAAGGAAGTGATCGTCATCATCATATGCTGCTCGATCAACTCAATACCATGTTGGATATGGCTTTTAACAAAGTCGAAACTTCAAAAACTACCGATACCTATACCCATTTACACCTCATCGCCGAAAAATTGAAACGCAGATCACTGGTTTTTCTTTTTTCCGATATGTTCCAAAGCGATGTAGAACAAGAACAACTTTTTGAAGCTTTACAGCATTTAAAATATAATAAACATGAAGTGGTTTTATTTCACACCTATAGTGAGGAAACCGAATTGGATTTTAACTTCAGTAATAGCCCTAAACGTTTTGTAGACGTAGAAACTGGAGAATATATGAACCTCTATGCAGATACGATTCGGGATTCCTATCAGGATGCTGTTAAAAGCTATTTTAAGGAACTACAATTGCGTTGTGCGCAGTATCGTATCAAGTATGTCCCTACAGTCATCGAACACGGTTTTAGCCCTATTCTAACAACCTTTCTGGTCGCACGTCAAAAATTTGCATGATTTTTAAAATTTTTATTTGGCGATTCTAAAAGAGCATGTATATTTGCACCCGCCTACGCACTAAAGCATTTCTTTACGTAGGATGTTCTGCAAAATGCAACGGTCTGGTAGTTCAGTTGGTTAGAATATCTGCCTGTCACGCAGGGGGTCGCGGGTTCGAGTCCCGTCCAGACCGCAAAAAAGCCCTCTTTATGAGGGCTTTTTCAAAGAAGTTGTGTTGTGTCACATTCGTGTGACCAGGCTTTGTAGTTGAAGCCAATGAGAAGCTTTTCCCTGAAGTCTGTCTTAAGCGACAGTTGATGGAGAGAGGCTTTTTTGCTTTTATGACCATATTGTTGTCATCTCATTTTTTTGAATCTTAAAAAATTAAAAAAATAGCTTTGGCGACTGGTAAAAAGAATTTATATTTGCATCCGTTTTAAACAAAACGACACTCCTCCTTAGCTCAGTTGGTTAGAGCATCTGACTGTTAATCAGAGGGTCCTTGGTTCGAGCCCAAGAGGAGGAGCAAAATAAAA
>CAZPTJ010000045.1:0-16965 GCA_964589085.1 uncultured Flavobacteriaceae bacterium | reverse complement strand
ATTCTAGAAGATAATACCTCTTATACTATTCAAGGGACCTATCATTTATCTAATTTTTTACAAGAATTAGCATTAGAAAAAGTCTTGGGAAAGGAAGAAGCTTATATTTCAATCCCTAAGATAGAAGAGTCACCTTCAACTCGATATTCCCGAATGATACGTGATTATTTTTGGGATGACCTCACGCGTTCTATTGATGAAGAAGGACTTAGAAAAAGTTTGAGTGACGATAAAATGGTGGGAGGAACACAACGGTTATATGTACCCGCTACAGATAAAGAAGGAATACAATATTATCAGGAATTGGCTCAAAAAAACCCACAATTGGAGGTTGTGGTATTACCCAAAGCAATTACTCCCCAATATGTTAAATCCATTAATGAACTTCCAGGAATGTTAGCACTTGCATTAGATGAAGGAAAAGGAGTCCCATTTGTAGTTCCTGGAGGGCGTTTTAATGAAATGTATGGCTGGGATAGCTATTTTGAAGGTATCGGTTTATTGTTGGATGGCCGTGTAGATCTAGCAAAAGCGATGATCGATAACTTTTGTTATCAAATCACACACTATGGTAAAATCCTAAATGCAAATCGCAGTTATTATTTGACGCGCACACAACCCCCTTTTTTAAGTTCTTTTATAAGGGAAACGTTTGATAAACATCCGGAACTAGGAATTCCCTGGTTAGAAAAGGTTTTGAAAGTTGCTATTAAGGAGTATAATAGGGTGTGGATGATTCCCGGAGAGCGCCTTATTTCAAACGAACTTAATCGCTATTGTGCCGCGGGTATTGGTATTCCTCCAGAAACGGAAGAAGGTCACTTTGATGATGTCCTTTTGAGGTATGCAAAAAAACATAAACTTTCCTTATCAGAATTCATTAAGGATTATCAATCCAATGATATTAAAGATCAGGAACTGGATACTTATTTTACTCATGATAGAAGCTTACGCGAAAGTGGTCATGATACTTCCTGGCGTTTGGATAACTGTTGTGCTGATCTCAATGTCGTAGATTTAAATAGTCTTTTGTATAAATACGAAATAGATTTTGCCTATCTGATTAACACCTATTTTGAGAATGAATTCGATGGAGAAACTTCTAAAGATTGGGAAGTCAAAGCTCAGCATCGAAAGCAATTAATAAATCAATATTGCTGGAATGTCGAAGCCGGACAATTTTTTGATTACAATTTCGCGAAAGCAGAACAAACCCATTTTCAATCGGCTTCAAATTATTTCCCATTATGGGCAGGACTATGTACACCAGAGCAAGCTGATAAAATGGTAAAATCTCTTTTTGAGCAACTTAAAGTTAAGGGTGGTATTGCGGGTACTTCGATAACTATGCACAATCAAGTTCCTGAAGGAGCCGTGCAACGACAGTGGGATTATCCTAATGGATGGGCACCGCACCAAATGTTGATTTGGAAAGGATTACAGAACTATGGTTTTCAATCTGAAATGCAAGAATTAATATATCGATGGTTATGGATGATTACAAAGAATGCGGTAGATTACAATGGAACAATTCCTGAGAAATATGATGTTGTAGCCTGCACCCATAAAGTTTATGCTGAATATGGAAATGTAGGAACCAAATTTGATTATATAACAACAAGCGGTTTTGGTTGGATGAATGCATCATATCAATATGGATTATCCTTGCTTAGTTCTGAATTACGAAGTAATTTAGATGCATTAATTGATCCAGATCACTTATTTAAATAGTTTGTCTTTGACTTTCCCCTACCAGCAATCTATAAATCTCCTTAAAAAAGTCACCACAAAACAGGGGTTTTTGGCTAGTGCCAATGATATTGATAATTACCAACGTATATGGGCTAGAGATGGCGTGATTTGTGGTTTGGCCGCTTTACTTGACGGTAATGCAAGCCTGATTAAAGGAATGAAACAAACCTTAATCACTCTGGCCGAACATCAGCATGAATTAGGTAATATACCGTCCAATGTGCACTTCACCGAAAATGGAACTCAATTAAGTTATGGAGGTTTGACAGGGCGCGTAGATACCGTTGCCTGGTTTATCATTGGGGTCTGTCAATATGTTTACAAAACAGGAGATAAAGATTTTTTTGAACAGTATAGATCTCATATCTATAAGGGATTTCAATTGCAACACAGTTGGGAATATAATGATGGAGATCTAATGTACGTGCCGCGTAGCGGTAACTGGGCGGATGAATATCCAACCCAAGGTTTTATTTTGTATGATCAATTACTACGTCTATGGGCTATACGCTGTTTCTTACATTTTGAAAAAAACCAAGAATTACAAAATAAGCACGATGCCATCCTTAGTAAAGTGCAATTAAATTATAAGAAGAATAATACAAATACGACTCCATATCATCCTAAAGCTTTTAAGAGATTAGAAAAATTACCCTATTGGGTTGCATCATTAGAACCTGCCGGATATCAAGACCAATTTGATGCTTTTGCAAATGCGCTGATACTTATTCTTAATATAGGAGACGATAAAGATCGAGATGAACTTATTGAGTATTCTGAATCATTGAGAACAGAGCTACCTTTGAGGTTGCTTCCTGCATTTTGGCCAGTGATTAAAGAGGAAGATGCCGATTGGAAATGGTTAACCAATAATTGCAAATACGAATTCAGGAACTATCCATACGAATTTCATAATGGGGGAACCTGGCAAATGGTTAATGGATTTTATGGAGTAGGGCTTGTCGTCCAAAACAAAATAATAGAAGCAAAACAAATATTACAACACATAGAACTATTGAATAAAAAAGAAAATTGGGAGTTTTACGAAAATTTTAATTCAAAAACAGGAATGCCTAACGGAGTATCACTATGTGCCTGGAGCGGTGCAGGTAATATACTTTTAGAACAGACAATTCAAAAGAATACATTACTGATATGATAAGACCCATTGATGTTTTTTGCGTTGGCGAAACCCTTATAGATTTTATTGGAAATCAGCTCGATATTGGTATTGATGCTACTAAGGATTATCATCGTTATTTAGGAGGTTCACCTACAAATGTCGCCACTAATATGACCCGATTGGGTATGAATGTAAAGTTAGCAAGTACTATTGGTGATGATGGATTTGGAGATTACATCACCAATAAATTGAATGAGAACCTGGTTGATATGTCCTATGTTCGAAGAGATGCAATTCAACCTACAAGTGTCATCTTTATATCGAGATCGTCAGGGACAGCAGATTTTATACCGTACCGTAAGGCAGACGTAATGATTACCGAAAATCAGATTCCGTATGAAATGTTAGAACAAACAAAGATATTTCACACCACGGCTTTTGCTTTGAGTAAAAATCCGGCACGCAATACTATTTTGGCTAAAGCACGAGAAGCTAATGAAGCAGGTTGTCGATTGAGCATTGATATTAATTATTCTTCAGTTATCTGGCCAGATAGAGCAAGAGCTATGGAATGTTTAAAAGAGTATTGTCAGTACGATCCTTTAGTAAAAATAAGCGAGGACGATATGGAACGCTTATTTGATGAGAAGTTAACGCATGAAGAGATCTTCACTTTCTTTCATGAACATTTGAAAATAAGTACGGTTTGTCTTACGCTAGGCAAAAAAGGAGTAAAACTATGTCAAGAAGGAGGCGAGCAAATTATACTACCCGCAGAAAAAGTAGCAAAAATTATGGATGCCACAGGAGCAGGCGATGCTTTTTGGAGTGGGTTTCTTTTTGCTTATACTAAAGACTTTGAAATGGAAAGATGTCTTAAAATTGCATTATCACTGGCAGCAATTAAATTGCAAAATATTGGAAGGCTTCCACAAAATGTCGACTTATTAAGCCAGTTACTAGAAATTGATTAGAATAGATTTATAGTTAAACCGATATGCAAGAACTATAAGTTCAATTACATTTGTTAACCAACGCTAAATCGATGAGTAAAGATAACAAACGAAGAGAGGCACTTGTTTATCATGCCAAACCCAGTCCAGGTAAGATAGAAGTCGTTCCAACAAAACGATATGCAACGCAACGTGATTTAGCGTTAGCATACTCTCCAGGTGTAGCAGAACCCTGTCTCGAAATTGAAAAAGATACAGACAATGCTTATAAATATACCGCCAAAGGAAACCTGGTAGCTGTAATTTCTAATGGAACAGCAGTATTAGGCTTAGGTGACATTGGTCCCGAAGCGTCAAAACCTGTTATGGAAGGGAAAGGACTCCTGTTCAAAATTTTTGCAGGGATAGATGTCTTTGATATAGAAGTAGGAACTAAGGATGTTGATGCATTCATTGAAACAGTTAAAAATATAGCTCCAACTTTTGGAGGAATTAATCTGGAAGATATAAAAGCTCCTGAAGCTTTTGAAATTGAAAAGCGCCTCAAAGAGGAACTTGATATTCCGGTAATGCATGATGATCAACATGGGACAGCAATCATATCGGCTGCTGCTTTGCTTAATGCGTTGGAAATAGCCGACAAGAAAATTGGGGAGGTGCGCATTGTCGTTAGCGGTGCTGGAGCGGCTGCCGTTTCCTGTACACGATTGTATAAAGCTTTTGGCGCTAAAGGCAAAAATATAGTGATGCTCGATAGTAAAGGAGTTATTCGAAAAGATCGCGAAAACTTGAGCGTAGAAAAAGATGAATTTGCCACACATCGTAAAATAGATACCTTGGATGAAGCCATGAAGAATGCCGATGTTTTTGTAGGATTATCCATTGCAGATATTGTTTCGCCGGAGATGATAACCAGTATGGCTAAAACCCCTATTGTTTTTGCCATGGCAAATCCAAATCCTGAAATATCCTATGAACTTGCCTGTAGTACCCGCAAGGATATTATTATGGCTACTGGACGTTCAGATCATCCTAATCAGGTAAATAATGTGCTGGGTTTCCCTTTCATCTTTAGAGGAGCCTTGGATGTACGTGCTACAAAAATAAATGAAGCCATGAAAATGGCAGCAGTTAAGGCACTTGCAGAGTTGGCAAAAGAACCTGTTCCCGAACAGGTAAATATTGCTTATGGAGAGACCCGTTTTGCTTTTGGGAAAAACTATATCATACCCAAACCTTTTGATCCAAGATTAATCACAAAAGTACCACCAGCTGTGGCCAAAGCAGCTATGGATAGTAATGTTGCAAAAGAGCCCATTACAGATTGGGAACGCTATGAAGATGAGTTGTTAGAACGTTTAGGAGATGATAATAAAATCGTACGCCTATTATTGGATAGAGCTCGTACAAACCCAAAACGTATTGTTTTTGCAGAAGCCGATCAATTGGATGTTCTAAAGGCAGCACAAACGGTAAATGACGAGGGAATAGCTATTCCCATATTGCTTGGGAATAGAGAACAGATCATAGAACTAAAAGAAGAAATTGGTTTTGAAGCTGCGGTTGAAATTATTGATCCAAAGTCTAAAAACGAGGGTAATCACCTTGAAGAGTATGCTCATAAATACTGGAAAGCTCGAGATCGTAAAGGAATTACGTTGTTTGAAGCCAAACGTTTGATGCGTCAACGTAATTATTTTGCTGCAATGATGGTTGATCAAGGTTATGTAGATGGCATGATTTCTGGACATACCAGAAGTTATCCTACAGTTGTAAAACCTGTATTGGAAGTTATAGGTCCAGCTCAGGGTATTCAAAAGGTTGCAGCCTGCAATATTATGATGACATCTAGAGGGCCACTGTTTTTAGCAGATACCTCAATCAATATTGACCCAACGGCAAAAGAACTTGCCAAAATAGTGAAGATGACAGCGCGTACTGTGCGCTTGTTTGGATTGGAACCGGTAATTGCTCTGGTATCCTATTCAAACTTTGGGTCTTCTAAACATGAACGACCCTCAAGAGTTCAACAAGCGGTAGAGCATTTGCATCGATATTATCCTGATTTAAAAGTAGATGGAGAAGTTCAGGCGGATTTTGCGTTAAACGCTGAAATGCTTAAAAGTAAATTCCCTTTTTCAAAATTAGCGGGACATAAAGTCAATACTTTAGTGTTTTCAAATATTGATAGTGCAAATATTACCTATAAAATGATTAAAGAGCTGGATAAGGCAGATAATGTTGGACCTATTATGTTAGGTATGCGTAAACCAGTTCACGTTTTACAGTTGGGAGCCAGTGTGGATGAAATTATCAATATGGCGGCTATTGCCGTAGTGGATGCCCAAGAAAAAGAAAAGCGCGGACTATAGTCCTATTTTTCGCTCTGAATTATTAGGTTTTTACTCTTATTTTAATGTCGCTTGACGCGAAAGCGTTAAAAGCCTAAAACCCCTTGGGAAACCATTTGCGATGAAAATAATTTTATTACATTTACCGACTAACTGTTCCATCGCAGATGATTACCCACTTAAGCGGAAGATTAGTAGAAAAAAACCCAACAAATGTAGTTGTAGACTGCAATGGTGTGGGTTATTTTGTTAATATATCACTGCACACTTTCTCTTTAATACCTAATAGCGAAAACCTAAAATTATATACCCATCTTCAAGTAAAAGAAGATAGTCATACTCTTTTTGGTTTTGTAGAAAAAATAGAACGGGAGATATTCCGATTACTTATTTCGGTGTCTGGAATTGGAGCAAGTACTGCAAGAACAATGCTTTCTTCTTTAGGTCCTGAGCAAATTAAGCAGGCAATTGCCTCTGGAGACGTAGTTACAATTCAGGGAATAAAGGGAATAGGAGCAAAAACGGCCCAACGGGTTATACTGGATTTAAAAGATAAGATTTTAAAGATATTTGATGTTGATGTAGAAACTACCTCTCAAAGCAATACGAATAAAGAAGAAGCGTTATCTGCTTTAGAGACTTTAGGGTTTAACAGGAAGTTGTCAGAAAAAGTGTGTGTAGCTATTCTTAAAGATATGCCGAACGCAGGTGTGGAAATGATTATTAAGGAAGCATTAAAAAAAATGTAAAAGGATTTTGAGGAAGAATTATTATTTTGATTTTAGGCTACTAATTAGTTGTTTTTTTATTGGAGTTCTTTTTAGTGCGCAATCCGTAATTGCTCAGGAAGAAGAAAATACTCAAGAGCAAGATTCTACTGGATTCTCATTGGGGCGTTTGGAATTGAATGACCCTTCTAGTATTGTAAGTAAATACACCTATGATCCTATTTTGGATCGTTATGTATATACAGAACAACTAGGAGGTTTTAATATCAAATATCCATTGATTTTAACTCCAGAAGAGTTTCAGCGTCGAGTACGGGAAGAGGAAATGGATCGATACTTTAAGGAAAAAATTGCTGCCTTAGATGGTCGAACAGACGAAGAAGACGGACCAAAAAACTTACTACCAAATTTCTATGTTAACTCTGCATTCTTTCAATCTATTTTTGGAGGAGATAAAATTGAACTGATCCCTCAAGGATCTGTTGAGGTGGATTTAGGCTTATTATTTACGAGGCAAGATAACCCTGCTTTATCACCACGTAACCGAAGCAATCTAACATTTGATTTTGATCAGCGTATTAGCTTAAGTCTTTTAGGTAAGGTAGGAGAGCGTCTTCAGATTACTGCAAATTTTGATACCGAATCTACCTTTAATTTTCAAAATCAGATAAAATTAGAATTCACACCTACGGAGGATGATATTATTCAAAAGATAGAAATAGGAAATGTTAGTCTACCCTTAAATAGTGCTTTGATTCAAGGTTCACAAAGTCTTTTTGGGTTTAAAACAGAGCTGCAATTTGGAAAAACAAGAATAACCGCAGCTTTTGCAGAAAATAGATCTCAAGCCAGAACAGTAACTGCTGAAAATGGAGCTACCATTCAGGATTTTGAAATATTCTCTTTGGATTATGATGAAGATCGTCACTTCTTTTTAGCACATTTCTTTAGAGATAATTATGATCAATCGCTGGCGAATTATCCTTTTATTAATAATAATATTCAAGTGACCCGTTTAGAAGTTTGGGTGACTAACAGGCAGAATCAGACACAGGATGCCAGAAATATTATAGGTATTCAGGATCTTGGAGAATCTGATCCTTCTAATATAGGATTGGACTTTCCGCCAACAGGTTTTGTCAATACTGCTGCTGGAGCATTTCCAGATAACAGCAACAATGACTTTAATCCTTTTGGAATAGATAATCCTAATGAACAATCAGTACTTACACCGGCAATACGGGATATCGCTACGATACAACAAGGTTTTGGTGGAGTGCAGGTTGCAGATGGTATTGATTATGCCTTATTGGAAAATGCACGGCAGTTACAACCTAATGAGTATCGACTGAATACACAATTAGGATATATTTCTTTGAATCAACGTTTAAGTAATGATGAGGTACTTGGTGTCGCTTTTCAATATACAGTAAATGGACAAGTTTTTCAGGTTGGAGAATTTGCCAATGATGGTGTTGATGCTACTGCTGGAGATCGACCGGATGCAGATGCAGATGGTATTCCTGATATTGCCGATGCCGATAGTCCAGTAACTCGACCTGATCAGGATAATGATGGTATTGAAGATGGTTCTGATGCTGATGTTAACGGAGATGGTGTGCTTAATGGACAAGATGTCAACGGAGATGGGATATTAGATACGGTAATCCCCATTGGTCAAGGAGCTGGAGCACCACAGAATTTGGTTGTAAAAATGCTGAAGAGTAACGTTACCAATGTTGAAGAACCTATATGGGATTTAATGATGAAAAATATCTACCCTTTAGGTGCTTTCCAATTAGAACAAGAAGGATTCCGTTTGAATATTGTTTATGCAGATCCTTCACCACTTAACTTTATTGTTCCTGCTCCAGGCGGTTCTGCACTTCCGGATGACATTGCCAATACCACTTTATTACGTGTTTTTAATGTAGACCGTTTAACGAGCTTTGGAGATCCGCAAATAGGAGGTGATGGGTTTTTTGATTTTGTTCCTAATATTACAGTAGATGTTCAGAATGGAAGCGTTATTTTCACATCAGTAGAACCCTTTGGTGAATTCCTTTTTAATGAATTGGCAGAAAATCAAGTAACAGAAGATTATTTAAATAGAGATACATATAATGCAAATCAAAGTCAGTATGTATATACCTCCTTATATCGTTCTACAAAGACTGTTGCAAGAGACAATGCTGAGCGCAATAAATTTGCACTGAAAGGGCGCTATCGATCCACTCAAGAACAAGGAATACCTATTGGAGCTTTTAATGTGCCACAGGGTTCGGTAACGGTAACTGCTGGAGGAAGAGTATTGACAGAGGGATTGGATTATACCGTAAACTATCAGATAGGTCGGGTTATCATTCTTGATCCATCTTTAGAAGCTTCAGGAATTCCGATTCAGGTTTCTGTAGAGAATAATGCCACCTTTGGACAACAAAATAAGCGATTTACTGGATTTAATGTTGAACATAAATTCAGTGATAATTTTATAATTGGAGGTACATTCCTTAATCTTAATGAGCGCCCGCTTACCCAAAAAGCTACCTTTAATTTCGAACCTATCAATAATACAATATTCGGTCTTAATGCCAGTTATTCTACTGAAGTGCCTTTCCTTACGCGTTTGGTGAATAAGCTACCCAATATAGATACAGATGCGCCATCTAATATTTCTGTCCGTGGTGAAGCCGCTTTCCTCATTCCAGGCCAGCCTCGGGGAACAGATTTTAATGGTGAAGCAACTTCTTTTATTGATGACTTTGAAGGATCGCAAACAAATATCGACATTAGCTCACCGCTGCAATGGCAACTGTCTTCAGTACCTATTGGATTTGGAGGAGAGTTAGGAAATACCAACATTCAATCTGGATTTAGAAGATCGCGATTAGCCTGGTATTCGATTGATCCTATTTTCTACAATAATCAAAGGCCAGCAGAGATTAATGATGATGATTTATCAAGTCCATTCACAAGGCGGGTATTTAGAGATGAAATCTTTCCTAATCAAGATATCGTTTCAGGACAGACGCAGGCATTATTCACGTTGGATTTAGCATATTACCCGGAAGAACGAGGGCCTTATAATTATAGTCCAGATGCCCAAGACGAAGTTATCACCAATCCCGAAGATAATTTTGGTGGGATTATGCGACAGTTTACCTCTACAGACTTTGAACAGTCTAATGTAGAATTTGTAGAATTCTGGTTATTAGATCCATTTTTTGCAAACGGAGATACGACAAACCCTGGTGGTCGATTAGTTCTCAATCTTGGAAATATCTCTGAAGATATCTTGAAAGATGGACGTAAACAATATGAAAACGGATTGCCTAACGATGGTGGGGAAGATGGAACGACACCTACTATTTGGGGGCGTGTTCCAACGCAACAATCACTGATTTATGCTTTTGATACCGAAGGGCAGGAACGTACAAATCAAGATGTAGGTCTGGATGGTTTAGATGATATAGAAGAGGCTGCAATGTTTCCAGAGTTTGCAGGATTACCTGATCCAGCTGGAGATAATTATCAATTTTATTTAGCCGCAGATGGTGATGTAATTGAACGCTATGATCGCTTTAATGGGCAACAGGGAAATTCCCCTGTTGATGTTGGGCAAAACGATCGGGGATCTACCACTTTTCCTGATATCGAAGATATCAATAGAGATAATACAACCAATACGATAGATGCCTATTTTGAATATGACATAGACATCAATCCGCAAACACTTAATATTCAAAATGAATTTGTAAGTGATATACGTGAGTTATCAGTTACTGCTCAAAATGGATCACAGATTCCTACGCGTTGGGTGCAGTTTAGAATTCCTATAGATCAATCATCACGTGTGGTTAATGGTATTTCTGATTTACGATCAATACGATTTATGCGAATGTTCTTAACAGATTTTCAGGAAGATGTTGTATTGAGGTTTGGAACGTTGGATTTGGTGAGAGGAGATTTTAGACGTTACTTATTGACTTTAGATCCTCAAGAAAGTACAGAACAGAATAATCAGGATAATACCTTATTTGAAGTTGCTTCGGTAAATATCGAAGCTAATGAAACAAGAGAACCTATTCCATATAACTTACCGCCGGGTGTTATTCGAGAACGTTTAAATAATAACAATAATAATATTCGCCAGAACGAGCAATCACTTTCTGTACGAGTGGACAATCTGGAATCTCAGGATGCTCGAGGCGTATTTAAAAATTTTAATCTTGATTTAAGACAGTACAGAACTTTGAGGATGTTTCTCCACGCGGAAGCGATTGAAGAAGGAGCATTGGATAATGATCAAGCGGTTGCCTTTATACGTTTGGGAACGGATTTAAATGCCAATTTCTATCAAATCGAGATTCCATTGACGGATACACCCTTTAATACGCCTGCATCGGACCGAAGGGCTATTTGGCCGGAAGAAAATGAACTTAATTTACCGTTAGAATTCCTTCAGGAAATTAAATCAGCATTTATAGGAGGTGAAGCACAGGTTACACCAGGAGAGATTACCTTCTTTAATGCCGAAGGAGCGCAGATATTAGATCCATTAAACACCTGTTATGAAGTAGGACAAATACGTGTAGGTATTCAAGGATTGCCAAGTTTTGGAGATATTCGTCAGGTGATGTTTGGTGTTAAAAATGGAAACCCATTATCCAACCAACCAGATGGATGTGCCCCAAGTGATTTGGGAGTAGAGGTGTGGTTTAATGAATTACGCGTATCAGAACTTAATAACCAAGGGGGTTGGGCAGGTGTTCTTAATTTTGATGGGAATATTGCAGATTTTGCTAATGTATCTTCCTCAGGTCGCATAAGTACTTCTGGTTTTGGAAGTATAGAACAGGCGCCTAATGAGCGTAGTCGTGAAGATGTATTGCAATATGATGTGGTCACTAATATCAATGCAGGGCAATTACTTCCAAAGAAATGGGGTGTTCAGATTCCATTTAATTATGCCATAGGAGAAGAGTTGATTACCCCACAATTTGATCCGGAATTTACAGACTTATTGCTGGATCAACGATTGGATAATACAGGAACACAGGAAGAAAGAGATCGTGTATTGCGTCAATCTGAAGATTATACAAAAAGGCGTAGTATCAACCTTATTGGCGTCCGGAAGGATAGGGTGAATAGTGAGAAAAAACCCCGACCCTACGATATAGAAAATTTCACATTCTCGTACTCTTATAATCAAACAGATCATCGTGATTTTGAAATTGAAGACTCTAGAGATCAGGGAGTAAGTTTGGGAGGATCTTATAATTTTGCATTTGATCCTAAGCCCTTAGAACCATTTAAGAAAAATGACTCTTTGTTTACAGGTAAATATTGGAAATGGTTGAAGGATACTAATCTTAATTATTTGCCTAATAATATTGCTGTAAGTTCCAATATAAATAGACAATTCAGTAGGCAGACGTTTAGAGATTTGTTGGCTGGAGAAAATGATATTCAAGTACCAACGCTTTTCCAAAGAAATTATTTATTTGATTGGCAGTATGCTATCAATTATCCGGTAACAAATTCATTAAGTGTTAATTTTGATTCATCTCAGAATCGTATTGTTAGAAATTATATTGATGACAATGGATTGCCTTTGTTTTTGGATCAAAACAATCAGGAGATTGACGGATTTGGGATTTATGATGGATTCTTTGATGTAGGAGAGCCTAACACACATTTCCAAACACTACAAGTTAATTACGAACTGCCTTTAGACAAAGTGCCATTCCTTTCTTGGATAACGGGAACATACTCATACTCTGCAAATTTCAGATGGCAAAGAGGGTCTCAACAATTTGAAGTGCTTGAAAATATTCCGGATTTAGGAAATTCTATTGAAAACGGAAACACTCATGCTTTTAATGGAACCTTAGAAATGGATAAGCTTTATAAATATTTAAAGCTTAACAAGAAAACAAAAAGAAATACGGCAACGAGTAGAGCCGATCGGAGTCAGGGAGTACCTTCTGCAGATGATAATGGCAACTCACGCTTATCTGCAAGAGGAGGAGATAATTCCAGGGACCAGACACAACAACAAGGAAGCACCAAAGGTTTATCGGGAGGAGATCGTGCTTATAATGGTCTTATAGCAGTGCTAACAGCATTAAAACGAATACAGATTGATTATCAGGAAGATAATGGAATATTCTTGCCGGGATATACTAGAGGGATAGGATTTTCAGGAACCCTTAGACCTACAGCCGGATTTGTTTTTGGAAGTCAAGCTGAAGTACGAGATATTGCAGCACGTAACGGATACCTGACTCTGTTTCAAGAATTCAATCAGCAATATCGTGAAGTCGAAAACAGACAATTAAATATACAAGCACGTATAGGTATTTTGAAGGATTTGGATATTGATGTAAGTTTTAATAGAATTTTTCAAGAAAATTTCACTGAGAATTTTAGAATAAACGATGTCAATGGAGTATTGCAATATGAATCATTGACACCAAATACCTTTGGTAATTTCAATATATCTACGTTGCTTATAAAAACAGCTTTTAGTCGTAGTGATTCCAATTCTTCTGAAATTTTCAATGAATTTAGAAATAATAGATTGGTTGTTGCAGAACGACTTGCTCAGAATTTTTATGGAACCTCAGAATTCCCAAGAGACGAAAATGGTTTCCCTCAAGGTTTCGGAAGGAATAATCAGGCGGTGTTATTACCTGCTTTCTTTTCAGCCTATAGTGGAGGAGATGCAGGAAGTACACGTTTAGGATTTTTGAGAGATATTCCATTGCCTAACTGGAATATTAAATATACAGGATTAATGAATATTCCGTGGTTTAAAAAAACATTTAAACGTTTTTCGTTACAGCATGCGTATTCAGCCGGATATACTATAAACCAGTTCAACACAAACCTTGCGTTCAATAGGAATACAGATAATAACCCCTTAACGGCACAAGTTGATCAGGCGGGTAATTTTTTAAACCCTACGTTGTTTACCAATGTAACATTGACCGAGCAATTCACACCATTAATTCGTATCGATTTTGAAATGAAAAATTCAGTTAAAGTATTGGCTGAAGTTCGCAGAGATCGAGCTCTTGGGTTGAGTTTTGATAATAATATACTAACAGAGATTCAAGGAAATGAATATATCTTAGGACTTGGTTACCGCGTGAAAGACCTGACCTTTGCTACAAATTTTGGAGGGAAACGTACCATTCTTAAAAGTGATTTAAACTTTAGAGCAGATTTGTCTTTGAGAAGTAATGAAACCATATTGCGTTTCCTCGATTCTGATGTAGTTCAGACTACAGCGGGACAGGATATTTATGGGATTCGATTTACAGCAGATTATGCGTTAAGCAGGAACTTAACAGCATTGTTCTTTTACGATCATACATTTTCTACCTTTGCAATATCAACAGCATTTCCTCAAACGACCATACGTTCAGGGTTTACTTTGCGATATAATTTTGGAAACTAGAATAATATATATGTTAGGTGAAATGTCCTAATAAAAACAACAAACTAAATATCAAAAAATAAAGAATTAAAATGAATTTACCGGCCGATTTAAAATATACTAAAGACCATGAATGGGTACGCATTGAAGGTGATGTTGCCATTGTTGGAATCACAGACTTCGCACAGGGAGAATTAGGTGATATTGTTTATGTCGAAGTAGAAACGATAGATGAAACTTTGGATAAAGACGAGATTTTCGGTACTGTTGAGGCCGTTAAAACAGTGTCAGATTTGTTTCTGCCTCTTGCTGGAGAGATCGTAGAATTTAATGAATTGCTGGAGGATGAACCCGAAAAAGTGAATACAGACCCTTATGGTGATGGTTGGATGATTAAAATAAAAATAAGTGATCCTTCCGAAGTAGAATCGCTTCTGGATGCTGCCGCGTATGAAGCGCTTATTGCAAGCTAAACCATTATTTGTAACAGGAGTACTGTATACAATATTGCTTACTTGGGGCTCACTGACATCCATTAGCACCACAGAAAGTCCCTTTCAATTATCAGATAAAGTTTTACATATAGTTGCCTATTTTGGATTGACCTTGATTTGGTTTTTTTGGAAGTACATAACTAATCGTGATAAGCATAATACTCAAAGTAGAAGCAAGATGGTTTGGATAATAGCCTTTTTTGCTTGTGTGTATGGTATAATTATTGAGATACTTCAAGGGCAATTTACAGATGATAGAATTGCAGATATTGGAGATGTTATTGCAAACACTCTTGGAATCGTATTAGCAGTTATTCTGATAAGCATGTTAAATAAAAAAGGAATACTGCTAAAATTGAAATTTTAGTTTTATTTTAGGCTTTAATTTCGTTAATTTAGCTCACCTTAATAGTTAAAACAGTATGGAACTTAAGAAAAATCCGAAGTCCGATCTTCGTAAGAGAAGTTTACTTTTCTTTCAATTAGGTCTTATATTTATAATGACACTTACATATTTTGTCATTGAGCATAAGACTTATGATAAGAGTGGTCTGGACACAGGTCTGGTACTAGCAGAAGACGACCTGGAGGATGTACCAATTACAGAATTGAACACACCACCTCCACCACCTCCACCACCTCCACCACCAGCACCAGAGGTTATTGAAGTGGTTGAAGATGAGGAGGAAATCGAAGAAACCATTATTGAATCTACAGAAACTGATATTGATGAGGAGATTGTGGAAGTAGAAGATGTTGAAGTAATCGAAGAAGAAGAAGAGATTGGAGATGTACCTTTTGCTGTAATTGAAAATGTACCTATTTTTCCTGGCTGTGAAAAAGAAAAAAATAATCAGGCCAGAAAAGATTGTATGAGTGAGAAGGTGAAGAAACTGGTGAATAAGAAGTTTAATACAGAATTAGGAAGTGATCTGGGATTAAGTGGTGTTAATAGAATTTTTGTGAGTTTTAAAATTGACAAAAACGGAAATATTGCCAATATTAGATCAAGAGCACCACACCCAAGATTGGAACAGGAAGCTGCGCGTGTGATTAAATTGTTACCTAAAATGACTCCTGGAAAACAAAGAGGTAAACCAGTAGGTGTATTGTATTCATTGCCTATAACATTTAAGGTAGAAGATTAAGAAAACTTTTTTCGTTATAAAACTGAAATCCCGATGTATATATGCATCGGGATTTCTTTTTTTGGTATGCTTGTTGAAGTTGTTTTAGAATTGTTTAACATTTTAAAACTATTATCTTATGAACACTTCACAAGATCGTAAGGCATCCGTTCGGCAAAACGGAACTTACACCTCATCGCGCAAACACGAGGTAAATTTACGAAGAAATTCAACAGTACATTTTCAGATCGGATTGATCGTGGTGCTATTAGTCACCATCTTTCTGGTAGAATTGAGAACCCAGCATAAAACCTATGCTGAAATTGCCCCCTTTGAAGAAGAAACCCCGACCTGGATAGGTGAAATTACACGGGAAGTAAAAGAGATCCCTAAAGAGGTGCCTAAAGAAACTCAAGTTGTGCAGACACCTACTGAGCCGGACGAATTAAAGGTTGTTAAGGATGATGCAAAGCTCATCGAAAGCTTTTTACCTCCAACAGAACCTAATCCTAACGCAAAGATTGTAGATCCTGACAATGTATCTTATGTGCCCGATGAGGAAACGCCGGAAAGTGTACCTTTTATACTCGTTGAAGACGTTCCAATTTTTCCGGGTTGTGAAAGAGAAAAAACCAATAAGGCACGTCGTGACTGTATGAATAGTAAGATTAACAAATTTGTTAGAAAGAAATTCAATACGGGAAAAGCAGATGGTTTAGGGTTAGAAGGACTAAATAGAATTAATACACTGTTTGTGATTGATAAAACAGGGGTAATTGTTGATGTTCAAATTAGAGCACCACATCCCAAGTTGGAGAAAGAAGCAAGAAGAGTATTGGGTTTACTCCCTGATATGACTCCTGGCAAGCAGCGTAACGAACCCGTTAAAGTTCAATTTGCTCTGCCCATAGTGTTTAAGGTAGAAGATTAACAAAGTATAATTACTCGTGTTAAAATCCTGCAACCGCAAGGCTGCAGGGTTTTTCTGTTTAA
>CAZPTJ010000044.1:0-17207 GCA_964589085.1 uncultured Flavobacteriaceae bacterium | reverse complement strand
GAATTTATATCCTGCAGACCAGCTCCAAAGCATACCCGCTTCTTCAGCTCTTGGAATAAAATTTAACGTTCCTGATTCGATAGGATACTGCATGGGATCTACCCCAAAACCAAATCGTACAGCCACATAATCTCCAGCATCAATATTATCTAAGGATATAACTTTACTTAAAGCATCGGCCTCATCTACTAGAAAATAACTATCGGCGACTGGGTAAATAAACTCAGATCCATCCGCCTGAACCAGTACGATATTGGAAAGAATATACTTTAATTCATCTACAACATATCGTTCACTACTGGCATTTTCATACTCAGCATTTCCCAGTTGTATCGGCTGTCCTTCAACCATATTGGATAGTGTTAGATTAAGGCTACCAGGTTCTGCATTATCTTCATCATCGTTACATGAGATAAAGAGCGCGCACAGCATTAATAAAAAGATTGTTTTTTTCATAGCAAATTTTATTGTTGTTGTAGTTTTATAAGAACTGCGTCTACAGCTCCTTGGTTTGTGGGAATATCCTGATCTGCACTTTGCGTATCTCCGGCAATAATAATATCACCTTGTGACGTCGCTGCAATACCATATCCAAAATCGAGATCGGCACCGCCTAATGAACGTTGCCAGATCAGATTTCCATTAGGATCTATTTTAAGTATCCAGAAATCACTCTGTCCTTGGTTCTCATCTACATCACCATCGGTACTTCTTGAAGCTCCAGTGATCGCAAATCCATCAGGTAATAAGGTTACATCTCTGGCACTGTCAAAACCGGATCCGCCAAAAGTTTTTTCCCAGAGTAAAGTACCCTGATCATCAATTTTAATAACCCATACATCGGCACTACCCCTTAAGGTACTTACATCTCCATCACTACTGCGTGTATCTCCTACGATCAGAAAATTACCATCAGATGTGGGAGTAACCGAATAAGCAACTTCAATTTCGGTGCCTCCATAGGACTGTTGCCATAATAATGTGCCTTGATCATCCAGAAGTACAGCCCAGAAATCATAACTGCCTCTGGAATCCGTAACATCAAAGTCATCACTCTCACTTGCACCTACAAGCATTAAATTTCCTTCAAGAGTTTCTACCGCACCATAGGCCCGATCATTATTAGTGCCGCCAAAATAACGTCGCCAGATTAATTGTCCTTGAGCATCTAGTTTATGTGCCCAGAATTCACCTACGCCATGGCGTTGATTTTGTTGACGTCCTTCATTCCCAGCTCCATCCGAAGCCGAAACATCTAAAAATCCAGCAGAAAAGTATCCGCCATCTGTTGTTTGAATAATAGAAAATGCTTGATCGGATCCTGAAAATCCAAAACTGTTCTGCCATTGGATATTACCGGAAGCATCGAGTTTAAGTATCCAGTGATCATGAAGACCTTCATTGGAACTCACATCACCATCTGAGCTTTTACTATAACCCACAACGGCATATCCGCCATCGGTAGTGTGAATAATTTGTTCACCGCGATCATCATCATTGCCTCCATAGGTTCTGGACCATTGGATATTACCGTCACTATCTGTTTTGACAAGCCAGTACTTGTTGATCTGACTATTATTATCTACAATGTCTCCATCGATACTTTGTGAATATCCTAAAGCCGCATATCCTCCATCTATTGTCGTAATAACATCATGAAAAGTATCCTCCTGACTACCACCAAAAGTTCGTACAAAAACGAGATTACTTTCGGTACCTTGACTATCCTGATCTGTATTATCGCCTGATTGTTCTTCAGTATCAGAGTCTGCGTTAGTCTCTGGTTCAGATCCGTCATCGCTGCAACTCCACATGGTTGTACATAGAATCAATAAGATGATGATATGCTTTCGCGAAAGCGTGATCCCAATGAGATAATTCAATATTTTTTTCTTTCTTTTCAATAGCATTGTTAGTCCGATTTAGGTTCCTGTTCTTCGTATAATGAAAAACCCTCTGTCCAGATCACTGATGATAATATTACCACTTTCAAAAAATGGATAAACGTTCCAGACACCGTTAAAGCTCGTTGTATTTCCTTCTGGATAAGTATCAAAAAAACCAATATCAAATACATTATCTGTCGCTATTTGCGAAATATCTGCAATGCGAACACCTGCAGTATAATTAGAAAGGAAAAGTTCATTCCCATTGACATATAGATTATGATCTATAGCCTCTGTAGGGCCCATAAAAGTATTTTGAAAACTAGGATTGTCCAAATCCTCAAAATTAAAAATTAATGTGCGTGTGTTAAAGCCAAACCCCATTTCATCAAGTTCATCGTTAGCAATAAAAAAACGCTGATCATCTGTAAACCATCCTTGATGCGTATATCCAACATTCTGATATGCGATTTGCGAAATTATAGAAGGGCTATCCTTATCTGTAACATCAATAATGACAATTTCGGTTTCATTACTGCCGATAAAAATCTCGCTTCCCTGATAATCAGGATCAGGTCCTGAATAAGTAACAACTTGAGCATCGTGAGTATATGTGCCATCTGCAAAACCACCAGCGGCAATAGGATTGGTAGGGTCTTGAATATTAACAAAATGCGGCCCTCCGTCAAAAGTTTGAGTGCCTACCGCATAGGCAAAACCGGTATCCTCATTGATTACAATATTATGAGCATTGCCAAATGCTGTATATACTGCATCGGCATTAAAAACCTGAATATCATCAGTAGAATTGCGTAAACGAGTAAGGTCAAAAACTTGCATCCCGTGCCCTGAAGCTTCACTTACAATAAATGCATGATTATTAAAAACCTTAATATCTCTCCATAGCGAAGAACCTGAGACTGAAGGCAGTCTGCCTACGAATACTGGGTTTATTGGATTACTAATGTCAATAAAAGCAGTGCCTTCTTCCAACCCCATAATTGCATATTCGACACCTGTTGCGGAATCTGTCCATCCCCATGAATCATTACCGCCACTTGATCCAAATTCTTCAAGTGTAATCCGGGACATTAAATCATACCCATCACAAGGAAAGATATCAGCAAACCCTCCTTGACATGGAATTCTTCCCGTATTATTGACAGCATCTCCATCCTGGGCATCATCTGTCGGAACAAGGAAATCATTATTGTCATCACCACAACTGTAAACTAGAAGAGCAATTATTAAAATGGATATGAAACGTTTCATGATTTGATGAGTTTTACCGTTTGCGTTGCTGTGGTTAGTACATATAACCCTTGAGGTAAATGACTTATATCTATTTGTAAACTTTTGGCTTGCGCTGAACCATTAAGAACCACCTGTCCCAGGATATTAACAATTTTGAAATTCCCAATAAGTCCTTCGGGCTGCTGTAATACAAAACGTTGATTTACCGGATTTGGTGTAATGGATAGAGAATTTTCAAGTGTAATAGTATCTGTGCTTAGTACAGAAGCATCACCCACTAAAAAGAAACCACTATTAATATCACTTAATACAATATTTCCACTTTCAAAATAGGGATATACATTCCATAAACCACTAAAGTTAGTTGTATTGCTGTTAGGAACGGTATCAAAAAAACCGATCTCTTCCATATTACCATTGGCAATATCACTGATGTCGATAACTCGAACACCAGAGGTGTAATTAGCCAGAAAATACAAATCACCCAAAACATAACCATTATGATCAATGGAAGGATTGGAACCCTCATATTCAAAATGAAATTGTGGATTATCCAAATCTTCAAAATCAAAAACAAGAGTACGTGTATTAAAGCCGAAATTAAGTTCATCCAGTTCATCGCCCAGAAGGAAGAAACGTTGGTCTTCTGTAAACCATCCCTGATGAGTGAATCCTAAATTGGAATAGCTGATTGTTGCAATCTCTGAGGGATTATTTTTATCGGTAATGTCTACAATGGCAATCTCATCTTCATTGCTACCTATAAATATTTCGCTACCAGAATAATCTCCATCAGGACCATTATAGGTGATAACTTGTGCATCGTGACTATAAGCGTTGTCAGAATAGCCTCCTGCAAAAGTAGGATTTAAAGGATCTGAAATATCTACAAAATGTGGCCCTCCTGCAAAAGTAGTCGTGCCCACAGCGTAAGCAAAAGCACTTTCCGGATTAATAACAATGTTATGCGCATTTCCAAACTCATCGTAATGAGCATCTTCTGCAAAAATTACAGGAGCAATAGAAAGATTTACATCACGTAAACGAGTAAGATCAAAAACCTGCATTCCATGACCGCTCGCTTCACTTACAATAAAAGCGTAGTTTCCATATACTTTAACGTCTCTCCATGCACTGTTTGTTGTATGCGTAGGTAATTTACCTACGAAAATAACATTTGTAGGATTTGAAATATCTATAAAGGCAGTACCATTATTCAAACCTATAAGAGCATACTCAACACCGGTTTCTGGATCTGTCCACCCCCAAGAATCATTACCTGCATCTGCATCAAGATCATTCAAACTTAAACTATCCAATAGATCATAACCTTCACAGGGAAAACTTCCTGCAAAACCATTTTGACAAGGTGTCTGAGCATGCAAGAGCGCTGTAAAAAGGAGTGATGATAAGAATAATATTTTTTTCATAGATTGATTTCTCAAAGCTATAACTTCAATTTTTATTAAGAATAATAGCTTGGTTAAATGTAGAAAACACCCGCACTCCACAGGTCATATCCGATAAAGATTTACAGATTATAACATGAATTTTTGATAACAACTTGTCTTTTCCTTTAAAGAAAAATAAAGACCTGCTCAATAAGCTTGTTATTTTTAAATATTTGACAGCTTTATTGCATTTTCTGCTATTTAATAACATTTCAATATTGAAATACCCTACCCGTAGAGGTTGACAAAGCGCATATTAATATACGTGTCTGTTGAACTGTATTAAATTTTGAAAGCTAATGATAGGTAAACTCCGTATGATGTTGATTATTTTTGCAGTATGTTAGAAAACAAAAATCAGGAGCGTACGTCGCTGGAAACATTAGGTGAATTTGGACTTATACAGCATCTCACACAGCACTTTGACTTAAATCAACCATCCACGATAAAGGGAATTGGTGATGATGCTGCTATTTTAGCATTTGAAAATGAACAAATCGTTGTTTCTACAGACTTACTGATAGAAGGCGTTCATTTCGATCTTAGTTATGTGCCCTTAAAGCATTTAGGCTATAAAGCGGTGGTGGTCAATCTTTCTGACATTTATGCTATGAATGCCATTCCGTCTCAAATTACGGTGTCCATTGCTGTTTCCAATCGTTTTCCTTTAGAGGCTTTAGAAGACTTATATGCTGGTATACAAACGGCCTGTACTCTTTATAATATTGATCTTATTGGAGGAGATACAACTTCCTCGACAACAGGATTGTTATTAAGCATTACGGCCTTAGGAAGTACTGCATCTGATAGGATTGTACGACGTGAGAGTGCACAGCCTAATGATCTTTTGGTGGTGTCTGGAGATTTGGGAGGTGCCTACATGGGACTACAGGTTTTGGAGCGAGAAAAAGCGGTATATAAGGTAAACCCTAATAACCAACCGGATCTTGAACCATACTCTTATATTGTCGAACGACAGTTAAAGCCAGAGGCGAGAAAGGATGTTATTGAATTATTGGATAAACTGAAAGTTCTGCCTACTGCAATGATTGATGTAAGTGATGGTATTTCATCAGAGATTCTACATATCTGCAAAGCTTCAGGAGTAGGATGTAATTTGTTTGAAGATAAAATCCCATTAGATCCTCAAGTTATTCAAACCTGCGAAGAGTTTGATATTGACAGTACCACGATAGCTTTAAATGGAGGTGAAGATTATGAGTTACTCTTTACGGTTTCTCAAAATGATTTCCCTAAAATAAAAGCAAATCCTAATTTAACAGTAATAGGGCATATTACAGAAGAAAAGGAGGGCGTTCATCTTATAACCCGCGCTAATACTAAAATCTCAATCATAGCAAAAGGTTGGTCAGCATTTGATACGAAATCTTAACGAGCTAGTTTTCTTACATAGAAGTTTTCATATACTTCGTTGATGCGTCTTAGTTTTGGCGTAAGTGGAGTATAATGACCGTAGCCATCTAAAGTGAATTGTTTTTTGCAATTTGCACACTCAAACTCCTTAATATTAGATTCATAACGTTTGGTTATGCGATACTTGTGACCAAATAGTTTACATTGTAAATTTGCAAAAGGACTGTGGGTAGATTGTAGCTCTGACTTCATGGGCATAATGATTTGGGATTGCTAATATAAAAATAATCCTTAAAATACACAATTTTATCGACGAAAAACACAAAATATTAACTTTTCCTAACTTAAAGCCAATTTTAATTAACTTTTATCTACATCATGGTATCGTTAATAATTAGGAAGTATTAGCTTGTGAAGAATGTTCAATTTATTCCCACAAGACCTTTAATAGAAGTAAATAATTTTTGAGAATCAAAACCAACACCATCTTTAAAAACAATTTCCATTTTTCGAATGTTTTTGATAGTGTCAGTTAATTGGCCGTTGATGAGAATTAGATCCGCTTTCATACCTTTTGAGATACTCCCTATTTGGTTTTCTTTATTTAGGAAAAGAGCACCATTGTAGGTACAGATTTTTATGGTCTCTTCAATAGAGAATCCTGCTTCTACAAAAACCTCAATAGTACGTTGATTGGCATAACCTGCTACCGTTCGTCCGGCGCCTGTAGGATCTGTTCCTGCTACAAGCAGCCCTCCTTTTTCGTAAAAGCGTTTTAACCATTCAAGGTTTTTATTAAAGAGTCTGATGGAATTTCCATCCCGATTAAGATTGCGGTTATAAGCTTGTTGGACGCGTTCTCTGATTTGAGGTGCAAGTGCGTCCAGCCCTCCTCCAGGAACGACCTCATGATCAGTATAAGGTTCAAAAACAACCGGTGTAGCAGTAATTGCTGTTTTATTTTTTATAAGTAAATCAATGAGCCTTGTAATACGTGGGTCATCGAGATCAGCATTATTTAAACCAACTCTGGCCATAAAAGGATTGCATTGATTTTCCTTTTTATCAGTGGCAAAATCACTCGAAGCCATAAATCCATGTTCCAGATTGTCTATTCCTATTTTTGAAGCCTCTTCATAAGTTAGCGAACAAAGATGTCCTGTAACTTTTAACCCTCGTTGATGCGCTTCGCGTACACAAATCTCTAAATCTTCTTTTGTAATATTATTGTATACTTTGAAGGAAGTGACCCCTTTATCAGCCCAATAATTGACGATCTTACTCACCTCTTCGGTATTTCCGATAAAGCCCAATTCCGGTACACGAGGACCTTCACGTTCTATAAAAGGACCCGTAACATCCATTTTGGGCCCGGTCATTTTGCCTTCATTGATCCATTTTTTAACATTGAGATCTGTTTGAGGTTGTATACTCCCTGCTGTACGCATAGTAGTAACTCCTCCAGCAAGATATAAACGAGGGAAAGTAAATGTCATTTGCCCTACACTAAACCAATCTTCAAAAGGCTTTGTATAGAAAAGATGTTCGTGTAACATGACTAATCCAGGAATAACTGTTTTTCCTGTTCCATCGATGACTGTTGCCCCTTCGGGAATTGTTATAGATGTCGTATCTCCCACATCATCAATACGGTCATTGTTTAAAATAATGGTTTGATTAGTTTTTGGAGTTGTACCTGTTCCATCGATAATGGTTACGTTAGTAATGGCAACAACAGCTGCATTTACGCTTATGAAATCAGATACTCTTTTTGAAAATTGTTGTGCCTTCATACTTGTGAAAGAGCAAACAATCAATAATAGAATAAACCGTGTTTTCATAGAGAATTATTTTTTGAAATGTACGTAGGTGATACTATAAAGATAGGCTTTCCGTTTTTTATAGCACACTTAAGTTTTAGTCATAACCATAAATTCAATAATGGCATTTAAGGTACCTTTTTGATCTGTAATATGACTCATATGTCCTGTATCCAGAATATTGAAATAATCAGACTGTTTATAAAAATGTTCTTGATGCACAGTAGCGTCAATGATCCAATCATTTTCACCTAAAATAAACCCTTTACGGAAAGATGTGTTTTCCCATAAATAGGTATAATCAGGACGCAAACGCATACCTTCATTAGCCGCTGTATACCCTGAAACGGGTGTGAGAAGTGCTTCGTTGAGTACTTTTTCTATGCTCTTTTTATGTTGGACGGTAGATGATGGATCGAAGAGGTGAATAAAAGACATACGGACTAGTTGCTCAAATTGAGTGGTAACCGTAATATTGGCTCTCAGACGTAGATCTTTGCGTTCTTTAGGATCTTCATAAGGAGTAGAATTTAAAAGGCAAAGCGCTTTTAAATTTTCGGTATACGCTTTCGCGAAAGCACAACCCACATAACCTCCCATGGAATGACCAATAATTGTAACATCGTATAATTGCAATATATCTATTAATTTTTTAATTACATCAGCCATATTGGGCATAGTATGAATAGATCCGAAGCTTTCGGATTGCCCATGCCCTGGCAAATCCGGACATATAACACGGTAGTCTGTAATCAATCTTGATATAAAGGGCTCCCACATGCTGCTATTTTCTAAAAACCCATGAAGTAATATTAAGGGTTGACCTTTGCCCTGGTCGGAATAAAATTGGGAAGCTCCTTTATATAAAAAGGTCATAATTATTTTATATTGGTGGCAAATATCAGTTAAACTCATGAAACTTACCAAAACAACATTTATTACCGGGTTTGCACTTTTTTCACTTTTTTTCGGAGCTGGAAATCTTATTTTTCCACCTTTTCTAGGGTATAATGCTGGTGAGGGTTGGTTTTGGGTAGCCGTAGGATTTCTTATTTCTGCTGTAGTTATTCCGATCATGGCCATTCAGGCTCATGCGCGATTGCAGGGAACGATGATGGATTTTGGGAAAAAAGTATCTCCTCTTTTTGCATTGATATATAGCCTTATTGTTTATGCAATTTCTATCGCTTTACCTAGTCCACGTACAGCATCGGTGACTTATGAAATGGCGATACAACCTTATTTTGAATTCCCATCCTGGGGATTAAGTAGTATATACTTTCTATTGGTTCTCATTTTTGTTTTGAATCGAACTAAAATTGTCAATATTATTGGAAAGTTTCTTACCCCAGCCATAATACTGTTGTTAGGATCAATTATCTGTATCGGATTGTTCGGTAATGATGAGCCTCTTCGAGCATCCACTTTTAATCATAATTTTACCGGAGGTTTATTAGAAGGATATCAGACCTTTGATGCCATAGGAGGTGTATTAGTTGGAGGAGTGCTCGTGATTTCCTGCGGTTTTGTTACCAACTCTTTAAGTGAACGCCGGCGTATTATAGCTGGTGCCGGACTGATAGCAGGTTTGGGTTTTTTAATAATATATACGGGACTTATTGCATTGGGTGCTGCAAATAGCGGAACATTGGATGTAGCCAATAGAACGGATCTCTTAGGGCAATTGAGTTTGAATACCCTTGGGAGTATGGGGCGTGCAGCGCTCGGTATTCTTGTCGCGCTTGCATGTTTTACAACGGCTGTAGGTATTGTTGCTGGAACTGCCGATTTTTTCAAAGGGCTTTTTAAGGATTCACAAAATGCTTATGTCATTACTGCCGTAATAAGTTGTATGCTGGGCGTGCTCATAGGACAATTTGATGTGCATTATATAGTTGAAGTAGCGATACCTGCATTGCGATTTATATACCCCATAACAATCGTTTTAATTTTACTCAATGTGATCCCTGAACGTTATGCGTCTCCCCTGGTGTTCAAAATCGTTGTAGTTATTACTATTTTGTTTAGCATGCCCGATTTTTTGGCTTCTATAGGATATGAAAACACGATGGCTCCAATTCAATCATTCTTACCACTAGGGACCATTACTTTAGGATGGTTATTGCCTGCGCTGACAGGGTTTTTACTGATTAATATATTGTTTCCGCAGAAAAGAGCGTTATAATAACTCAGAGATCGTTTAAATAAGCTATCTTTAGGTAACTAACTAACAAGTTAATCCCCATGAAAAATGCACTTTTAGTGATGGCAATAGCCATTACCCTATACTCCTGTGGCAATGATGATTGAATTGGAGCCGGCGGGTTTTGGAGCCGGCAAGCGACAAGAAATAGGTGAAGGAAGTCTGGGATTTGGGTTTAAAGGAGAAGGTCGATTTATAGATCCTACTATACCACTTGATTCGGTAGATATTCAACCTATTAAAGTCCCTGCATTGTAGAATCTAGCCTATCAGGATGTGATGTTGTGGGACGGTCGTTTTGGAGAAACTGGAACAAATGAGGGAACAGAAGCCGGTTGGGAAGAAATTCCTGAAAATTTTATAAGCTCTCAAGAGATTGAAGTGCAAGCCATGCAAGAACAAGATGCACACCGACTTCTCGTTGATGAAGATTTTGTGGATACCTATGGCTATGGCGAATTATTTGATAAAGCTTTTGGAGATAGACTTATAGAAGAACGATATACCAGATAAACTGCTGGTCTTGCGGTGGCTGTACATAATAGAACACTCCTGGCAAATCGAGCACCTTGGCAAGAATATCTGTAAGGAGATTTTACTGCAATGACCGATGCACAAAAACGCGGAGCCATTGTATTTTTTGATGATGGAAAATGTTTGACGTGTCACACAGATCCAGCACTTAAAGATCAAAGTTTCCACGCCTTTGGATTTGGTGATTTTGACAATGCAGAGGATACCGTTAATTCTGGCTTCTGCTTTCCGGCAAATGATGATTTGGCACGAGCCGATTTAGGTTGTGATTAATAGCTGAATTCGTTTTTTAAGTTTTTAATTACCGAAAAAGCATTATTGACAAGTTCATCTTTAACCAAGATGGTAAATTCATTAGTCGTAGAGACGACCTCATGCAGTGCTATGCCTTCCCAGGCTAGCCGCTTAAAAAGTTGATAATATAATCCAGAGACTGTTGAATTATCATGCGGTAAATCAATACTTACTGCTGAAAGGTTTTCCTGAATATCCAGTTGCCTTTCTTTTATAAGACTAGTAGTGATTTTTTCTTTTTCTGAAGTTGATATAATGATATTACTTTCGGAAATTCCTCTAGTAAAGGCGTAAAAAATATTTAGATTAGTCGTGATCTGTTCTAGGATTCTGGCGTGCGTTTGTATAAGTGTAGGTGAATTTTGATACGTAAAATCGGTGAGATTGGAACGTACAGTGATGTCTCCCAAATTTTTGAGAATACGTTGCATTTTGCCCGTATTACTTACCGCAGGAGGAGGATTGTACCGTCGCAAAGCCATCATAATGGCACCAGCTTTTACAGGTTTTTTAAGTCTGTTTTCAAGCGTTGGTTGCAACTGTTCCGCTAGTGCAGAATAATTAATAATATTTCGAAATAGCGCTTCTTCCAGAAAGGGTTGCGTTACGATAATCTCTTCAACACAAGCTGATATTGTTTTCATTTGTTAATTATATAACATTTTGTACAAAAATAGCACAATTTTTTCAATTTTTATATTAGAAAAGAGATAGACAATACTTTTGACGACATAAAGTGAAAATTGTAATGCGTGTATTAAAATTTGGAGGTACTTCTGTAGGGTCGATAGAAAATATGACTCGTGTTAAAGACATTCTCCATAGTCCAGGGAAGAAAATAGTGGTGTTATCTGCAATGTCGGGAACGACAAACGCATTGGTAGAGATTGCTACGCAACTCAAAGAGGGTAATACAACAGAGGCCGTTACCCATATCGAGGCGCTAGAAAATAAATATGATGCTACAATCAAGGACCTGTTTTCTGATATTGAGGTATTATATAAAGTTCAGCAATATGTCGAAAATATATTTTACTATTTGAGAACTCAAGTTGACAAAACCTATAATCAACTTACGTATAGTACTATTGTAGCTTATGGAGAATTGCTCTCCACACATATTTTCAATGCATATTTGCTTCAGAAAGGCTTTAATACACAACTATTACCTGCTTTAGATTTTATGCGCATTGACAGAAATCAAGAACCTGACAACTTTTATATACGACAAAATATACATCGTCTTATTGATGAAGCTCCAGCTGCAGATATTTATATCACCCAGGGATTTATTTGTTTAGATGTGGAAGGTAATGTGTCTAATTTGCAACGTGGAGGGAGTGATTATACGGCTACCATTATAGGAGCCGCTATACGAGCAGAAGAAGTTCAGATTTGGACTGATATTGATGGGTTCCATAATAATGATCCGCGTCATGTTTCTAAGACAAGCCCGATTTCAAAATTATCTTTTGATGAAGCGGCGGAGCTCGCTTATTTTGGAGCAAAAATTCTACACCCACAAACCGTAATGCCGGTGCGAGAATTGGATATTCCCGTGCGTTTAAAAAATACAATGCAACCGGAATCTACAGGAACACTTATTACTAATACGATTCACGGAAAAGGTATTAAGGCTATTGCTGCAAAGGATGGTATTACAGCCATTAAGATTAAATCAGGTCGTATGTTGCAGGCTCATGGGTTTTTGAAAAAAGTCTTCGAGGTTTTTGAAAAATATGAAACGGCAATCGATATGATTACCACTTCCGAAATTGCTATATCACTAACCATTGATGATGACACTTATTTAACTCCTATACTAGAGGAACTTCAGAAATTTGCCTTTGTTGAGGTGGATAACGAACAGTCTATTGTTTGTCTGGTAGGGAACTCCATCATTTATCATCAGGATACGCATAAACTTTTTCAGATTTTACAGGATGTTGATGTACGTATGATCTCCTATGGCGGGAGTAATAATAATATCTCCTTGTTAATCCATACAAACCATAAAATAAATACACTTCAAAAATTACATAGTTACCTTTTTGAAACTGTTACCGCATAGCTTATTATGAAAAAGAAGCAATTTGGTTGAAGAGCGGTAGGGTCAATTTTGATTTTACCGCTCTTCTTTTTTAGTATGGATTACGGAATATATATCAGGAGTTCATCAAATCTTCAATCTCTTCTGCCTGAATAGGAATATTGCGCATTAAGTTAAAAGGCTCGCCAGTGTTCTGTATGACTACATCGTCTTCCAAACGGATACCAAAGCCCTCATCTGGAATATAAATACCGGGCTCTACGGTAAATACATTGTTTGCCTGCATAGGCTCATGCAATAAACCATAATCATGAGTGTCCAGTCCCATATGGTGGGAAGTACCGTGCATAAAGTATTTTTTATAGGCTGGCCAATCCGGATTTTCGTTTTGGACATCAGCTTTATCAAGCAGTCCTAAACCTATTAATTCAGAAGTCATGAGTTTGCCTACTTCGATGTGGTATTGCTCCCAATAGGCACCGGGAACCAATAATTTTGTTGCTTCATCTTTTACACGTAATACGGCATTGTAGACTTCTTTTTGTCTTGGGGTAAAACGACCACTTACAGGAACTACTCTGGACATGTCACTAGAATAATTTGCATATTCGGCGCCTACATCCATAAGGATCAATTCTCCTTCCTCGCACTGGTTGTTATTTTCAATATAGTGCAGCACGTTAGCATTTTGTCCTGAAGCAATAATAGGTGTGTACGCAAATTTTTTGGAACGATTACTTAGGAATTCGTGCATATATTCTGCTTCGATTTCATATTCCCAAACCCCAGGTTTTACAAATTGTAATATTCTTCGGAATCCTTTTTCGGTAATATCACAAGCGGTTTGTATCAGATCAATTTCGACTTGATCTTTCACCGAACGGAGGCGTTGTAAAATAGGATTACTTTTGGCTACGCTATGTGCTGGATATTTCGCTTTAAGCCATTTAGAAAATCGATCTTCACGTGTTTCGGTCTCTACAGCGGCGCGATAATGTTCATTAGTATTGATATATACCGTATCGCACTGCGTCATTAATTCAAACATGACCTTTTCCATATCCTGTAACCAGTATACAGTTTTAATGCCAGCAACTTCCAGAGCGCGTTCTTTCGTTAGTTTTTCACCTTCCCAAATCGCAATATGCTCATTGGTTTCTTTAAGGAATAAAATCTCACGATGCTTTTCTTTAGGACAATCTGGAAACAACACCAAAATACTTTCTTCCTGATCAACACCACTTAAGTAAAAAATGTCCCGATGCTGCTCAAAGGGTAGCGTACTATCTGCAGAGATGGGGTAAATGTCATTACTGTTAAACACGGCAAGACTCTTGGGCTGCATTTGCGCCATAAAGTTCTGACGGTTTTTGATAAAGAGATTGCGATCTATTGGGTGATATTTCATAACATTGCCCACGTAGGCGGGTAACTTTTAGTTAGACTTGTATTTGTGTCAAATGTACGAAATGAAGTGAGAGTCCAAAAAGGAGAATGACAACATTAAGAAGTGTATATCGGACTACTTTTTAAAATGCTCTCAGCAATCACCTTTTTGGATGATTTTTACTAAAGAGGAACTTACGTTAAGCCATTCAAACGTCTGAACATTTTAAGCTGACAGAGGTGTTTTTCAAAGATGACAATACTAAATCCTCAAATCTATAGTCTTACCTATGATTTCTCGCATCATTGCTAAAATCACTATGTACTATACTCTATATAAATCTGCTCTCCAATGTTGTATAGCTTGTTTTATTTCTTTAGCACTCATATTATTCTGAAGTGCCTTCCCTGTAAGTTCAAGAAACTCCTCATCACTGGCAAAACGTAAAGCAATGATTTGAGGCATACTTAGACTTGGATTCAATAACTTTCCTGTCATGGAGAAGTAACGAAGACTTTCTTCGGCTCTAATAGCTCGATCTTGAGCCTTTAATGCAAATATGCGTGTAAAAAAAGACCCTAAAACTACGGATATAGCAAGGACAAGAAATAGAACAGATAGTAAGTTTATTCCTTTCACAAGATATACTATTGCCAAAACGAGACCTGTCAACATAAGCAGGAATAATACAAAATGATACATTGGAACCCATTTTGTATGATTTTTAAAATTTTGAATTGCCATATTTAAAAAAATTAATGATTAAAGATTACGACTAGTGTATAAAATCGTAGCGTGTAAAAAGACATTACATTTTGGAATTAACACTGAGCCAAATTAAAAATTTGGTGGTCTTTGTAAATAAAAAATAACCCTTTGGTATAAGACTTATTAGCTGTGTTTTATAATTTGTTATTTCACAGAAATATATTCAATTAGCTCGTTTTTGTCGTTGTCAATTAAAGTTAAACTACCATCATTCCCATAAATATAATTCCAGCCAAAAGGTTCGTTTTCAATTCTAAAGATTTTTGATTTATCCTTTGTTTTAATCAGTTCAAGTTTCTGAATTCGTCCGTGCTTTTTTAAATATACATTATCATCGGACATCTTTACAATCGAAAATTTGCCTTCATCATTTCGATTTTTTAATGATTGAAGGTGCCAACTATTTAAGACTGCAACTTCACTTAATTTACGCAACTCATCTTGATATTCCAATGATTTTAGAAGCTCGTCGACAATATCCACAGTTTTTAATTTACTTAACTTCTTAACGAGATTCGGATATTTTGTTTCCTGATTGATTAGTGAGTAGTTGTAAAAAGTAAGCGATACACTTTCAAGTTGATATGCTGGATATTTCCCTCCAAAACTTTTAATAGTTCCTCCGATTTCTGCACATTTTTCGATTATTTCCCAGTATACTAATTGGGATTGTCCAATATAATTGTGTGACAGATTTAGAATTGGTAACAAACCATTTGGATTATAAGCATTCATTCCGTGAATATCAAAAATTAAAGCGGTTCTCACCATATTTGAGACTGATATGCTGTCTGTAGTTTTCAAATCGCTTGTATTGACTAATACTTCTTGGTCGATTTTATATAGTTTGTTCCAATAATCATTCAGTTGTTTCTCCGATTTTAAATTTTCAATTTCCGCACGATATTTTTTAACTGGAATTTGAGAAAAACTGGAACTTACTGACATCAGAAGCATTAATATAGTTGCACTGTTTTTTTTCATAATAAATGCTTCTGATGAGATATACATACGCATTCGAAACTTCATAAAAAAGAATGAGTATTATCAAATATACGCATTGCTTTTTGTTTTCAAGAAATTCAAAAGTCCTGGTACATTAAAAGAGGGGTGGCTATGACTTCATTGTTAAGATAACTCCCACACGTTAAACTCCCCCTAAATCCTTGCCCACTTTTGATGCAATCCGTATTTTGAAAGGCTAAAACTAAAACACAACCACCCATGAGATCTTTTTTCCGTCCCTTTTTAGGGCTTCTCACACTATTTATCGGTATAACGGCTACATCACAGCAGCCCGCTACATCTGCAACTGAGGTACAACAAGCTTTAGAACAAAAACGCCAGATGATGGCCAGTTCCATTGTACAAGATGTTCCTTTTGAAAACATTGGACCTTCCGTAATGAGTGGACGAGTGGTTGATCTGGATGTTAATCCGGAACAACCTTCAGAGTTCTATGTAGGTTATGCCAGTGGAGGATTATGGTATACTGATAATAATGGAACTACTTTTGAACCAGTATTAGACAACAGTGATACTCAAAATGTAGGTGATATCGCCGTAGATTGGAAGCATGGTACCATTTGGGTGGGAACTGGAGAAAACAACTCTTCTCGTTCCAGTTATGCGGGTGTTGGTATTTTAAAATCTACAGATAAAGGAAAAACCTGGAAAAACGTTGGCCTTCCCGATTCCCATCATATCGGACGTATTATTATAAACCCTACTAATTCTGATGAGGTTGTCGTGGGTGTGGTAGGTCATTTATATTCTGATAATACAGAACGAGGCGTTTATAAAACGACTGACGGCGGAAACACCTGGACAAAAACACTTTTTGTCAATGCGGAAACAGGAATCATTGATGTGGCTTATGCTCCGGGAAATTTTAATATTCAATACGCTGCTGCCTGGGATAAGGATCGTAAGGCTTGGAATTTTGAAGGTTCGGGGAATGGTTCGGGAATCTATAAAAGTACAGATGCAGGATCGACCTGGAGTAAGCTTTCCAATTTTCCATCAGGAGATGGCGTAGGTCGTATCGGAATAACGGTTTACGATGATAATACGGTATATGTCGTTCATGACAGTCAGTTTCGTCGCGAGGCCGAAGGACGTGATGAGAGTCATGGAGATCGTTTAACAAAAGACGATTTTAAAACAATGTCCAGAGAGGCTTTTCT
>CAZPTJ010000043.1:0-17548 GCA_964589085.1 uncultured Flavobacteriaceae bacterium | reverse complement strand
TTGCAAAAGGATATCCTATTACATACAATGACCCTGCCCTCACAGCACAAATGCTCCCATCTATGGAAAAAGCGGCTGGTAAAGAAAATGTAGTTGCCATAAAGGCAATCACGGGTGCCGAAGATTTTTCATTCTTTCAGAAAGAAGTTCCAGGTGTTTATTTCTTCCTCGGAGGCAAGACTCCAGGTGATAAGACCGTCGCTCCGCATCATACTCCGGATTTTCATATTGATGAGAGTGGTCTTTTGTTAGGTGTTAAAACTTTTGTGCAAATGACCACTGATTATTTGGGAAGCTAGGCAAGATTTATAGCATTATTCATAGTGCAAAGGCCAAACTTCTATTAACTGGCAGTAATTTATATTTTTATTAAAGGCGACCATAGTAAGTCCCATTTACATCATGTATTTTAGTAAAAAAATAGAATACATTTTATGGATGCAATTCTCAATTTTCTGGCTAACATTCCTTGGTGGGCATGGATTCTCGTAGTTCTGGCTGTTATTGCTATACGTGATATCTTTTTCAACAAAAAACATGTAATCAGTCATAACTTCCCCATCGTAGGACACATACGATATATGCTAGAAAGCATTGGTCCTGAATTGAGGCAATATATTGTTGCAAATAATCGCGAAGAGCTTCCGTTCAATCGTATTGAACGTGGATGGATCTATGCCTCTGCAAAGAATCAGAACAATTATGAAGGTTTTGGTACTGATCGTGATATTACGGCTTCACAATATGTATTTATCCGTAATGCTATGATGCCATATAAGGTTGAATCTGGTCATCCTAATGCAGAGGATCCATATTTTCTGGCTTGTGCAAAGGTTATGGGTGCGGGTCGTAGAGCAAGACCTTATCGCCCGGGATCGATCATCAATGTATCGGCGATGAGTTTTGGGTCTTTATCTGCCAGAGCTATTGAGTCGTTAAATCGTGGTTGTAAAATGGCAAACGCCTATCATAATACCGGTGAGGGTGGATTATCACCTTATCATAAAACGGGAAGTGATGTGGTGTTTCATTTTGGAACAGGATATTTCGGAGTACGTGGAGATGATGGGAATTTCTCCATGGAGAAAATGAAAAAATTGGCAGCCGATTATCCTCAAGTACGCGCTATCGAAATAAAGCTTTCGCAAGGTGCAAAACCAGGTAAAGGTGGTGTACTTCCGGGCTCTAAAATCACTGACGAAATTGCAGAGATACGTGGTGTTCCTAAAGGAAAGGATGTACTCTCCCCTCCTACTCATAAGGCATTTTCCAATATTCCCGAATTGGTAGACCTTATAGAGCGTATAGCAGAAGAAACGGGACTTCCTGTTGGCATTAAAGCAGCTATTGGAAAATTGGATCAATGGAAAGAACTAGCAACGATCATGGCGGAAACAGACCGAGGTCCAGATTTTATAACTGTAGATGGCGGTGAAGGTGGCACAGGTGCTGCACCTCCTAGTTTTGCAGATCATGTAGCGCTTCCATGGGTTTATGGATTTAGTAATGTTTATAAGATCTTTAAATCACATCAACTGACAAATCGTGTTGTTTTTATCGGTAGTGGTAAATTAGGTTTTCCCGCAAAAGCTGCAATGGCTTTTGCTATGGGTATCGATGTGATCAATGTTGCTCGTGAAGCGATGTTGAGTATCGGTTGTATTCAAGCCAAAGTATGTCATAATAATACCTGCCCATCGGGAGTGGCTACTCAAAACAAATGGTTACAATCAGGAATTAATATCGCAGATAAATCCAAGCGCACGCATTATTACTTTAAAAACTTTAAAAAAGAACTCCTGGAAATCACTCATGCCTGTGGCTATGAGCACCCTTGCCAATTAACCATGGAAGATGTTAATGTAAACTTAGGAGATAAAAGCCTGATGGATACATTGGCAAACACCTATGGGTATAATAAAGTGGCTATTCCGTTTGAAGGCATGAAAGATTTGAAGGATTGTCCGGCACTGGGTGGTGAATACAATGCAAAAGAGGCTATGGAAGGTATTACAGAATCCGATATCAGGTATTAATTAAAGTCACAATGCACATTCCTGAAAGTGTATTAAAACACTGAAAATTGGTATTTTTTAACGACATATTAAAATAATCTTTAAGAAAATCAGTTGTAAGGATTGGTTATTTATTCTAAATTGTCCATCCCAAATTTTTAGTACTATGCCTGATCAACTACTTAACCTCGCCTTTAATCTGTTCCCTGCTGTTGTTGTTGCATTACTCGCGTTCTATTTTTTTAATGCACATACCAAGCAAGAAGATGGTCGTAGACGTTTTCTATTGCATAAGGATAACCAGAAAAATGCCTTACCACAAAGGTTACAAGCCTACGAGCGTTTGGCTTTATTTTTAGAGCGTATTGCTCCTGGTAATTTATTGACTCGTGTAAAACCATATAGTGATGATGAAGACGATTATGAATCACTACTCGTCAGAACAATAGAACAGGAATTTGAGCATAATCTTGCGCAGCAGATTTATGTTACTCAAGAATGCTGGAATGTGATTCGTGCTTCAAAAAATGCGACTATCTCTATTATCAGAAAGACCAATATGAGTGATAAAATTGATAGCAGTGACCGCTTACGCGAAACTATACTAAGAGATCTTATGGACAATCAGGCTCCTAGTGAAACTGGCCTGTCGTATATCAAAAAAGAGGTGGGTGAGTTTATTTAATTTAGATAGTATTTACCCAATAATACTTGAAGGCAATTATTTGAGAAATTAATCTGCGATCAATTTTTCTATATTGTCCATAAAAGAATCGGTGTGTTTTTTCCATGAAAACAGCTTCGCCCGTTCTAGATTTTTTTGACTATTTATTTTCTGTTCGGCTAACGAATATTGAGAAACTTTAATCATTTGTTCTTTTATTTCATCGACAGATTCTGGATTACAGTAGTGAGCTACCGTTCCACCTACTTCTGGTAGGCTTGAAGTATTTGAACAAATTACATCTGTTCCACAAGCTAGCGCTTCCAATACGGGAAGACCAAAACCTTCATATAAGGAAGGATAAATCAGTGCTCTCGCATGACTATATACTATAGGTAATTCTTCTTTTTTTATATACCCTAATAATTTGATTCGAGTTTTATAGGGGTGTTTTTCCAACTCTTTCTTAAAACTTTCTGTTTTCCATCCCATTCCTCCTACAAATACAAGGTCATACTGTGTATCTGTTTCATTCACAAAAAGGGTATAAGCTTCCAGTAAACGAACCAAGTTTTTTCGAGGTTCTATCGTTCCAACACATAAAAAGTAAGGTGACTCTATGTTATAATCGTGGATTACATCTTCATTTTGACTTGGTTGAAATCTACTGTCTTTTCCTAATAAAAGAACCTCGTTCTTATCTTTGGTAAATGGATAATGCGCTACTAAGTCTTTGCTGGTATTTTTAGAGTTGGTTAAAATTAAATGTGTCTTTTTCAATATCCGTTTCAAAAATATACGTTGTAACATCTGGCTATGCCAACGATGATATTCCGGAAGTTTAATAGGAGTAAGATCATGTATAAATGTGACGCGTTTTATTCTTTTAGGTAAATTAAAAGGTCCGAAATGAGCAGGTTCAAAAACAACATCTACCTTTTGCTTTGTTAGTATATAAGGAATTATAAAAAACAACCTAAGTGAGGCAAAACCAATAGGCAAGTTGATATTAGGGATTGCAATCTGCTGCACTTGAGATAATTCTGTATCTGTTTTTTGACGAATTAATATATATTCATGCCCATCGTTTCTTTTTAATAGCTCTTTGACCAGAGATTTAGTGTACATATGAATACCTGCGTTTTGATTATCTAAAGCGTCGGCAAGTATGGCAATTTTCATAGACGGATTCTTAATCAATTATAGTTATTTGCTTTCATCTGTTTTCTGTTTTTCAACCAAAATAATAGTTGAAATATTTTTGGCATTTCATCTTTATATGATCCCGCTACTCCTCTTCTAAAAAATTTATTGGCCCGTTCTATTTTTTGCTCTGTACGTTTTAATTTTTTCCCTCCACTACCATACTGTGGAGTTCCTTTCTTTAAAGATTGAAACGTAGGGAGTTTTTCTAATTTAGGTTCAGGAAGTTCCATAATTTCTCGGAGACGTTCTATTTGTCCGATGGGGTCTTTAATTAAGTCTTCATAGCGGATTACAATGTCTGCTTTGTTTGTCCATTTTTCTACATTTACAGACCAACCTCCAAAAAAACTACCACCTCTGGCAAGGATGGCTTCCGCTAGGTTTTTATAATAATTAGAACCTGGAGCAACAATATCTTTCCGATGGTGTGCAATAGAAACTAAAGCATCTCTACCATCTCTAATAATATATACAGCCTTACAAGATTGAAGGTCTTTGGGAAGTTGACCCGGTAATAAGTGTGTTTTAACTACAGGATAAGAAGCAAAATCTTTAAGTACTTTTTTATCCGTTTCCATATGAAATTCACTAGACTCAATGCCATATACATCAAAAAGAACATTTCTAAAAAAAGTGTTTCCTGATCTAGGAAAAGATGCTAACCAAATCATCTAGTTGTTTTTGTAGTATTGATGAATTTTCATTTGTTTTTTATGTTTTAACCAAAACAATAGTTGTAAAAGTTTGGGCATTTCATCTTTATATGAACCTGCGATTCCTCTACGATAAAAATTGTTTGCCGTTTCTTTTTTCGTTGAAGCTTCCACGCTATTTCCATAGCCATATTTAGACAATCCTTTTTTTTGAGATTGAAAGGTTGGCAATTTTTCTATTTGAGGCTCTGGAAGTTCCATGATTTCTCTAAGACGTTCTATTTGCCCAATAGGGTCTTTAATTAAATCTTCATACTTAATAGTAATACTTGTATTATTTTTCCAATCATTTACATGCCTGGACCAACCTCCGGGAAAACTTCCTCCTATTCCCAAAATAACTTCAAAAAGGTTTAAAAGATAATTTGGTTTTGTTTTTTTTATTTTTTTTCGATGATGGGCTAAAGAAACTGAAGAATCACGTCCATCACGAATTAAATAAATTGATTTTACCGATTGATATTCTAACGGAAGTTGGTGCGGTAAAAGATGTGTCTTAACTATAGGGAATGAAGCGAAGTCAGGATCCAATTTTTTCTTTTTCCCTAGATGATAATGGCCGGACGAAATGCCATAGACTTCAAAAAGAATATTTCTAAAAAAAGTATTTCCCGAACGGGGAAAAGAAGCTAGCCAAATCATATATTCAAACATTACCTTAGCGCAGAAGGTGTTTTATTGCACAATATTAATAATAATTAATGGGTTGCCATTTTTAAAGGCTTTTCCTATTATTCTCAAAACACCTAAACAAATACATTATGGATCTTGTAGTATATGACAAAAAAATCAAGTATGATTGCATAACTTTCTGTTTATGAAGGTATTTACACGCTTTCGCGAAAGCTTAAATAGTTTAATTATCAGGAAGTTATCTAGTTTTTATCATGTACTAGGCTATAATTTCTAATACCAATCTTATTTAGTTTATTTACATAATGCAAAGACATAAGGCAAAAAATTTTAGAATTGTAACTGGTTTTTTTTGGTGGTATTATTATGTGACATCTTATTTTAAAGGGTTAAAACTAAAAGAAGATTTTTCTCAAATTAATACGTACATCTTTTTTATAGGATACCCTAGAAGTGGACATAGTTTGATAGGTTCTTTGCTAGATGCCCATTCGGATATTGTTATTTCTAATGAAATGAACGCGCTCCATTTTTTTAAAAAGAATTATTTACGGCATCAAATATTCTATTTTATTTTAAAAAATGCCCAAAGACACGCAGAAATTGGAAGATCAAATTCAGATTACAACTACGTAGTACCCAATCAATGGCAGGGTAAATACCGAAAATTAATAGCCATAGGCGATAAGAAAGGGGGAAAAAGTTCTTCAATTTTTGGAGATAAGAATCATATAAAATTACTTCATAAAGTAAAAAAAATCAGTCAAGCCAAATTAAAAATCATCCACGTGATACGAAATCCTTTTGATAATGTAAGCACTATGGTTTTACGCCAGGTAAAAAAGAATGGAAAAGAATTAACAGAAGAATTATTCAACCAAAAGGTTAATAGGTACTTAAAACGACTAGAAACAAATGCAAAGCTAAAAGCACAAATCCCAAATGATATTTGTGATGTACATTTAGAAGATTTTATTGCAAACCCCAAGGAAGAGCTTATTAGAATATTTCAATTTTTAGAAATAAATGTGTCTCAAGAATACATAAAAGATTGTTCATCCATTGTCTGGGGTAAAACCAACCAAAGTAGATTTGACTTATCGTATTGGACAACAGAAAGAGTTCAAATGTTTTTAAATAATATTAGGCAATATAGTTTCTTAAACCGGTATCATTATGAATAATTTATTATTTTAAGTAGCAAAATCAATTTCATGAAAAAAATAATTCGCTTTAATTTATTTGTATTCGTAGCGCTATTGATTTTAAGTTGTGGTGAACATAAAAAGGCTACCACTGCCGATGATCTTAGTACAGACAATACTACTTCTACAGAAAATGTAGATATAAAAACTACCTCAAAAAAAGAACGTCCCAAAAAACCGGCTGATCCAAATGATCCTCCAAAGTATGCAACTAAGGCATTAGCAATGGAGTTTTTGTTAGCCAAATATAATAATCCAAAAGCCCCACTTTCTCAGGAACAAATTGATCAGATTAACGATATTGCCAACAATTTAAATGTAACCACTTTTAGAAATCAGTATTCGTATAGTAGATTTAGAAGAAGAATAGTTACGCATATAAAATCAGACATACTTACTCCAGAACAACTACTATTATTTCCGGGAAGAACTAAAGCAAAAAATAATGTTAAGCGCTAAAAACAAAGCACTTTTTTTAAAGCTTGGTTTAGTTTTGTGGACGTTATGGGTGTGTGTAAATTATTTTATACATCACGCTTCATATTTTTATGCCGCCACTCATTCTCCTTATATTAAAACAATTTTCATTCTAATCCTTATTGGGATAGGAGTTTTCTTTTTATTTGCTAAGGGTAATTTTAAATGGCGTGGATGGAAGATATATGCTTTTCTTCTTGTAGCATTACTCATTGTTTATAATAGTTTTGTAGGGGAAGCATCCATATCTAATGGCTTTACACTTAAAAGTCAAGCGCTGTTTTTGACTAATACTATTGCCCTTCAGCTTGGTACATTTTTAATCTTTTTATGCTGTTATACAATAGGAAATCAACTCCTTAAACCATTTAAAGGAGTACTTAACATCCATCATAGATCCATCATAGGAATTGCCTTAGGAATGGCAATACTCACTTTAGTATTAATGGGATTGGCTGCTTTTGGTTTCTTACAAACCTGGGTAATTATTCCAATAATGGCATTCTTATTAATATGGCAACGAAAGGCAGGCTGGTCATTTATAAAATATACTTTTTGGAATCCTATCGCTACTCAAGGAGTATCCCTTTGGACATTTGCAGTGGTTACTATAATTTTAATTTTTACAGCTTTTAATTTAGTAGGAGGGATAAAAATCTTTCCTCTTGGTTATGATGGAGCAGCATTATATCAAAACTTAACAAAAAACTTAGTTGACTCTCAATCCTTAATCCCTGGAGGACAAGCCTATAATTGGTCATTATTTACAAGCTTAGGGCCTTTACTCTATGGGAGTATGGCATTTTCTATTTTTCTTTCCCACATTATGGGAGTACTCTCCATGTGGGGGATGTTCCATCTGGGACGTGTCTTTTTAAGTAAAACTACAACCTGGATAGGAATAGCCATCTTTTATACATTACCCGCTATTAGTTTTCACAATTTTGTTGATGAAAAGGTTGATCTTAGTTTTCTTTTTGTCTGTGTATCTGTTATTATTTTCTTTCTGAAGTATGCAAAATTCGCACACTATGATTTTTCAACAAGAAACAGAACGTCCACTCTGTTTTTTAGCCTTTTAGGTCTTTTAATGGGTTTTGCTATGGGAATTAAATACCTTGGGTTATTATTGATTATTGGTATTGTTTTATTACTTATTTATCAATGGGGTGGAATTAAGGCCTATTTAGGATCGATGCTTTCGGCTTTAGCTTTATTATTTTTATTGAAAATTCATTCCTTTGGTTACTTAGATATTTCTTCTGCAGAGCGCTATACCATCGTTGGACTTTTTGGTGTATTAGGCATTGGCATATTTGCTTTTTATTTCAAAAAATTTGATTGGATAAAAGGGTATAACATCATCCAAAATGTGCTCATCATTGCTCTTGTTATGATGTTAAGTTTTATGCCTTGGGCAATTAAAAATAGTGTTGAAACGGGACATCTTTCCAGTAAAGCATTACTCTATGGAAAAGCAACGCAAGATTCTTTTAAACATAATTATTCCTTTTTAACTGAAAATGGTATCCCCAGTAAAATTTCAAACGAACATAAGAATCGGGTAATTGAACATCTTGGAGGGGAAGAATATGTTTCAGGTTTTAATGATAAGGATTTCATTAATCAATATAAAGAAGTAAAAACCCAACAAAAGAATACTCAAAAGCGTAGAAAAAATACAGGTAAACGAGAGGAGATACTACGATACTTAGGATATGAAAGGGGCTTTAACAAATACTTGTCCTTACCATATGATGTGAGTGTGGGAGTTAATATTCCAAATAAAAGAGGTGTAGATATCGGTTTTTTATTCCTACTTTTTCTACCCTTATTAGTGCTATCTCTTAAAAAGAAAAAAACACTCAACCTAAAAAATAGCGTGGGCGTTTTTATTTTTGGAATCGTCCTTTTACTGAGTTGGAAAGCTGCAATGACCTCTAAGGATGCTACCTCAGATGTCACAGATTATCTAAGCCATTTTTATCCCAAATCAAGCAATAGCTTTTTTGATATAGGTAAGGATATGTATATGCCATTTATAAAGCTACAAAATAGCCTTAGTGAACTTACTCAACCCCTATTCGGAGTATTTTCAGAAATGACATTCCCTTTGGCATTATGTTCTCTTATCTTGTTTTGTTTACTTTTTGCCTGGATTGGCAAAGACAACTGGCAAAAGTTCAACCAACCGATTAAATTAGTTCTGATATTCATAATGACCTATGGATTTTTATGGTGGATATTAGGGAATGGCATACCCTACTATGCCTTGATTATTTGGCTGTTAGCTTCGCTGATAATTGCCTATTACTATGAAAATATATCTCTTTTTGTTTCGGAACATATGAATTCTTTCATTAAAAAATGGGCTCAAGTAATATTCTCTGTTTTTTTGATATTAAATGTATTTGCCCATTTTTCTAATAGCAACAATAATTTAGATCAACTAAGCAATGTTTTTTTCGAGCCATTTATTAGTCATTATTCTAATCATTTTATCACGGATGCAAATTTTAATAACTCAAGATCTATAATCACTCCAGCCGCTAAGGTTCTAAATACTGATATTTCGACAAAAATTTATCGCGTTGGAACATTTATGAACTATCATATAAAAAATAATAGTTCGAGAGTTTATGAGGATAATCAACTAAATTTATTCGATCGTGTTAGTAGTAAATTGCAAAATCCAGACGATTTTTTAAGAGTGCTAAAACTAAATGATGTTAAATACATTGTTTTTAGTTTAAAAGTTGCATCGATTGATCAAACTCCAGAGCAGTCCCTAATTGATAAGGCAACCAGAATTGTAAAAGTCCTAAATAATAAGGAGCGCATTCGCTTGATTATGACAAACAATAAAGTAAGTAGGATAGATCCGAAAACTAATACAGAGAGCATAGGTTATGGCCTAGTCGGAAAAACTGTAGAACAAGGGAATTTAGCTATTTTTGAAATATTATAATGTCTGTACCAGTAAAAGACAACATATGGATTTTTTTACCGGCTTTTAATGAGGCCACGGTAATTAGGGAGGTTATTAAAAGCCTAAAATCCTGTGGTTATACTAATATTGTTGTTGTGGATGACGGAAGTACGGATAATACCCACAAATTTGCTCAGGAAGAGGGAGCAAAAGTACTACGCTTATGTTTAAATAGAGGTGTTGGAGCCGCTACAAGAGCTGCTATCCTTTTTGCAAAAAGGAAGAATATCGAATTCATGGCTTTGATGGATGCCGATGGACAACACTATCCAAGTGAAATTGAAAAACTAACTAATCAATTACAAAAACAGCAAGCCGATATTGTAATTGGTAGTCGTTTTTTAGAAAAGAAATCTAAAATACCTTTCTCAAGGGTTATCTACAATAGGATCGCAAATATGTTCACCTATTTTGGGAAATCAACCGTAACGGATAGCCAGTCAGGATTTAGGCTATTAAATAAGGTGGCCATACATCATTTAGATCTTGAATTAGATGAGTATGGTATTTGTACGGAAATGGTTTGGAAAGCTAATGCTCTGAAAATAAAAATAGTAGAAACTCCTATTAAGGTTCAATATACCAAGTACTCTCAAAGTAAGGGGCAAAGCTTATGGAAAGGAATACAGACGGCCTATAATTTAATTAAAAATCGTTTATATGAACATTAGAACATTTCAGATAATAGTACCGGTAATAGCTGCTATTTTTGTGCTATGGCAACTATGGAGAATATACAATTTTAAGACAAAATGGAAAGCCATATGGCCTGGTACACTATTAGCATTGTTCATTTCTATCATTGCTATATTTCCAGATAGTACTACAAATTGGTTGGCAAAGACATTAGACTTTAAAAGTAATGTTAATGCCATCATTTTTGTTTTAATTGGTGTTTTATTTGGTGGTGTGATTATCCTTTACGATTTATACAAAAGACAACAAAAAGTCATTACCGAATTGACGATAGAGTTATCTATGTTAATGGCAGATAAAGATGAGGTTAGTTCATGAAAATATTATTCGTTTTAGAATATTTTCACCCATATATTGGAGGAGTAGAGTTCCTATTCTGGCAATTATCAAAGACTTTAGCAGCTCAAGGACATCAAGTTAAGGTCATTACAACAAGGTTTGACAAGAAACTCCCTCAAAAAGAATGCAACGAAGGAATAGATATATATCGTGTTAATTGTAACAACCGTTTTTCTTTTTTTATAAAAAGTATTCCTAGCATATATAAAAACATTAAAAATTTCGATATAGTTCATACAACAACCTATACTGCTGCACCACCTACCTGGCTCGTGTCTCGCTTGAGAAACAAAAAGAGTGTGCTTACCTTTCATGAATATTGGGGAGATTTATGGAGTCAATTACCCTATCTTAATTTCGTACAACGGTTTTTATATAGGGCTTTTGAGCGTATGGTATCCTATTTACCATTTTCCAAAATTGTGGCAGTTTCAAAATTTACGCAACAAAGCCTCAGTAAAGCAGGAGTCGATGAATCAAAAATTAATGTAATTTACAATGGGTTAGATTACAATGCTATCAAACAACTGAGCAATACAATTACTACTTCTGATAGGAGGACTGCAGAAGAAAAAGCCACATTTAATTATATTTTTGTGGGTAGACTTGGAGTTTCAAAAGGTTTGGATTTATTGCTGGAGGCTTCAGCTATTTTTCTCCAAAAAAATCCCGATGCTATTCTAAAACTGGTGATACCTAAGCTCCCAAAAAAAATGTATGAGCTGATACTAAACGAAATTAATAATCTCCAATGTGCCAATCAGATTAGGGTGATGCATCATTTAACTAAAGAAGAGTTATATAGACAAATAAAGCTAGCATCCTTTATTGTAGTACCATCGTATGCTGAAGGGTTTTGTTTTGTTGCTGCAGAAGCCTGCGCATTAAACGTTCCTGTTGTTAGCTCACATCGCGGAGCTTTAAAAGAAGTTGTAAGCGGGCAGTATATAGCTATGAACTCATTTACAACAGAAGGACTATTGGAAGCATTACAGAAAGCCAAACAGCAAGAATGGCAGTATAAAGAAAGCTTACAGTTTACTCTGGATAAAAGTGTTGAACAATATGTGCATTTGTATAAAGAAATGATACATGGATAATTATACCAATACATTTCCAAAACAATCCAATAGGTTTTTACTACAACAGTTAGTAAAGCTTAGGTTGCTAGCAGATCTTAAAAGGTCATTCTTGGGTTGGTTATGGTTGTTAATACTTCCTTTATTTGCCATTTTAACCTGGATTTTCATGAAAGGTGCTGGCATACTTGAGCCTGGTGAACTAGAAATCCCATATACCGCTTTTGTGTTGTTGAGTACTATTATGTGGGCGCTGTTCTTTGATACTTATAAGAATTGCAGTCAGATTTTTATCACTTATGGTAGGACACTTTTAGTAAATAAGTTACCTATTAATATCATTATTTTTAACGAGCTTATTGTAGGAGCTATTAAATTCTTTATTCCTTTTATTTTCATACTAGCCTACTTCTTGTATATAGAGATCCCATTGCATCCCTTAGCTTTTATTTTTCCTATAGTATTAATACCGCTTCAACTATTCGGAGCTGCAGTTGGTTTATTAACCGGACTTTTTAGTGCCATTGCAAAAGACTTTACATTTCTAATGGATAATGTTGTCAAGTTATTTTTACTGCTTAGTCCCGTGGTATATACTCCAGAAATCTCGACAGGTTTATTAGCAAAAGTTATTAAATACAATCCATTAACGTATTTAATCAGTAGTCCCAGAAACATATTATTACGTGGAGAATTATACCAGCCCATGATTAGCTTAATTTGCGCATTAGGTGTTACCGTCCTATTTATTTTACTAACTCGATTTTTTGTGATTAACACGGCAAGAATATTAGAAAGAGAAGGGATTTAATGAATACTGCTAACAAACAAATATCAATGCACACCGACGAGACCACTTTAAAACCCGATCCTCTGCTTAAAGTAACAGGTTTGTATAAGAAATTTTGTAAGGATCTCACCTATAATATGTATTATGGCATAAAAGATCTTATCACCTATTTCTTTGGCTTAAAGCCAAATTATTCTTCCTTGCGCAAAAATGAGTTCTGGGCATTAAACGATATTAATTTTAGCATCTACGAAAACGACATTGTCATTTTAGCCGGCATCAATGGTTCTGGAAAAACCACATTGACTAGAATGCTTGCCGGAATTTATGACACCGAAAGAGGCGCTATTGAATATCACAAAAAAATAAAAAAAATCATTAGTGTATTTGCTATTAAATCTGGTTTTAACCCGATACTGACTGGTAGAGAAAATATATATCTCAAAGCTGCATATTATGGTATGTCTCGGGCAGAAACAGAATCAAATATGGATTTTATCATATCTTTTTCAGATATCGCTCCTTACTTAGACACCCCTATTGGAAAATACTCTTCAGGAATGAAAACACGCCTCGCCATGGCTATAGTCCTCTCTATAAAAAGTGATATTTTATGTATAGATGAAGGGTTTAGTTTTTCAGACGCAAAATTTAAAGCAAAGTGCTATACATTCCTAAAAGAAGAATATTCCAAAAAAGGAAGAGCATTGATCATAGCCACACACCGTTTGACAGAAATGAGTGATCTTGCCAATAGACTAATCGTATTAGAAAAGGGTAAAATAATAAATACTACTGTCGATGTTGCCAAGGGCATAAAAGAGTATATGGCATAAGATTACTTAGTTGTAAAAGTTTTAATAATGAATATCTTTTCAAGGTTTAATCGTACGATACCTTATCCTTTTTATATCAAAAGGAGAGATGATATCATTCACATTCATATTACAAAAACCGCCGGAACGAGTTTGGTTTTTAGTATGGGATTTAATAAAAGTAGTCAATCCAGTAAAACCAAAAAGCACTATTTTGCAAAAGAAGTTATTGATATTGTAGGCCAAGAACATTGGGACAATACCTTTAAGTTTACATTTGTGCGCAACCCTTGGGATCGTCTTTATTCTTTATATCGATTTAAACAAAGAAAAAACAAAATTACAACCGAAGCGCAGGGAAATACATTTGGATTATGGTTAAGATCAACTTTAAATAATCAAGAGAATAGCCTATATGAAAAATCAAAGCCTCAGGTAGAGTGGCTTAAGAATTATGATAACAAAGTAGATTTGGACTTTATAGGGAAATTTGAAAACTTAGCGCCTGATGTTCATAAATTGGGACAATTACTAGATCTAAAAATAGCGTTACCCCATATGAATCAAAACCTGCCCATTGTACATTATAGCACAGCATATGATGATGAGTTAGAAGAACTCGTACGCATACATTATAAAGAAGATATTGAAATGTTTGATTATTCATTTTGTAGAAAATAGGTCTTATGAAAATGTATCATTCATTACTTAACATACATCGTGGTCTCATTGGAACTCACCAACGCAATGCAGATTGGTCAAAGGTTAAACTGGTATCCATTCATATCCCCAAAACAGCAGGGACTTCCTTTATTCATAGTTTAAAAAAGCAATATGGCTATCAAAAAGTAGTACGCATAGATAGTAATGATAATAGAACAAGAATCGACAAAATACCTATAGATAAGGCTTTTGTGTATAAAAATACCGAAGTAATTCATGGACATTTTACTATGGATTTATTGAATAACTATTTGAGTCTACCTCCCGATACGCCTATTATTACCTGGTTACGAGACCCTGTAGAACGTGTTATTTCCAATTATTACTATTTATACAAACGATTGGATGAAGAACTACTGGAAGAGAAAAAAGGGCTTAATATTCTTTCTAAAATGCGACGTTCTTTACTTGAATATGCACAAGATGAAAGAAATTGCAATAGAATGTCAAAGTTTTTAAAAGGTGTCGAGCTTAAGGATTTCTTTTTTATTGGTACGGTGGAAAATTATGATGAAGATATTCAAGAGTTAGGAAGAAAATTAAACTGGAGTACTCTTGAAATTGTAAAACATAATAAAACAGGGACTTCTAACAAACCAGAAGTAGATGAACAAACAAAAGCATTGATTAGATCATATAATCAAAAAGATCAAGCGCTTTACGAACAGGCTCTTACTTTTAGGAAGTCATAAAACGTACTTATTTTTCCGCTTTTATACGTTGTAAATAAGTCTTCTCCCTGGCAGAGGCATTTTCCATCAATTCATCGACCTGCGCGCTCCACGATTGATTTTTGAGAATCACGGTTAACAAATCTCTACTGCTTTCGCGAAAGCGCCAATTGTGATGCACACAAGCCTCTATTAAATTTTTGAGACTTTCTTTATCAAATAACTGTATTTGATATAAGTATTGAAAAGCATTTTGCCGAAGCTGAAATGCCTGTGATGGGGCTGTATACGATTTAAGTTCATTGTAATGATCAAGTTTTTTATCCTCCTCATAACCGGAACTCGCTAAGGCAAGCGCAAGCCATAGTGTCCGAATATTCCCATCACTAAAACCAAAAACAGGATCCATTTTATCCAGGACCTCATGTTGAGCGCGGATAGCAGTATCTCCAGATTGCTCTGAATAAAACAACCATAACTTTAATAAAGCCTGTTCTTGAGTAACATAACTTTGATCATCTAGTAAGGTCGTAAACAATGGTATTACCTGTTCAGGAACAGTATTTAAAGATAATGCCACAGCCTGTCGTATAAACGTATTCTGACTATCAAAAGCTTCAAAATATAAAGGTAAAGCCTGAGCTATGGGTTCTCCTGAAAGTTGATATACAGCTTCCTGACCTAAGTAATCGTTCCCATCTACGAGCACACGTTGCAACTGCTTACTCTTTGCATTAAGCGGTGCTTTACGCAAAGCAACAAGCTCAAAGTAGCGCTTCATAAAATCACTTTTCTTTAAAGATTCCAGTGCCTGACTATCCTGAAAAGCGCTTTGCTGCAACCAGTCTTTTTTAAATTGCGTTAAGTCTTTCCCGGAAGCAAGTTCAACGGCTGTCATAAAATCATCGGTGGTTACATTTCCATATTGATGTTCCTTGAGATAGGTTTTTACCGCTTTCGCGAAAGCGATCTCCCCTACCCGTTCCTTAAGAATGTGTAACGCCCATGCCCCTTTTTGATAATAAGTCAGACTACTCGCCTTTGCATTAACCAGTTTTTGTCCTTTCCCGGTATCACTCAGTTGTTTTAACTGCTCTGCCGATTCATATAGGCGGTAATAGAAATAATCTTCACCGAAAATATCCCGTTCTGCCAGTAAGGCATAATAGGTAGCAAAGCCTTCCTGAAGCCAGTGATGTTCTGATTCTGAAGCGGTAACCAGGTCACCAAACCATTGATGTGCTAGCTCGTGAGCATTCACATTAATATAGTTGCGATCAAAAAAACCGATATCGTTTACCACAAAACTATCAGAAAAAATAGTGGTTCCGGTGTTTTCCATACCTGCATACAGAAAGTCCTTAACTGGAATCTGTTTGTAGTTCTGCCAGGGATACGGTATGCCTATTGTCTCTTCTAGAAAATCAAATATTTGTGCGGAATAGCGGTATGTTGCTTCTACTTTATCTTCATCTTTAGGATTATAATAAAACAATAAGGGTACCCCTGAAGCCGATTGATCTTCCTTCACTGCAAACTGTCCGCTTGCAAAAGCAACGAGATAGCTGGACATAGGATTGGACATTTCATAATTCCATATCGTTTTCTCTCCTATTTGTTTGTTGTCAATAAGTTTTCCATTGGCGATTACCTGATGATTCTTAGGCGCTATAATGGATAGGTCAAATTCAATTTTGTCATTCGTGTCATCAATACTGGGTAACCAGTATGAGGTATACTTTCCCTGTCCTTGTGTCCAGATCTGTGCATTTATTCCATCGTTTACAAAATAGAGCGTCTGCTTTGGAATCGTTGTATACTCAAAATCTACACTATACTGTTCTCCAACCTTAAAATCATTTTCTAAAATGATTTGGGTAGCTGTAGCCGTGGTAGTAATCTCCGGATCAGGTTTTGTAATGGTCATGCCTTTGGCATCCAGAAATACTTTATCTACATCCTGTTCAACTATAAAAAAAACTTGCAACTTCCCTGAAATGCCTTTAGTTTCCATGTTGGGCTCCACAGTAGCCTTAATCACTTTGAAATCAACAGTTCCAAGCTGTGATGGGCTATTCTGTGTATATCCATAGGTCGTGAGAATACAACCAAAAATGATCAACCAATACTTCATGGGCTAAAAATACAATTTCACTTGAATGTTAGTATAAGGAATATGTTAATTCGTCAGAGCATATACACTTTAAACCTATGTGCTTGCTTTAAAGCAATAACTAATCAACTTCCTTGCCATATGAAATCTCGCCAATTGTATTACTCGTTCTTGATTTTATTTTTCCTATCCATAATGCCTAGTGCAACAGCTCAGGAAACTACGACTACTTCTAAAATCGCAACTTTCAAAACGATTGAAAAGCAATATCCAAATAGCACAATAGATGGTTATAATATCTATTTGCCATCATCTTATACTAAGGAGAACAAAGATTTTCCCATCTTGATATTTCTTCAAGGAGGACTTGGTGTAGGCGGTGAAGTTGACAAAATTTACAATTGGGCACTACCCAAAATG
>CAZPTJ010000042.1:0-17673 GCA_964589085.1 uncultured Flavobacteriaceae bacterium | reverse complement strand
TTTGCAGCACTTTCAAGTTGTAATAGATTTTCTAATGCATAATCTGGGTTAAAACGACATTAAAAAAAAAGAAGTTTTAAAAGAGCATTTTTAGCTCTTTTAAATCATAATGATTGATAATGTCATCTTCTTCCTGAATAATAAGCTTACCTTGATCTGTTACCCCCTGAATAATACCAACAAATTGTTGTTGATCATTTTTTAAAAAAGTTGATGCTTTACCCCGTTTAAATAAGTGATATTCATAGTCTTCTTTTATTTTTTCTAAAGCGCCATCCAATAGTAGTGAAGTGTAGTGATGAAACTGTTCAATCAATAGTTTTAAAATCTCTTGCAAATCAAAGTGCACTCCTGTTTCATTTTTAATAGAAGTAGCTCTTAAATCTGGCCCAAATGATGATTGATTTACATTAAGGCCTATTCCAATAATGACAGCGTCCAAATCACCTTTTTTAATGACACTTTCAATTAATATTCCGCATATTTTTTGTTTGTCTGACAATATGTCGTTAGGCCATTTTACACTAATCTTTTTAATCAATAATTTTTGTAATACATCTTTTACAGCTAGAGAAGCTGCCATGGTTACATAAAATTGTTCTTCTATAGTGACACGTTGAACCTTTCTAAATACGCTGAATGTTAAGTTTTTGCCCGCTTCGGAGTGCCAAGTAGTTCCCATTTGACCTCGACCCTTAGTTTGTTCTAAAGCCCAGACAAGTGTATTTTTGTCTAATTGTTGTTCTTTACTAAGATCTTTAAGATAGTTATTTGTTGAATCTATGGTATGAAGTTTGACAATATCCATATTTGAGATTTTTCACCAATTTAAACTTGTGTTAAGAATTACCGTAAAACTAAAATTGTGATAACTTTGTGTAAATAAAAGCATTTAATGGCAAAAAAGGAAGAAGGAACAGATGTATTGATTGCTACGATTCTTAAAGGAATTGAAGAAGTTAAAGGAAATAATATAGATATTTTAGATCTTAGGGATATTGAGAATACAGTTTGTGACTATTTTCTTATTTGTAGTGGAACTTCTAACACACAGGTTTCAGCAATTGTAAATTCCGTTCAAAAGACAGTAAGTAAAGAAATTCGAGAAAAACCCTGGCATATTGAAGGATTGGATAATGCAGAGTGGGTTTTGATGGATTATGTTAATGTCGTTGTACACGTGTTTCAAAAACACATTCGAGAGTTTTACGATATTGAAAGTTTATGGGGAGATGCAAAAATCATTACAATTGAATCAAGTTATTAAAAAACGCTAAATGGCAAAAGAAAATAAAAATAAAACCCCGTCTAAGAAGCCTAAATTCAGCTCCTATTGGATTTATGGAATTATCGTACTTATTTTTATAGCTATAAGTTCTCTAGGGAGCGGAGGTAGTTTAAGAGAGCCTAAAACTATTTCGTTATCTCAATTTAATGAATTCCTTGTTAATGGTGATTTAGAGCGAGTTGAGATTATTAGCAATGTTCGATCTGCAAAAATATATCTTACCAGAGATGCAGAGAATAAAGAAGTGCATAAAAAGGCAAAGGGGAAATCTGTAATTCCTTCCAGTCCTAAAGATGCTGACTACAAATTGAAATTTGGAGATCTTCAAAATTTTGAAAATGAATTGCGTAAGCAAATAGCTGCAAATGATCTTGGTGCTCAAACAGAGATTGGTTGGAGTGAAGAAAAGAATTTCTTTAGTGATTTTATTCTTCCTTTTCTACCCATATTATTAATTGTGGGGATTTGGATTTTTATAATGCGTAGAATGTCAGCTGGATCAGGAGGTGGTCCGGGAGGGCAAATATTTAATATAGGAAAATCCAAAGCACGTCTGTTTGATGAAAAAGCAGAAGTAAAAACTTCATTTAAAGATGTTGCAGGATTAGAAGGAGCAAAAGAAGAAATACAAGAGATTGTTGATTTTCTTAAAAATCCAGAAAAGTATACAAATCTTGGAGGTAAAATTCCTAAAGGAGCACTACTGGTAGGTCCTCCTGGGACAGGTAAAACTTTATTAGCGAAGGCTGTTGCTGGTGAAGCAAAAGTACCTTTCTTCTCCTTGTCAGGTTCTGATTTTGTGGAAATGTTTGTTGGAGTCGGAGCTTCTAGAGTGCGTGATTTGTTTAAACAGGCAAAAGAGAAATCACCTGCAATAATTTTTATTGATGAAATAGACGCTATTGGAAGAGCAAGAGGTAAAAGTAATTTTTCAGGATCCAATGATGAACGTGAAAATACCTTAAATCAGTTGCTTACTGAAATGGATGGTTTTGGTACAAATACCAATGTCATTGTTTTGGCAGCTACAAATAGGGCTGATGTGCTAGATAAGGCTTTAATGCGTGCCGGTCGTTTTGATCGTCAAATTTATGTTGATCTTCCAGATGTGCGTGAGCGTAGAGAAATTTTTGAGGTACACCTTAGACCTCTTAAGAAAATTGATAACGAACTTGATACCGAATTTCTGGCAAAACAAACCCCAGGATTCTCAGGAGCAGATATTGCCAATGTATGTAATGAAGCAGCCTTAATTGCCGCAAGAAAAGGGAATAGTGCTGTTGGTAAACAAGATTTTCTTGATGCTGTAGATCGTATTGTTGGAGGATTAGAGAAGAAAAATAAAATTATAACTCCGGAAGAGAAAAGGGCTATTGCTTTTCATGAAGCTGGACATGCTACAGTAAGTTGGATGTTAGAACACGCAGCACCTTTAGTAAAGGTGACTATCGTTCCTAGAGGACGTTCATTAGGTGCCGCTTGGTATTTGCCGGAAGAACGACTTATTGTCCGACCTGAACAAATGTTAGATGAAATGTGTGCAGCTTTAGGTGGTAGAGCAGCAGAAAAGGTGATATTTGACAAAATATCAACTGGAGCGTTGAGTGATTTAGAAAAAGTGACTAAGCAAGCGCGAATGATGGTGACGGTTTATGGATTAAATGATAAGGTAGGAAACCTGACCTACTATGACTCATCGGGGCAATCAGAATATAATTTCAGTAAACCATATAGTGAGAAGACTGCCGAACTTATTGATAAAGAAATATCAGATATTATAGAAAAGCAATATCAACGAGCACTTAAGATTCTTGAAAAGCATAAAAGTAAACTTACTGAACTAGCCGATTTACTCTTGGATAAGGAAGTCATTTTTAAGGATAATCTTGTGGAAATTTTTGGAGATCGTCCATTTGGCAAGAAAGAAACACCTGAAATTATCGTTTAACGACTTATTTTTACGGAAAAAATAGAAAATTCTTGATTTAACAAATTGTTAGGTCAAGAATTTTTTATATTTGAAGAACCCTTAAAAATCACGTTCTCCCCCGATAATGAGTCTATTTAGAAAATTATTTAAAGGAACATCTAAATCAGACCCCGAACGCTCAGAAGGAAATCCCTCGGAGCGTAGTAAATATATGCCCGATATTAACACCCCAGCGGATGAGCGATTTACTAAAAATTTTATTTTAAATGGAGGCAAGTTTTTATACAATATTACTTTAGAAGAGATACAACAAAGTTTTGATAATATCCTTTTGGAAAATGATTGGTATGAAAAGAGTGTATACTGCACAAATCAAAATCTTATTGACACTTTTAAGGGATATAATTTGGAGTTCGGCGTAGATAATACTGCTGCTTTTTTATTGACAACCTGTGAGAGCCTTGTTGCAGACAATGGGTCAATATTAGTCTGCTCCAATCAGTTGAAAGAAAAAAAGCTCAAAGATTTTCCCAAAAATATTATAGTCTATGCTACTACGAGTCAAATTGTAAATAATATTGGTGAAGGTCTTCGTATCATTAAAAATAGAACAGCAGGTAAGATTCCTTCAAATATTACTACGATAAAGAATTTTGATAGTAGTGAAGATGAAAAAGATTTTATGAGTTACGGAAGCAGTACAAAAAATCTATATTTGTTGCTGTTAGAAGACTTATAATATGCGCGAACTGCTGATACGAGCATTTTCAGGTTTACTTTATGTGACGTTACTGTTATTGGCCATTTTCTCATTAGAAAAAGCTTATTTGTTACTCATTTTGGTTTTTGGTGGGTTTTGTCTTTTTGAATTTCAAAGACTCGTTGGTATAAAATCTCTTTTGCAGTATCTGTTTTTAGTTGGTTTTGTATTGTTTTTCTGTTTTTTTAGATGGTCGGATAAATTGACATTACTTTTTTTAGTTATTACAATTACCGTGAATCTTTACTTGATTAAAAACCTAATACGTCCTTCTGAAGAACATATTACGGAGGTTCAAAAATATATTTACGGTCTTTTTTACATTATAGGAGGTGTCGTTTTTATGATTCTTTTACCTTCATATCAAGGTGTTTATACGGCTTACCTTGTGGCAAGCATATTTGGACTTATATGGATTAATGATACCTTTGCCTTTATTGTTGGGAAGAGTTTTGGAAAGCATAAGTTATACGAAAAGATATCTCCTAAAAAAACAATAGAAGGATTTATAGGGGGCTTGGTATTTTCCTGTATAGCTAGTTTCTTTATATATAAGTATGTATATCCCGAAGATTTGAATCTATCTTTAAAATTGTGGATTTTAATTGCGATACTTACCTCTGTTTTTGGAACAATAGGTGATTTAATTCAATCACAACTTAAAAGACAAGCAGGTGTTAAGGATAGCGGGCAATTAATGCCTGGTCATGGGGGTATTTATGATCGATTGGACAGTATCTTATTTGCAAGTCCGTTTATTTATTTATTTTTAATCGTCTTGGATTATGTTTCATAAAGAGGGATATCAAATTATAAGCACTTCGTTATTTATATTTACCGGAGGCGTTCTCGCGGCTCAACGTTTTATTGAAAACCGTATTCTTTTTCTAATTATCCTGTTTATTCTGCTCATTTTACTCGGGCTTATTCTTCAGTTTTTTAGAAATCCTCAACGTAATGCTCCTGAAGATGAAAACGTGTTAGTTGCTCCTGTTGATGGAAAGGTAGTAGTTATCGAAGAGGTAGAAGAGACAGAATACTTTAAGGATAAACGCAAACAGATATCTATCTTTATGTCTCCCCTCAATGTTCATGTCACAAGATATCCAGGGGCAGGAGAAGTAGTATTTAGCAAATACCATAAAGGAAAATATCTCGTAGCGTGGCACCCTAAAGCTAGTGAAGAGAATGAGCGCACAACGGTGGTGGTGAAAACCACAAAATTTGGTGAAGTATTGCATCGTCAGATAGCTGGTGCTTTAGCCAAGCGTATTGTTAATTATGCTGAAGAAGGTGAGCAAATAGGACAGGGAACAGAAAGCGGTTTTATAAAATTTGGCTCCAGAGTGGATATTTTTGTTCCATTAGATACAAAAATCAAAGTAGATTTAAATCAAAAAGTACGTGGAGCCGAGACGATCATTGCTTCTTTATAATGAAATGGAAGATGACCAACTCCATAATGACTTTCTAGCTGCTTGCGATCGCGTGAGTCGGACATCGCAAAAATTTCCTCCTGACGTATTATTGCGATTTTATTCACTGTATAAAAGGGCTACACAGGATAAAAATTTTATCAGTTCTCAGGGAGAACATGAGTTGATTAGTGCTTTTAAATCTAATGCAATATTTCAGGTCCAACATCTCTCTATCACTGAGGCTAAGCAAAAATATATAGAAGTTGCCCATACCTACTTAAAGGATGATTAAGAAAAATCGGCTAACCTTTTTTCTAGAGCTTTAATCTTAGTTTCTGCATCTGCTTGTTTTTTGCGCTCATTGGCAACTACTTGCTCTGGGGCATTAGCCACAAAACGTTCGTTCGAAAGCTTTTTAGAAACAGATTTTAAGAATCCTTGCGTATAAGTTAGCTCTTCCTTGATTTTAACAATTTCCGCTTCAATATCAATAGCTCCTTCTAATGGAATAAAGTATTCGTTTGATTGTACTCTAAAGGAAAGGGCACCTTCTAAGGGCGCTTTCGCGAAAGCAATCTCACTTACATTACATAATTTCTTAATCACACTATTCCAAGATTCACTCCTGTCTGTATTGTTTATTTCATATAAATCAATTGAATCTTTGAAAGCAATATTTTTGCTCTTACGAATAGTTCTAACTCCTGCAATAATTTCTTGTGCTCTAGCAAAACTAGAAATTAGAGTTATTGAATTAACAGTTAAGTTACTAGCTTCTTGTTTCGGCCAGTGATTGATGATCAATGCTTCTTCTGGAGTGCGGGATGTAATATCTTGCCAAATTTCTTCTGATGCAAATGGAATAAACGGATGAGCAATACGAAGATTATTTTCTAAGGCTTCGATAATTGCATTATACGTCTTACGATCTATAGGCTGTTGATATGCAGGTTTTACAATTTCTAATAACCATCCAGAAAAATCGTCTTTGATTAACTTATAAATAGCCATTAAAGCGTCACTTATACGATATTTAGAAAAATGGTCTTCTATCTCGATAAGTGTTTGTTGAAAACGCGCATTGTACCATTCTAATCCTTTTTTGCTTGATTCAGGTTGTTCGAGAGTATCACTTACTTCCCAGTTTTTTAATAGTCCGTTATACCCTTGCCATATTTTATTGACAAAGCTTTTTCCTTGATTACATAGATCTTCATCAAACATCAGGTCATTACCTGCAGAAGCACTTAATAAAAGTCCTACACGTACACCATCGGCTCCATAATTCTTAATCAGTTCGAGAGCGTCAGGAGAATTACCTAATGATTTAGACATCTTACGGCGTTGTTTATCACGTACTAAGCCTGTGAGATACACATTTTCAAATGGGCGTTTATCGGTATATTCATAACCGGCAATGATCATACGAGCCACCCAGAAAAATAGAATATCAGGTCCTGTTACAAGATCATTGGTAGGATAATAATATTTGAACTCTTCATTTTCAGGATTACGCACCCCATCAAAAACACTCATAGGCCATAACCAGGACGAGAACCAAGTGTCTAGAGCATCTTCATCCTGACGCAAATCTTCAATCTGTAGCGCTGGATTTTGCGTACGCTTTCGCGAAAGCGTAAGTGCTTCTTCTTTAGTTTGAGCTACTACATAATCTGTAGAGCCTTTGCCATAATAGTAGGCTGGAATTTGCTGTCCCCACCAGAGTTGTCTGGAGATATTCCAATCCCTAATGTTCTCCATCCAATGACGATAGGTGTTTTCAAAACGTTTTGGAAAAAGCTTTACATTACCATCTTTTAAAACTGCATCAATTGCCGGTTTAGCAAGATCTGACATTTTTAAAAACCATTGATCGGATAATCGAGGTTCAATAATGGCCTTTGTACGTTCTGAAGTTCCAACTTTATTGATGTAGTTTTCGGTTTTAAGCAAATGACCTTTAGCTTCCAGCTCTTTTTTTATTTGTTTACGGGTTTCAAAACGGTCTTTTCCGGAATAATGAAGGCCATAATCATTGAGGCTAGCGTCTTCATTAAAAATATCGATAACCTCTAATTTATGCTTATCTCCCAGGACTTTATCATTTTCATCATGGGCTGGAGTTACCTTAAGGCATCCCGTTCCAAATTCCATCTCAACATAGGTGTCTTCTATAATAGGGATTACGCGTTCACAGATAGGAACTATGGCATTTTTGCCTTTAAGGTGCGTAAAACGTTCGTCTTCTGGGTGAATGCAAATAGCGGTATCACCAAAAATAGTTTCTGGTCGAGTAGTGGCAATGGTTAAAAACTCATCACTTCCTTCTATTTTATAATTGAGATAATATAACAACCCTTGACGTTCTTCATAAATAACCTCTTCATCAGATAGCGTTGTTTTTGCCTCAGGATCCCAGTTTACCATACGATAGCCGCGATAGATCAGTCCTTTGTTATAGAGATCAACAAAAGTCTGTATAACAGCTTCGGATAATTCCGGATCCATAGTAAACTTTGTGCGTTCCCAATCACAGGAAGCGCCAAGTTTTTTGAGCTGTTCCAGAATGACACCACCATATTCTTCCTTCCATTCCCAGGCGTGTTTCAGGAATTCTTCTCTAGTCAAATCAGATTTTTCAATGCCCTGCGATTTTAATTTGGCAACAACCTTTGCTTCTGTGGCAATAGAAGCATGATCAGTTCCCGGAATCCAACACGCATTGAACCCTTTGAGTCTGGCTCTTCGTATAAGAACATCCTGGATGGTATTGTTAAGCATATGTCCCATATGAAGTACTCCGGTGACATTAGGTGGTGGAATGACAATGGTATATGGTTCTTTGTCATTAGGCGTAGAATGAAAATAATTATGTTTCATCCAGTACGCATACCACTTATCTTCAATGGAAGAAGCATCATAATTAGAAGCGATATTCATAGTTTGGTCTGATTTTTGACTTTAAAAGAGCAAAAGTAAATATAACAGGAGGATTTTAAGCTGTTGTACAACTGATTTTTGTAGCCGTATGTCGTAATGATTTTTTGTTAATAGTATTATTTGGTCAAGGCGGTATTTCTGACTACATTTATAATCCTCAAATATCAAAAATTATGAAAAACTTTATTTTATTATTTCTAGTAGGCTTAGTTTCATTCTCGCTTCAGGCACAGGAAAAGAAAGCTGAAATATCTTTTGAATCGGATGTCGTAGATTATGGAGAAGTGGCATATGGAGCCGATGGCATACGTGAGTTTAAATTTACAAACACAGGAGATGATGTGTTAATAGTAGCTAGAGTGTATTCTACTTGTGGTTGTACGATTCCTAAAAAACCAGAAGAACCTATTCAACCAGGAGAGAGTGGTATTATAGAAGTAAAATATGATACCAAGCGCCCAGGCCCTATTAGAAGAACGATTACAGTATATTCTAATGCATCTCAAGAACCTTATTCTTTGAAAATAAAAGGGAAGGTTTTACCAGCAACAAATTAAGAACAATTAACTTTATATAGAATATAAATGCCGGGCGTACCCGGCATTATTTTTTATAACAATGCTTCTAGTTGAAAACTAAATCGCAAACGTTCCCCATTGCGTTCGACAATTAATGTGATTTTTTTTCCATCTTCCTGAAAAAAATGTTCATTAATCTCTTTAAGACTTAATTTTTTGGTGAACGTATTGTTTATGGATATGATATAGTCTCCCGTTTGGACTCCTGCGTTAGCGGCTGGAGAATTAGGACGTACTTCGATAATCTCGTAGGTCGGTTCCAGAACTTTGCGGTATCTATTTGTATCGCGAAATAATTCCACAATTTGATTAGTATACTCATTGGCTAAAGACAAATTGTCATCATTGCTGGATACAAGTTTTCGAGCAATAGTATAGCCTCCATGTTGGATAGACAGACCACTTTTATTATAATAAAAAGGAGACCCGTAATTTCTGTTTTTAGAAAGTGTTAATCGCTTATTTCTATAATCTATTATACTGTGGAATCGCTTTAAAACTTCAGCTCCAAGACTTCCGTTGCGTTGCTCTTTATTTTGAATGTTTCTGGTAGAAGCGCTATCGGGGAAAGCAGTAGCAATATCAGATAACTTCCATTTTCCAAGTTTTAAGGATTTGGATTTTGCTCTATTTCCATAGATAGGGCCATTTAATCCTAAACCTAAAAAATCTTCAAATTGTTTTTCGGGTACTGCAATACTATGATCAGATTTTTCTAACAACCATAATGCATCACCCATTCCAGAGTCTAAGAGTAATTTTATCTCTTGAGAAGCTGACATAAGATCAAGATTGGCATTAATAAAGGCTTTATTCTTTGTTACTTCCAAAGGGAAACTGACACAATCAGTACAATCCTTATACGTATAAGAATTAGGATTATGTAAGCGTATATAGTTCTTGATATAGTTAAGTTCAATAATAAAGTCTTTAAATACCTGATATCCAATAATACCCTGAACAGCAATACCTAATTGCGGTGAGAAATCAATAGCCTCATCCAGAATAAGTAAAATAGGTTCATCAGCACTTTGGGCTTTTCCAATTTGTATTGTATTTCCATACGATTTCAGGGCTTTAGTAGGTGTGCCATTACCAGCTCCAGTTACTGTAGCATAAGAAGCATCATTGATTGCTAAACTTCCATCTTTTTCAATTTGAAAGATAATAGTGGCATCAGCCCCAGTATCCAATAAAAATTTGAGTTCTGTGCCATTAACAGTTACAGGAACAATCACGAGATTATTGACAATCTCAACAGGGATTTTATCGCTGGTGGTTCCCAAAGGGAACTCAAAAACGCCCTGAGCAAATGACAAAGGGCCAATTAATAAAAGTAGAATTACACAATAGCGATTCATAGAATCATAAGTTTGATAAATAAGTTACAAAAACCGTGCTAGTAATCATCTTTAATATGAAGATTAATTTGCATTTTTGTAACCAAAACGACTAAAATATGCCTAATATTTCTCGAAAGGGCCAGTCAATGCCTTCATCTCCAATACGAAAACTGGTTCCATTTGCTGAAAAAGCAAAGGCCAGAGGAATTCAAATTCATCATTTGAATATTGGACAACCCGATATAAAAACCCCAGAAACGGCACTCCACGCTATACGTGACAATGATATTGAAGTTTTGGCATATAGCCACTCTGCAGGATTTCAATCGTATCGTGATAAGTTGTCAGCCTATTATTTGAAAAATAATATAGAAGTAACCCCAGATGATATCATTACAACCACAGGAGGTTCAGAAGCATTGTTATTTGCCATGGGTAGTATTACAGATCCGGGTGATGAGATTATCATTCCGGAACCTTTTTATGCCAATTATAATGGTTTTGCAACGGCAAACGGAGTGAAAGTGGTTCCGGTTATTTCTGCTTTAGAAACAGGATTTGCATTACCCCCTATTGCTGACTTTGAGTCATTAATTACGGCTAAAACTAAAGCAATTGTTATTTGTAACCCTGGTAATCCAACTGGATATTTATATTCCAAAGAAGAGATTGAACAACTGGCGCTTCTGGTTAAAAAGCATGATTTGTTTTTGATTGCAGATGAAGTATATCGGGAATTTGCCTATGATGGAGCACAGCATCATTCGGTAATGCGTCAGCGAGATATTGATGAGCATACAATTATGATTGATTCGGTATCAAAACGTTATTCCATGTGTGGAGCGCGTATCGGCTGTTTAGTGAGTAGAAATAAAGCAGTTATTCAAACAGCCATGAAGTTCGCTCAGGCTCGTTTAAGTCCGCCCACTTTTGCGCAGATAGCCAGTGAAGCAGCATTGGAGACGCCTGAAACTTATTTCACAGAAGTGATAGAAGAATATGTGTCCAGAAGAAATACACTAGTTAGAGGCTTAAGCGAGATACCAGGGGTTAAAGTAGCTAAGCCGAAAGGCGCTTTTTATTGCATCGCCGAATTACCAGTTAAAGATGCCGATGCTTTTGCTCAATGGTTGTTGGAATCTTTTGATCATAATGGTAAAACGATTATGGTTGCTCCAGCAGCTGGTTTTTATTCCAGTGAGAATGCGGGACTCAATCAGGTGCGTATTGCCTATGTTTTGGAAGAGAATCTTCTTGTTGAGGCTGTTGAAATTTTAAGGGCAGCACTAGAAAAGTATACAGATTAATGCAATTACAAAAAAATGTTTCTCTCAAATCTTATAATACGTTTGGTATTGATGTCAGCGCCGAATATTTCGTCTCTGTAGAAAGTATCGCGATATTAAAAGAGGCTTTACAACTAGATGTATCTGACACTTTTGTTTTGGGGGGTGGCAGTAATCTACTGCTGACTAAAAATGTTAAAGGACTTGTTATACACAATGCCATTAAGGGAATAAGTATTGTTGAGGAAGATAGAGGAACCGGTGAGATTTTAGTTCGAGTCAATGCAGGAGAAAATTGGCACAAATTTGTATTGTATTGTATAAAACAAGATTGGGGAGGAATTGAAAATATGTCCCTTATACCGGGTAATGTGGGTACTGCACCTATCCAGAATATAGGTGCTTATGGTGTAGAATTAAAAGATGTATTCCATTCTTGTATAGTTCTGGATCGCAAATCCTTAGAGGAAAAGACATTTAAACTGGAAGATTGTCATTTTGATTATAGAGATTCAATTTTTAAACAAGAGGCAAAAGATCAATATGTGATTACCTCAGTTACTTTTAAATTGACAACAAAAGATCATAAACTTAAGACTACGTATGGTGCTATTCACGATACACTTATGGCTCATGGAATTCATAAGCCTTCAATTGCCGATGTTTCGGAAGCTGTTATCGCGATTAGGAAATCCAAGCTTCCAGACCCCGATGAAATCGGGAATAGTGGAAGCTTTTTTAAAAACCCTATCGTAGATAAAGCAACCTTTAAAAAATTACGTACCCTATATTCTGATATACCCTATTATCCAGTGGGGAATAATACGATTAAGATTCCTGCAGGATGGCTCATAGAAAAGGCTGGATTTAAAGGAAAGCGATATGGTGATGCAGGAATTCATGAAAAACAAGCCCTTGTACTTGTGAATTATGGAAATGCCCAAGGTTCTGAAATTTGGGAAGTAGCAATGCAAATACAAAAGACAATCCAGGAAAAATTTGGGTTAACCTTAAATCCGGAGATTAATGTTCTTTAAATAAAAAACCCATCAACAAAAAAGTCAATGGGTTTTGCAGGGGCATGTGTTCTTCCTTATTTAGGTAAAACAACATTATCAATGACATGAATGACACCATTTGATGCATTCAGGTCTGTAGCTGTGATTTTTGAGATTCCTCCATTTTCATCTTTCAAAACAACATTCCCATCTTTAATCATAGCGACAAGGGTACCACCTTGAACTGTTTTTATAGTGAACTCTCCATCACTTTTCTTAATTGCCTTAATAACATCTGCGGCTTTAAAATTACCAGCAACCACATGATAGGTTAGTACTGCGGTAAGCTTTGTTTTGTTTTCTGGTTTGAGAAGTGTAGAAACCGTTCCTTTAGGTAATGCGTCAAAAGCACCATTAGTCGGAGCAAAAACGGTAAAAGGCCCATCTCCTTTTAAAGTGCCTACAAGATCTGCTGCCTTTACTGCTGCTACTAGCGTTGTATGATCCTTTGAAGATACAGCCACATCCACAATATCGGATTGGGCAATTGAATTTGTATTCATAAAGAATAAAGCTACAGCGATAATTGACATTAATGATTTCATAATTTTAAGTGTTTACGTTTAATTAATAAATTTTGTTTAACTTTTTTGTTTATTTGTTATACGCCGTCATAGTGCCTCTTGGACTTCGACGTATTGCTAAATTTTTGTTAAAGTCAAATCTGGTACATGCAAGCTCTTTTTGAGAAACATATTATTGAATTGTTGGCGGAGAGTGATGAGCGTGCTATCAGTTTATTATATGATCATTATGGAGGAACCTTATATGGAATAGCTTTTAAGGTTACTAAAGATGAGGCCTTGGCTCAGGATGTACTACAGGAAGCTTTTGTGAAAATTTGGAAAAGTGCAGTGCTTTATGATCCTGGAAAAGCCAAATTATTTACTTGGCTGTATCGTATTGTACAAAATACAGCAATTGATGCTGTACGCAGTCGACAAAGAAAAGGCATCAAGGAAATCCAAAGTGAAGATTCTGGCGTATATAAATTAAAGACCACAAGTTTACAAACAGATCATCTGGATTTAAAGAAACATGCAGATAACTTAGAGCAAAAGTATAGCGAGGTCATTGATGCCCTTTTTTTTCAGGGAATGACGCAACAGGAAGCGAGTGAGGAGTTAAATATTCCATTAGGTACTGTGAAATCAAGATTAAAGGTTGGTCTAAGGGAATTGCGTAAATTGTTTGGATTACTGATTATAGCACTTGGATTATGAAAGAGGATGTAAGGATTTTTTTAGAAAGTGATATATTGGAGCGTTACCTGCTTGGGACGACTACTATTGCCGAAGGGCAACAGGTGGAACGCTATCTATTGCAATATCCTGAGGTTCGTAAGACCTATACGGAGTTACAGGAAAATCTGGAACGGTATGCAAATACATTTAGTAAAACACCTCCACCTCATTTAAAAGAGGCAATTCTCAAAAATATAAAAGCCACATCTACCAAAGAAAGTAAAGGCATTCCTTGGTATAGTATTGTTGCGAGTATTGCAGCTGTTTTTTTCGGAATACTAAGCTTTATGTTCTGGAAACAGAATACCTTAATGAGTGACGAACAAAAAGTCACCATAGAACGTGTGGAAGCGCTCAATGAGCAATTGCAGGAAAATTATGATAAATTAAATAAGGTTGAACAGCAGTTTTTGGTACTTAATAACCCGCGGACTTCAAAATATATCCTTAAGGCAGAAGTTAGTGAGAAACCATTACAGACCTTAGCATATATTAATCCATCCGAACAAAAGTCCTATGTATACGTAGCTGACCTTCCAGAATTACCTAATAAGCAAGTATTTCAATTATGGGCAGACGTAGACGGTCATATGGTTTCTTTGGATATTTTAGAAGAAACAGAAAACGGTATTGTTGAAGTGCCTTTTAAAACCGATATGGAAAGCCTTAATATTACTATCGAGCCGGCTGGTGGTAGTGATGAAGCTACCGTTGAAAATCTGGTGGCCAACGTTGTACTATAATTAAGTATAGATTCTTGTTTTCGTATAAAGGTTTAACGTCTTTTTAATAGTACAAATACTTGTCATTATTTGTATCTTTGTTCAAAATTATTGTATGAAATTATTGTTGCTCACACTCGTATTATTAAGTCTTGCAGTAGCTGGAATTGCTATAAAAATTTGGGCAAAAAAAGATGGTAAATTTGCTGGCACTTGTGCTAGTCAAAATCCATTTTTAAACAAAGAAGGTGAAGCTTGTGGGATGTGTGGTCGATTACCTTCAGAAATGGGTGATTGTTCAAACGATAAATAAGCTATTGCCTATTGGAAAGTATATTACCTTTTCTTTTTTATGCCTTCCTTGTTATTGTCGCTATTAATGGCGGTTATTATTTGTTTTTCTTCAGTTTTGCGTTTTCCAAAAAACCTAAGGTCAAATCTCTTTCAAAAGAGATTGGTGTTTCTATATTAATATGTTCAAAGAATGAGGAGACTAATTTAAAGATAAACATTCCCAAATGGCTAGAGCAAGATTATCACACCTTTGAGTTGGTATTAATTAATGATGCTTCATATGATGAAACTCCTGAAATCATTGATGCTTTCGCGAAAAAAGATACTCGTATTACTACAGTTCATGTTGAAAATAACGAAGCATTTTGGGGAAGTAAAAAATATGCCTTGACCTTAGGAATAAAAAAAGCCAAATACGATACGCTATTGTTTACCGATGCTGACTGTTATCCTAAATCCAAACATTGGATTCGTTCTATGATAGGTGCTTTTAGTACAACAAAAACAATAGTTTTGGGCTATGGAGCCTATGCCTATAAAAGAAGGTCTTTGCTCAATATGTTGATACGTTATGAAACAGTATTAACGGCGATGCAATACTTTAGTTATGCGGTATTGGGTAATCCTTATATGGGTGTAGGACGTAATTTGGGATATACCAAATCGCTATTTTTTGAACAAAGTGGTTTCATGAGTCACATGGAAATTGCAAGTGGAGATGATGATCTTTTTGTCAATAAAGCTGGTACAAAATCCAATACAGCTATCCGTTATATAGAAAGTACGCATACGGTTTCCGAACCCAAATCTTCATGGAAGTCATGGTTTATACAAAAGCGTAGACATATAAGTACTGCAAGACACTATAATCTATTAGATCAATTCTTATTAGGGTTGTTTTATATAAGTCAATTAGGAGGGTTTTTAGTATTGATAATTCTATTGATCTTTTTGCATAAATGGATATGGGTTCTTGCTATCTGGGGATTACGGTATCTAATTGTAGGTTTTGCAATAGGAGGGAGTGCCCAAAAATTAAAAGAAAAAAATATCCTTTTCTTTTTTCCAGTTCTGGAAGTGTTTTTGATCTGGGTGCAATTGAGTATCTTTAGTGCCAACCTGATTTCAAAACCCAATCGGTGGAAATAAAACCGAATAAAATCCTCCAGGAAATACAGAAAGCTAAAGAAGGAAATCAAAGTGCCTTCAACTTCCTCTTAAATACGTTTTGGAGTGATGTGTATCGATTTCAATTAAAACGTACCAAAGATGAATATGATGCTGAAGAAATCACTATTCAGACGTTCTCTCGGGCTTTTGATAAACTAAATACCTTTAAGGAAGAATATCAATTTGGGACTTGGTTAATTACTATATCAAAAAATATACATATTGATATCTTACGTAAACACGACGCTTCTATACGATCAAAGATTACGAGAAAGGATGAAGAACGTGTCTATAGAGTTCCTGATGAAAACCCAACACCTGAAGATGCTTTGATTAAGGAACAAAATCTTGAACAACTCCTACGGTATATAAAAATGCTTAAGCCACATTACCAACAAATGATCAACCTTCGTTATTTTCAGGAAATGAGTTATAAAGAAATGTCAGAAACATTGGGAGAACCTATGAATAATGTTAAGGTTAAATTACTTAGAGCCAGAAGACTGCTAGCTGATATCATTGAAAAATAAAACATGAGTTTTTCACTTAAAAAATTAGGTCCCGGTTTACTGTTTGCAGGTGCTGCTATCGGTGTCTCACATTTAGTACAATCCACCCGAGCGGGGGCACTGTATGGTTTTGGATTGTTATGGGCATTATTGCTTATTAATATTGTGAAGTATCCTTTTTTTCAATTGGGACCACGTTATGCTACAGCTACTGGAAAGAGTTTGTTGCATGGCTATCTGGGTCTTCATAAGAACGTGCTTGTTTTCTATTTTGTGCTCACGTTCCTTACCATGTTTACGATACAGACCGCTGTAACTATTGTAACAGCAGGTCTAGCGATTCAGCTTTTTGGAATAACGGAAGAAATAGCCATTTGGAGTGTCATTATAACCGTATTATGTGCCGTTATTCTTGCGGTAGGTCGTTATAGTTTGCTGGATCGATTAATGAAAATTATTATTACCACATTGACCGTGAGTACTGTTTTGGCAGTTTTTTTTGCTTTTCGCGAAAGCCTACAAATACAAGGTACAGGAACAAGTGCAGGTATCTTTCAAATATTGCCTACAGATTTGATCGGGATCACTTTTTTGATCACTTTTCTGGGATGGATGCCCGCTCCACTTGATATTTCAGTATGGCATTCGTTATGGTCTCTGGAGAAAAGGAAAGAGGCGGATACTTCGATGAAAACGGCACTCTTTGATTTTAATATAGGTTATATAGGGACGGTATTCCTAGGAATATGTTTTGTGACACTGGGAGCGCTGGTGATGTTTAATAGCGAAACCGTATTTTCAGAAAAAGGAGGGGTTTTTGCCAATCAACTCATCAATATGTATACAGCAAGTCTGGGAGATTGGGCCGCTATTTTTGTAGGTGTTGCTGCCTTTACAACGATGTTTAGTACGACCTTGACAACACTGGATGCTTCTCCGAGAGCAATGGCTAAGAGTGCTGAACTTCTAGAATGGAAAACGGTATTTAGAACGTATAGTTTCTGGCTGATTGTTTTAATACTGGGAACGTGTATTATATTATTTTTCTTTATCAGTGAGATGGGACGTTTGATTGAAATAGCAACGATTCTTTCGTTCTTAACAGCTCCTTTTTATGCGATCTTCAACTATTT
>CAZPTJ010000041.1:0-17871 GCA_964589085.1 uncultured Flavobacteriaceae bacterium | reverse complement strand
GTAGGATCTACTTCGTGCATGATTCCATATATTTTTTCAAAAATATCTTCTGCAGAAGGTTTTGAAAAATAGTCGCCATCTGTACCATAAGCAGGACGATGTTGTTGTGCAGTAAGCACTTGAGGTTTGCTATCTAAATATTGATATCCACCTTGTTCATCAATGACCTGTTGAAGCAAGTAAGAACTTGCACCACCTGGCATATCTTCGTCTATTACCAATAATCTATTAGTTTTTTGGACACTTTTCACAACATCTTGACGAATGTCAAATGGTAATAAACTTTGTGCGTCAATAACCTCAGCGTTGATACCAACCTGAAGCAGTTCAATGGCTACTTCCTGTACAATGCGTAAGGTGCTTCCATAAGAAAGCAAGGTGATGTCTGTCCCTTCTTTGACCGTTTCAACAACACCGATAGGGGTTTTAAATGACCCTAGATTTGAAGGCAACTTTTCTTTAAGACGATAACCGTTTAGACATTCTATAATTAAAGCAGGTTCATCACTTTCCAATAAGGTATTATAGAAACCTGCAGCTTTGGTCATATTGCGTGGTGTTAACACGTAAATACCTCTTAATAAATTAATTAATGTGCCCATTTGTGACCCACTGTGCCAAATACCTTCTAATCGATGACCTCTGGTTCGAACAATTAATGGAGCCTTTTGTTTTCCATGTGTACGATATCTTAAAGTAGCAAGATCATCACTCATGATCTGTATGGCATAAAGTAGATAATCTAAATACTGGATTTCTGCAATAGGACGTAATCCACGCATGGCCATTCCTATCCCTTGACCTATAATAGTAGCTTCGCGGATACCTGTATCTGAAACACGTAATTCACCATATTTTTCCTGAAGGCCTTCGAGTCCTTGATTAACATCGCCTATTGTTCCGGAATCTTCTCCAAAAACGATAGTATTAGGATGATTATCAAATATCCAATCAAAATTATCTCTTAAAATGACACGTCCATCAACAAGGGTATCTTCTTTGTATTCTGGTAAGACTTCATCAACTGCTAATGCATTTCCGTCTCCTTCATTGTGTAGATGAGCACTATATTCAGGCTGTATTTTTTGAATATAATGGTTTATCCAGAATTGTAAATCCTGTTTGGCTTGTGAATTATCTGAAATAAGATATCGTAATGATTTTCTTGCAATACGTAAGACATCACTTTTTAATGGTTCTTTGTTGTCTAATAATTCTTCATATAACGGTTTAATAAAAGACCCATTTTCATTAGTGTTGACCAGTGTTTCTAATAATTGGATTACGTTTTGTTGTTCTTCCTTAATAGGAGTAAGAAAAGCTTTCCAGGCTTTTTTCTTTCCTTCACGGACGGACTTTTTAATTACTTTTTCCAGTTCAGTCAATTCCTCCTCAGTCGCAATTCCTTGACTGATTATCCACATTCTCATTTTGACGTTACAATCATATTCCTGTTCCCAAGCAAGACGTTCTTTACTTTTATAACGTTCATGAGAACCGGAAGTAGAGTGTCCTTGTGGTTGTGTTAACTCGTTTACATGAATCAATACAGGAACATGCTCATCACGTGCTACCTTACCTGCCTGCTCGTAAATAGATACGAGTTCTGGGTAATTCCAACCATTAACTCTAAAAATTTCATAGCCCTTTTCGTCCTCATTGCGCTGGAAACCAGCAAGTATTGTTGAAATATTTTCTTTGGTTGTCTGGTGTTCTGCGTGAACGGAAATACCATATTCGTCATCCCATACACTTATGATCATAGGGACTTGTAAGACACCTGCAGCATTAAAGGTTTCAAAAAAGAGTCCCTCACTGGTACTGGCATTACCTATAGTTCCCCAAGCGACCTCATTCCCATCATTAGAAAAATTAGTTTTATCTGTACTCGTTACATTTTTATAAATCTTAGAAGCTTGTGCGAGCCCTAAAAGGCGTGGCATTTGACCAGCAGTTGGTGAAATATCAGCGCTAGAATTTTTTTGTTGTGTTAAATCTTTCCATTGTCCATTTGCATCCAGGCTATGCGTCATAAAATGACCTCCCATTTGCTTTCCTGCACTCATGGGGTCATAAGCAATATCTGTATGGGCATATAATCCGGCGAAAAATTGTTCTATGGACAATTCACCTATAGCCATCATAAAAGTCTGATCCCGATAATAACCCGATCTGAAATCTCCATTCTGAAAAGCTCTCGCCCAGGCAAGTTGTGGGATTTCTTTGCCATCACCGAAAATACCAAACTTAGCCTTTCCGGTAAGTACTTCCCGACGACCTAATAGACTACATTCCCTACTGGTAACTGCAATTTTATAATCTTCGATTACGCCATTTTTGAAATCATCAAAGGATATTTCTTTATTTGCAGCTGTTTTTGTCATAGTACATTGTGAATATAGGAGAATTGCAAAAGTAGTGAAATTCCAAGAATTATACAATTCTATTGAATATCAATAATTGAATATTATTCAATAAAAAGCTATCATAATTACGAATAATTCAAAAAATGACATATAACTATCACTTCATTAAGAATATTGCAAAAATTACTCTATCAAACAACTTCTTTCCTAATACCATTTTCTGGAGAATAAACGTATAACAGTTTCAAGACCTATTGTCGCTACAAAACGAATACGTTCACCATAATTAGGTTCTCCTATTTCAAAACCTAAATTAGAATAGATAGGAAAATAAAATTCAAAAAAATCATCCAGCAGGCTCACCTGTATTCCGGAATCATATACAAATTCAGCATTTTGACTTCGGTTTTTTACAACCCCAAAATCTGCATATGCATAAATATACTTCCATATAGTAGTGCTCGCATTAGTTGTGACGATCCACTTATTGGCAAATGCGGGATCCAATCTCGATTTAAATCCTCCTTCTGCTATGATTATTTGCTGACTGAGAAAACCACTATCGTCGGATCGAGCATAATAATTAAAATCAAAAAGATAATCCGTAGGGCGATCTAAAGCAAAACTAAAAAAATCTCCCTGTTCTCGAGTATCGTTATTTAAGAAAGCTCCAGCAAAAAATCGTAGATTGAGTTGTCTATTGTTAAGATATAATTTGCGATAGAATAAGGTAGCAGAGAGTTTCGTAAAGTCTTGTGCAACTTGTAAATCTGTATTCCAATTAAGTGTATTAATGATCCCTGGATTCCGCTGTGTATAGCGAATATTGAAAACATTATAATCCGGTTCTACTTGTTGTAACAATGGGGAATCGTCACGTTGTACACTTACTAATCTAGCATTAAGTGTTTTACTTATATCTGATCTGAAATCCCTTGGCTTAAAAGTAAAACGTATGAAAGGTATTATTCTCCTAAACTGTAAGTCTTCGGCAAATGATGCTGTATTACCAGCAATGCCATAACGTAATGATCTGAGTTTACCATAATCAAAATCATGACGGTATGAGATTGATGCACTACCTATTATAATATTCGAACGCAAACCATACTGCGGTTCAAATGAATAATTTAGCCTTTTTGTTAGTATAGTTTTATTAAAGGTGTCAAATCCTGGAGAAAAACCATCATAAACGTTAAATTCAAAAGTGGGTATAATAAAAACCTGATTTTTAGTAGGATTTTCAAAATCCTGAAATAATTTAAATTGAAAAGGCTTATTAACCCCTAAAAATGCGCGTGGTCTCTCATAATTGTTGCGCAAGTTGTATTCTGGAGCAGCTTTATCATAATTTAGAATAAATTGATCTACACTATCTTTTTGGATAGCCACGGTAGTTTTATCGAGAACGTTCGAAATCCATTCCTTTGAAACGACACTGTCGTTTTTTAGACCAAACAGAGCTACAGGAGCTTGATGACGACGCTTATTTTTTATCGTAACATATACGGAGTCCCCCTTTATTTTACTTTTTGTAATCGTATAATCTATCTTCTTTCGAGTCTTCAAATAGTCACCAAAGAACCAATCAATATTTTTATCGGTAGCATTTTTAAGAATAGCCTCAAAGCTTTTGGATGTTGTATTGGAGAGCTTATAATTTTCATAAAAGCGTTGAATACTTTCTAGTAAAACGTCTTGTCCAATAAATTCTCCTAAATAATGCAATCCGGCACCAGACTTATTTGCTGTAGCGATATTTTCATTAAACTTATTAAGACTATCCCGTGATGTTATTAAGGATTGATCAATATTGAGTCGGGCACTATGCAAGTATAACAAACTAAATTGATCGTTGAATTTTAGTCGCGACCCATAGAATTGTCGAACTATCCAGTATTTACTTAAGTTTCCAATTGCCTTTAAATCCGGATAATAAGTGTCGATATACTTCATAAAGAGATATATCTTTATTCCCTCCATTGCCCAATAGTCTTTCCTTGGATTAAGGAGTAATGTGTTGTTAATATAGTTGTTAAGGGTTGTTTTTAATAGTTTTAACTCATATTCAAAACCTTGTGGATATGGAGTAATAAAACTGGGAAGTTCATTAAATCCATAAACTGGGTTTTCACGATAATCGAGATCTGTTACTAGCAAACGTTCATGGGGATACTCTCCTAATTTGTCATTAAGGAAATAAGAAATACGATCAGCAATAAGAGCTCTTTCTGGAGCAACAACTTTCTTATCTGAAATATTAGTAACGATGGTAAGGTGATCGGTTTCTATAGATTCAAAATCTGGCTCCTGAATGATTAATATTTTCGCATCAACACGATCATCTCCAGAAAGTATGGCTATTCGCTCTCCGACTTTATAGGAAGAATTACTGATTTCGGTATCCAAATCAGAAATAAGCGTATACGGATTAGGAACAGATAATGTGATTTTCAGATCGCTTTTTGGAAAATAACGATCATTAAGATTATTATTACTATAGTAATTCCACTCACCATCATAAACAGCCGGTGTAATAAACCAGAATCGTAGACGATAATCTCCCCATTTTGTAATTCCGTATTTAGTAAATCTGGCATTAGGTAGGAAGACTTTATAAATTAATTTCAAAGTATACGATTCTCCAGGAGCTAATGGAGTATTAAGTCTAACTTTCAGAATGTCAATCTGGTCTTTTAATCGCTCATAACTTAAAGAAACTTTTCCATCGGCAATAGAATGTATTTGAGTATGGCCACGATCCTTCTTTTTAGCTAAGTGGAATTTTTTCTCATAGTTTTCCGTAAAATGCCTTGCTAATGCCGTTTGTTTACTGGAAAAACTATTTGCCCAATCTGTAAGATACACATTGTGGAGTGTGTCTTTCGAAGTATTTTTATAAGTGATGGTTTGATGAAGGTCTATTGCACGTTCTTCTGGTAATAGTTGCGCGGTTACACCAATGGAGTTCTGTGCGATCCCTTTGGGTAATATGCATATTAGACATATAAATAGAACTATATTTTGGCCAATTCTCAACGTGTTTTTACAAATTTTAATGTTTCTCGTGACTGGCCATCTATCGCAATAAAATATATTCCGCTAGAAAAAGTAGTTAGTGGTATGTTCATTGTAGTACTGCGCACTTTTATTTTTTGTAAATGTCGTCCTACTTGATCATACAAGATAACAGCATTAGGTAAAGGTAACGCTTCCGCGAAAGCGATTTCTACCTGATCTGTTACTAAGTTACCTTTCACAAATCGAGCCAAAGCTGGTTTTTCAATGTCATTTATACTTAAAAATTGATTAGTAATTTGTAATTGGGCAACGACAGGTAGATGATCACTCATATTGTATAGGAGGGAACGTAGCGTTGAAGAAAATTCACCACTACATCCGGCAGCATCAATCCTGTTATTAAAGCAATTTCCATTATTTCCCAAAACACTGTAAGTATCGTCAATATAGGAGATATCATTTTGATTATCTAGTAGATTATCAGAAAATAATATGAAATCAAAGCGAGAGTCCATACCTCCACCAGCTCCAAAATCATCAAAGTCATTATTGCTAATACGCGTACTTTGCGTATGAATAGTAGAAAAAGAAGGATTATTATTCCAATCACCAGGTGCATCTAATGGATCATTAAGAGGAATCGTACCATTATTTAACAATAATTGATAAGAAGCTTCTGTACTGCTTGAAATATTTAGATCTCCAGCAAAAATAACCTGACTATTGGGATCAAAATCGGTGCTTTGAAGGTATGTCGCAAAATCCTCGATCATATCCAGTCGTATAGATTGATCACTATCGGACGAACCTGCTTTAAGGTGCGTTATAAATATTTCCAGTAATTGTGGTTCACCGGTATCTTCGGTTAAAAGTTGTAACGTATAACGATTAATATCTCTTAAATCATTACCTACGATATCCGTCTCTACTAACTCAAAACGTTCTGTGTCATAATAAACAAGCTGTTGAAGATCAGAACCACTCGACATATTGTTCTGGTAAGGCGCTGAGGCATATATCATGCTTCCAGTATTTAAACTACCATCTAAAATTTCTACGCTTCCGGCATTAGATTCCAGTTCACAAACCATAAAAATATGAGGTTGAATCTCTTCTATGATACCCGCAAGAATTTCTTCTCTATTCGCGGGCGGAGCGGTAGGATAGTTAAGAAGGTTATAAAAAGCAATTGTAAACTCTGACTGTGCTTGAAGTACAGATTGAAATGCAATAAAAAGAAAAAACATTAATTTTTTCATGAGGTAGATAGAGTATAGGGCTTATGTCAATTAAAAGTTGGGACTTAAATTAAATTCTGCATAGAAATTATTCAATACTTCTATAACCTCATCCTCGGTATCGACTACATGAATTAAGTCAATATCTTCAGGACTGATAGTTTTAAACTTTTTTAGTAAAGTGCCTTTAATCCAATCTAAAAGACCTCCCCAGAATTCAGACCCTACTAGAATAATAGGAAATTTTTGGATTTTATGTGTTTGTATCAATGTAATCGCTTCAAAAAGCTCATCTAAAGTTCCGAAGCCTCCAGGCATAACCACAAATCCCTGTGAATACTTGACAAACATAACTTTTCTTACAAAGAAGTAATCAAAGTCCAGGCTTTTATCTTTATCGATGTAAGGATTGTCGTGTTGTTCAAAAGGTAAATCTATATTCAACCCTACTGAAGTACCTCCTCCTTGATTTGCGCCTTTATTCCCAGCTTCCATAATCCCGGGGCCACCACCCGTAATTACTCCATAGCCATTTTCCACAATACGTTGCGCAATGCTCACTGCAAGTTTGTATTCTGTTTGATCGACCGGTGTTCTTGCACTACCAAAAATAGAAACGCAAGGGCCAATACGGCTCATTTTTTCAAAACCGTTTACAAACTCTCCCATAATTTTAAAAATCGCCCAGGAATCGTTTGTTTTAATTTCATTCCATCCTTTATGTCGTTGTTCTGTCATCATATTTTTATATCGTTTGTAATGCAATTTCTTTTTTGAGAAACTTCGCTGTATAGCTTTTTTTGTCTTTAATTAATTCTTCAGGAGTTCCTTGTGCCACAATTTTTCCTCCGCCTTTACCACCTTCATAGCCAATATCTATAATATAATCTGCCATTTTTACGACATCCAGATTGTGTTCGATAATAAGAATAGTATTTCCTTTGTCGACCAGCTTATTTAATACTTCCATAAGCACCCTGATATCCTCAAAGTGGAGTCCAGTTGTAGGTTCATCCAATATATAAAAAGTATTCCCAGTATCCCTTTTACTAAGCTCAGTTGCTAATTTAATACGCTGTGCCTCTCCACCTGATAAGGTTGTAGATTGTTGTCCTAAAGTAATATAACCCAAGCCAACATCCTTTATTGTTTTAAGCTTACGGTATAATTTTGGGATGTGTTCAAAAAAATCAGTAGCCTCTCGAATGGTCATTTCCAGAACATCGGCAATGGACTTTCCCTTATAACGTATTTCTAATGTCTCTCTATTAAATCGTTTACCCTGACAGGTTTCACAGGCAACATAAACGTCAGGAAGGAAATTCATCTCAATGATTCTCAAACCGCCACCTTTACAGGTTTCACAACGACCTCCAGCAACATTAAAACTGAAACGTCCCGGTTTATATCCACGGATGAGTGCTTCAGGAGTTTTTGCAAATAGATTGCGTACTTCACTGAAAGCGCCGGTATATGTAGCCGGATTAGAACGAGGTGTTCGTCCGATAGGTGTTTGGTTAATGTCAATCACTTTATCACAATGCTCAAGACCTTTGATGTTTTTATAGGGCATTGGTTTTTTTACACCATTAAAATAGTGCGCATTCATAATAGGGTAGAGGGTCTCATTAATTAAAGTGGATTTACCACTACCAGAAACTCCCGTTACGGCGATCATTTTACCCAACGGAACTTTTAAATCAACATTTTTTAAATTATTACCGCTAGCTCCTTTTAAGTGTATCGTCTTTCCATTACCTTTTCTTCGTTGGTCGGGGACTGATATTTCCAATTCACCATTAAGATATTGTGCAGTAAGGGTATGATGATTTAATAATGCTGTAGGAGATCCTTCGCTTATAATCTCGCCGCCATACTTTCCCGCTTTAGGACCAATATCGATTACATGATCCGCACGTTGAATCATATCTTTATCATGCTCTACTACAATAACAGAATTACCAATATCACGTAAAGAAATCAACGAGTTGATTAACTTTTCATTATCTCTTTGATGTAAACCAATACTAGGTTCATCAAGGATATAAAGCACACCCACAAGTTGAGAACCTATTTGTGTCGCCAGTCTAATGCGTTGCGCTTCTCCTCCTGAAAGTGATTTAGAACTTCGATTCAAAGAAAGATAAGTCAGCCCTACATCAACCAGAAACTGAATTCTGGTTTTGATCTCTTTAATAATTTCAGAAGCAATTTTTACTTGTTTTTCCGATAAACTTGCTGTAAGATTTTCAAACCAAGTGCTAAGTTCTAATATGTCCATATAGGCCAACTCAGCAATACTCTTTTCATTTATTTTAAAATACAATGATTCTTGTCGTAATCGAGACCCTTCACATTGTGAGCAGGAAACTTTGTCCATAAAGCCTTTTGCCCATCTTTTTAATGAAGTAGATTCACTGTTGTTAAATGTACTTTCTATAAAATTTGCAACACCTTCAAAATCTATCTTGTAATCACGGGTAACTCCTAAGGCTTTTGATTGTATAGAGAAGTTCTCATTACCACCATATAGAATAAAATGGAGTGCGTCTTCGGGGATTTTCTTTATGGGATCGTTCAGTTTGAAATCAAATCGTTCTGCAATGAGTTCCAATTGCTTAAAAATCCAATTATTTTTTTGAGGCCCATGAGGTTCAAGACCTCCTGTTTTTATAGATTTATTTTTATCCGGCATGATTTTATCCGGATTGACAACATGTAATTCACCAATACCATTGCACTTTGGGCAAGCTCCTTTAGGAGAGTTGAACGAAAAATTATTAGGTTCTGGATTGGGATATGAAATTCCCGTAGATGGACACATCAGATTCCGACTGAAATAGCGAACTTCATCAGACTCCTGATCCAGTATCATAAGAACATCATTGCCATGATACATCGCTGTGTGGATACTTTCGCGTAAGCGTTTGTCCATTTCTTCAGCCGCGATATCTTCGGTTATAACAAGTCGATCAATAACAATCTCAATATCATGAGTTTTATAACGATCAACTTTCATTCCTTTAACGATGTCTTCTATTTTGCCATCAACACGCACTTTGACAAAACCTTGCTTAGCAATTTGCTCAAATAATTCACGATAATGTCCTTTCCTGGATTGTACAATGGGAGCAAGGATATTGATACGTTTTCCTTGAAAACTTCCCTTAATTAATTCTTGAATCTGTGCATCGCTATAGCTCACCATACGCTCACCTGTATTGTAACTATATGCGTCACTTGCACGAGCGTACAAAAGTCTTAGGAAATCATAAATCTCTGTAATGGTTCCTACTGTGGAGCGTGGACTCTTACTTGTAGTTTTTTGTTCAATAGCGATTACTGGTGATAAGCCTTGAATCTTATCTACATCGGGGCGTTCTAATCCTCCGAGAAACTGACGAGCATAAGCAGAAAATGTTTCGATATAACGTCGCTGCCCTTCAGCATAAATGGTGTCAAACGCCAATGAACTTTTACCACTGCCAGACAAACCGGTTACAACAACTAGTTTTTCTCGTGGAATGTTAACATCGATATTCTTTAAATTATGCGCTCTAGCACCTAAAACTTCAATAAATTCTTCTTCTACAGCCATTTTTTAGCAAAACCTCAAATTTACTTATTTGACAGGAGAAAAGAAAGGATATGAGCAAAGACTAATTGTAATTTAATATATCATTTATGGGTCTACAGAATTGTCTGAATACGGAGTATAATAGGTCGTAAATAAACAATAATGATACATTATCGCTCCGTATTAATTTCTTGTTGGACATAGGGATAAATACCCAAAACAAGGAAAAGTAAAATACTTAGCACTACGGCTAAAGAGATAAAACTGAAAATAACAGATAACTGAAAGAGAATAGCACTTATCGGAAGAAAAACTCCGCAAAGCATTAGAAGCAGAAGTAAAACATAAGCTCCATTGACAATATTTGGAAGTCGTTGATGTGCTTGTAAGGTTAAACTATAGAGTCGAGGAATAATATCTTCAGACATTTGCTCTCCAATCTTAGAAAGCAATTCTTCACTGAAACCCATGTCCTGATAACGATTAGCATCAAGTTGGACGGCATAGCTGAGTATTTTTTCTTCATGACGTTCATAAACCCTGCTTACTTCAAGTTCATCCTTAAATGATGCGTATTTATATCCAAAGAAATACCATAAACCCGATCCACATTTATGCTCTACCCATTTTTGAAGGATGCGCTTATCATAAACACGAGGGTTTGAAAAGTTATCTACCCTACTTTTAGACGGATCATTAAGTAATAAAGATTTTGATTCTAAGTAAAGGTTCTCTGTTTCTCCATAACGATTATTCTCTTCAATAAATTCTAATGCGAGTTTAGATCGACCTTTATAGAATTCTTTCATATCAAAGAAGTTGAGATCTCCGAACTCTTCATCTATATATTCTTTTAATCCTGGCGCCCATACTTTAGAGCGAACAAGAATGTCTATGATATTTCGGAAGTGATGCATTTTTTGAGAAAGTCCACTGATTTCACTGCTCAAAGAGTTTCCAGCAAAACGCATTTGGTTTGCTTTGGTAAATATGAAGAGTATAAGTATTGTTATCAATAGAACACTTATAATAACAATGACAAATAAAACAAATTGAATTTTTTCAGAGGTAATTAAATCTGCTGGTAACCAATTGATAAGACTGTAGACAATAGCAAAGCAGGATATTCCGCTTAGAAAAGCGGGGATAAATGGCGCAACTATTCCGATAAAATTTCTTAATTTCATCTAATTAATTAATCTACAGAAAGTTGGGTAAAGCCTAAAAAATAGACGCCTGCAAATAAACGACTTTATAATAAATACACAAAAGTTTTTGTAGGAAAACTTGTTAAAAGCATTATATATATGTAATTTTTATCGATAAAATGTTATATTTTATCCTTTAAATACATATTTTCAATAAGTTACCATTGTTGATGATAGATGTGTGTAATTTATTTTTTCACCAATTTTATCATTGATGGACGAATGCTATATTTTGACAGCTAACAATAGCTGCAGTTTCCGTTCGTAACCTAGAATCACCTAGGGTAATAGGTTTGAAACCAGCGCTTAAACATTTGTCTACTTCACTTTGAGAAAAGTCACCCTCGGGCCCTATAAGTATAAGATAGGATTGATTCAATACGACATCATTTTTTAAAGAGAACTTTTCATTATTGTAACAATGCGCTATATATTTTGATGCAGATTCGTTTTTATAAGTTGCAAGAAAAGAGGAAAACGTAGTTAGTGTGTTGAGTTTTGGTAGATACATTTGTTGCGACTGCTTCATCGCGCTTTGAAGAATTTTCTGAAGACGTTCTTCTTTTAGAATTTTACGCTCGCTGTGATCACAAATAATCGGAGAAATTTCTTGAATTCCTATTTCTGTCGCTTTTTCCAAAAACCATTCAAAACGATCATTGAGTTTGGTAGGTGCGATGGCTATGTGTAAATGATAGTTTGATGGAGCTTTATGTTGCGCCTGTAGTATTTTTACAATGCATTTATTGGCACTTGCGATAACAATTTCTACTTCAAATAAAAGCCCTTGGCCATCCGTGATATACAAAATGTCGCCTTCGACTTTACGCAGGACACGTATCATATGACGACTTTCTTCTTTACTGAATATGAACTCAGCCCCATTTGAAGTGATATCTGGACTATAAAATAACTGCATTAAAATTTCAATCTGGATTGAGCGGTAATTCCACTGTGATTATATATAGATGTATTTTCCATTTGCAAATATTTTAAATATCCCACAATTCCTATCATTGCGGCATTGTCTGTGGTATATTCAAACTTGGGAAGGTAGGTGGTCCACCCCAAACGTGTTTCCGCGCTAAGTAAAGCGTTTCGAATCCCACTATTGGCAGAAACACCACCACCAATGGCAATATGTTTAATCCCCGTTTGTTTAACCGCTTTTTTGATCTTCTGCAATACGATAGAAACAATGGTGTGTTGTATAGAAGCACAAATATCGGCCATATGATCATCAATAAACATAGGGTTTATGGCAATATTTTTTTTTATGAAATACATAATTTGAGTTTTCAAACCGCTAAAACTGAAATTCAAACCTGCAACATTCGGAATGGTAAAAGGAAAGGCTTCTGGATTTCCTTGTTTTGCCCATTTGTCTATTAATGGACCTCCAGGGTAAGAAAGGCCTAATAATTTTGCACTTTTATCAAAAGCTTCTCCGATCGCATCATCAATAGTTTCTCCAAGGATTTCCATGTCAAAGTAGTCCTTGACCAAAATGATTTGCGTATGTCCACCAGAAATTGTGAGTGCTAAAAATGGGAATGATGGTTTCTCATATCCTTTTTCATCAATAAAATGTGCAAGAATATGAGCTTGCATATGATTTACGTCTATCAATGGAATGTTAAGTCCCAATGCCATAGACTTCGCAAAAGAAGTGCCTACAAGAAGAGAACCTAATAATCCCGGACCGCTAGTAAAAGCTATGGCACTTAGGTCTTTTTTGTCGATATTTGCCTGCTGTAAAGCAGCAGTGACGACAGGAACTATATTTTGTTGATGTGCTCTCGAAGCTAACTCAGGAACAACCCCTCCATACTGTTCGTGAATTTGCTGGTTGGCGACAACATTAGAATATACTTTATCGTTTATTAATACAGCTGCCGAAGTATCATCGCAGGATGATTCAATGGCGAGAATAATGCATTTTTTTTCGTCGGATTGCATTTAAGGCACAAATCTTGTTTTCAAGAGCAAAGTTAAAGGAATAAGCGATATCAGGAAATTCAAAAAAATATCATTACGCGTTCTTCTAAGTATTCTTATACTTTTTGCCTTGCTTTTGGTCATATTTTCAATCCCTGCCGTTCAAACTTCAGCTGGCAAGTTTGTTACTAATAAGATTAACAACAAATTCGGAACGAATATTACAGTTGCCAAACTTGGGGTTAAGTGGAATGGTGATCTTAATTTAAAAGGAGTTTTAATAAAAGATCATCATAAGGATACGTTGATTTATGCAGAAAGTATTGCGACTAGTGTTTTAAGTGCAAAAAAGGCTATCGATGGAAATTTAGAACTGGGCCATGTTGGAATGAAAGAAGTGAAGTTCTACCTCAAAACATATCAAGGGGAACAAAATGATAACATCAGTATATTTTCTAAAAAATTTGCATCCGATAAAGAGAGTACTAAAGCTCCATTCTTTCTAGCTTCTGATCAGATTAAAATTAAGAATGGTGTTTTTAAATACACTGACGAAAATCTTGATTCCCCAGAAGTCCTCTGGTATAGTGAACTCAATAGTTCTTTAGATGATTTTAGATTAGAAGGATCTGTAGTAGACGCAACTATTGAAAATCTATCCTTTAATGCAAAACGTAAGTATCACATTACTAAACTAAAGGGGAAGTTTCATTATGGTCTTGATCAAATACGACTGGAAGAATTTGATTTGAAAACGACCAATTCTCATTTAAAAGGGGATATCCTATTGGACACACAACAAGGAATGGCAGATTTTAATAATAGCGTTGGTATTACTTTAGCTTTAGCGAAATCTGATTTTTCTACTACCGATATTATTCCATTTTATGATGGTTTATCAGCAGATAAGAATTTGAGTATTCAAGGGAATTTTAAAGGAACATTAAATGATTTTAGAAGTAATGATGCAATTATTTTGGGACTTAAAAAGTCAAAAATAGAAGGAGATTTGAGATTTAGAAATATTCTTGATCCAGAAAACTTTATAGTATCGACGAATCAAAGTAGAATCCAAACGTCCTATTTTGATCTAAAATCATTATTGCCAGGCCCTTTGAAGAGTCTTCCGCAGCAATTTGCAAAGTTGGGTAGTATACAGTTACAAGGGGCTAATAGTGTAACTCCAAATTCTATTACAACAAATGGACAATTTACTACTAGTTTAGGAACTATTGTTGTAGATATTCAATTATTAGACCCACAAGATGTAAATCTGGCTTCTTATTCTGGCAATGTGAAATTTCAAAATTTTGACATAGGATCCTTTATAGATGATGATAAAGTTGGCACAACATCTTTTGATGTTAATGTAAATGGAAAAGGATTCATTCAGGAATATTTAGACACCCAACTTTCAGGAAGTATAAGCCATTTAGAATTTGGTAATTATGACTATAAGAATATTACCATATTTGGAAATCTGAGAACACCGGTGTTTAATGGAGAACTCTTTGTGGATGATCCTAATCTTAATGCTTCTATCGATGGGGTAATAGACGTAACAAGAGCTTTAAATAACTATGATTTTACCGCTACTATTACCAAAGCCGATTTGTATCGCTTAAACTTTGTAAGTGATAGCATCGCTATTCTTAAAGGAGATTTGGCGATGGATATGACAGGAACAGGTATAGAAGATGCTTTTGGGAAAATTCGATTTAATAATACAAGTTATCAGAATGGGAATGACACCTATTTCTTTAAGGACTTTGCCGTGAACTCTAGTTTTGATGATAAAAATGTAAGAACAATAGCGGTAAACTCTCCAGATATTATTGATGGAACAGTAAGCGGTAAATTTGAATTTGGAGAAGTAATTCCATTATTTAGAAATGCTATAGGAAGTCTCTATACAAACTATCAACCTGAAGTATTAACAGAAGATCAATTTATGGATTTTGATTTTGCTATTAATAACAAGATCGTCGAAGTTTTTGTTCCAGAATTAAAATTAGAACCTAATACAAGAGTTAGAGGTAGTGTTGTGGCTAATGATTCTGATTTTAAACTAACTTTTAAGTCTCCTGGTATTACAGCCTTCGGGTCTTTGGCTAAAAAAATTGAAGTTCGTGTGGATAATAAAAATCCACTATTTAATACATATATAGCGGCAGATAGTATCAACACCGATTTTTATGCTGTTTCCGATTTTAGTTTGATTAATGTGACACTTAAAGACACTTTGTTTATGCGTTCAGAATTCTCTGGAGGAAAAACAAACGAGGATGTATTTGATCTTTCCATGTATCATACGATTAATGAAGAAGGTAATTCAGTTCTTGGATTCAAGAAATCTCTAGTCCATTTTAAGGATAATGATTGGTTGATTAATAAAGAAAACAATTTGAAAAATAATGTTGTTTTCGATAACAACTTCAAAGATATTGCTATCAATACTTTGGATTTGAGTTATTTGGACGAGAGCATATCGATTAAAGGTGTCATTAGAGATTCGATCTATAAGGATATTCAAGCAGAATTTATAAAAGTTGATCTCTCTAAACTTGTTGATGAAGTTGAAAATTTTAAAGTAGATGGAGAGATTAATGGGAAACTGGCTATAATACAAAAGAAGGGTGTTTATCTCCCAAGTTCCACAATGTCAATAGATCAATTGATCGTAAACGATGAACTATTAGGAGATTTAAAACTGGAAGTAAGAGGAGATAATTCCCTAACGGAATATACCGTTAATACCAGTCTTACAAATAATACGAGTACCTCTTTGAAAGCCCAGGGAACTATTCTGGTGGAAGATACACCGACAATTGATTTAGATGTCACACTTGATAATTTTGATGTGGAACCTTTTGGCAAATTGGGAGGAGACGTTATTACTAATATTAGAGGAAGTATTGATGGACAGGCTAAAGTAAGTGGAAACTACAAAAACCCCAATGTTGATGGAGCTTTACTTCTTAAAAATGGAGGGTTAAAAATCCCATATTTAAATGTTGATTATAGCCTAGGGGAAAGTGCAGATATAAGATTGAATAATCAAAGTTTTGAATTTCAGACTGTATTTCTGGAAGATGTTAAGTACAAAACTGCAGGAATTCTTAATGGAACTATTTCTCATCAATTTTTCAGAGATTGGAATCTGGATCTTAATATTGTTACAGGTAATATGCTTGTATTGGATACCGAAGAAGATGAGGATGCTCTATATTATGGGACTGCATTTATCAGTGGAGAAGCAGAGATCAAAGGACCTACAGATGAACTAGTAATTAATGTTACAGCAGAGACTGAAGCGGGCACCATTTTTAATATTCCTATTGATGATACGGAATCTATAGGAGATAATTCTTTCATTCATTTTTTGAGCCCAGAAGAGAAAGAAGCGCGTATTAAAGGAGAAGTTATAGAAACTATAGAGGTTAAAGGTCTTTCGTTAAATTTTGACCTTGATGTTGATCAAGATGCCTTAATTGAAATTGTAGTGGATAAAACGAATACACTGAGAGGTAGAGGTGCAGGATTCTTATTAATAGAGATCAACACTAATGGGAAGTTCAATATGTGGGGGGATTTTGTCGTTTATGACGGGATTTTTAATTTCAGATATGGAGGATTAGCACGTAAAGAGTTTACAGTAGAACCTCTGGGTAATATTAGATGGGATGGAGATCCTTTTAAGGCATTAATTGATGTAAGTGCTATTTATAGAGCTGAAGCAAATCCTGCTATTTTATTAGAAAACCCATCCATTAATAGAAAAATTGATGTAGATGTTGTTATTAATCTCAACGGTGAGCTTGTCCAACCCGAAATCACTTTTGACATAGAGTACCCTAATACTAGCAGTACGGTAACATCAGAATTAGATTTTAGGCTTAGTGACCGAACAGCAAGAGAACTTAATGCTATATCCTTAGTGTCACAAGGTACTTTTTTAAGCGAAACTTCTATTAGCGCAGCAGGCGCAGTAAATAATTTTCTCGAAGCAGGATCTTCAATTTTAAATGACATATTATTTAATAATGATGATGGTATTGTTGATTTAGGAATAGACCTTGTTCAGGCAGACCGTACACCAGATCAACAATCGGCAGGAAGGGTAGGGTTTACCTTATCTACACAAATCGCAAATAGAGTTCTTATTAATGGAAAGGTAGGCGTTCCTACGGGAGGACTCAGTGAGTCCATTATCGTTGGTGATGTAGAAATTGATTTTCTTTTAAATGAAGATGGAAGTTTTAGAGCTAAAGTATTTAACAGACAAAGTGATATACAATTTATAGGAGAAACAGAAGGATACACACAGGGAGCAGGTCTCTCTTATGCAGTAGACTTTAATACGTTTAAGGAACTTATGTCTAAGATTTTTAAAGGTAAGAAGAAGGAAGTTGAAGAAGCACTTAAAAAAAGCTCAGAAAAACCTGAGAAAATAGCTCCTGACGATATTACCTTTAAACATTAAGCTTTCAAAAAATACGGACTTCCTTATTTCAATACTATAG
>CAZPTJ010000040.1:7128-17996 GCA_964589085.1 uncultured Flavobacteriaceae bacterium | reverse complement strand
ATTCAGTTTTTTATTCAAAATAGGAGTGTTATTTTATATTGATTTAGCTATATAATTCTAGAATGCACTAAAATATTCCACTCATTTTGTGCTAAAAATGAGGAAATGGTGCTAATAATTTCGTCAAAAATCAAATAAGGCTTCAAAAGTTGTTAAACGAAAACGTTTGAGATTAAAATTACCGTTAAAAACCCCGTTATTCCTTAATTTTTATAGGTTATGTTTCCTTAATTTAGAGTTTATTTGTGTGTATTATGATCAAAAAACTAAAGAAAATAGCGGTTTTAACCTCTGGAGGTGATGCCCCAGGAATGAATGCCGCGATACGTTCTGTTGTACGTTCCTGTGCCTTTTATGAAATAGAATGTGCTGGCGTGTATCGTGGTTATGAAGGTCTAATTGAAGGTGATTTTAAAATGCTCAATGCACGAAGTGTCCGTGGTATTATAAATAAAGGAGGGACATTTTTGAAATCTGCACGTTCAGCCCAATTCAGAACAAAAGAAGGACGAGAAAAAGCATATCAAATGCTTGTCACAAATAATATCGATGGATTAGTCCTTATAGGAGGAGATGGAACATTTACTGGAGGGTTGATTTTCAATAAGGAATTTGGTTTTCCCGTGATGGGAATCCCAGGTACAATAGATAATGATATCAATGGTACGGATAGAACCTTAGGATATGATACTGCTTTAAATACTGCTGTTGAAGCCATTGATAAAATTAGAGATACAGCAAGCTCTCATAACAGACTTTTTTTTATAGAAGTTATGGGACGTGATGTAGGTCATATAGCACTAAACGCTGGTGTCGGAGCAGGAGCAGAAGAAATCCTTATACCAGAAGAAGATATGGGACTTGATCGTCTTGTGGAGTCCTTAAAACGAAGTAAGAAAAGCGGTAAAACTTCGAGTATTGTTGTTGTTGCCGAAGGAGATAAAATAGGAAAAAATGTATTTGAATTAAAAGATTATGTAGATGAGAATATGGAGGAATATGACGTGCGAGTTTCTGTTTTAGGTCATATGCAGCGAGGAGGGTCACCTACTTGTTATGATCGGGTTTTGGCGAGTCGCATGGGTGTGAGGGCAGTAGAATCCTTATTAGAAGGGAAAAGTAATTACATGGTGGGCAGTATTCATGATAAAATGATATTGACTCCTCTGGAAAAAGCCATTAAAGGACATTCAAAAATTAATAAAGAACTTATTCGTGTGTCAGAAATCATGACCACTTAAAAATTGACTATGAGAAATTTAAAACTTGGAATTAATGGTTTCGGCCGCATTGGTCGCATTGTATTTAGAGCAACAGTAAAACGTGATAATGTAGATGTTGTTGCGATCAATGACCTTCTGGAAGTAGAACATCTGGCTTACTTGTTAGAATATGATTCAGTACATGGTCGTTTTGATGGTACGATTGAAGTAAAAGATGGAAACCTTGTTGTGGATGGAAAAACAATACGAGTAACTGCAGAACGTGATCCTAAAAACCTTCAGTGGAGTGATGTAGGAGCAGATGTCATTGCCGAATGTACAGGTATATTTACAACTTTAGATACTGCACAAACACATATCGATGCAGGAGCCAAAAAAGTAGTTATTTCAGCGCCTTCAAAAGATGCGCCTATGTTTGTAATGGGTGTAAATGATAATGACCTTACCGCAGACCATACGATTGTATCTAATGCATCGTGTACAACGAATTGTTTAGCTCCGGTTGCAAAAATTGTTAACGACAATTGGGGAATAGAAGAAGGTTTAATGACTACTGTGCATGCAGCTACGGCCACTCAATTATCGGTTGATGGCCCTTCCAAAAAGAATTATCGTTTAGGGCGATCTGTATTAAATAATATTATTCCAACATCTACAGGAGCTGCTAAAGCAGTAGGGAAAGTAATTCCTGAAGTAGATGGGAAATTAACGGGTATGGCATTTAGAGTACCTACTGCAGATGTTTCTGTGGTAGATTTAACGGTTCGGACTAAAGAAGCAACTTCTTTGAATGAAATACGTAGTAAATTTGAAGCTGCAGCAAACGGAGACTTAAAAGGAATTGTTGGATATACAGAAGATGGAGTGGTTTCACAGGATTTTGTAAGTGATGTCCGTACCAGTATTTTTGATGCTGACGCGTCTATAGAACTAAATTCAAAATTTTTCAAATTGGTCTCCTGGTATGATAATGAGTTTGGTTATTCGAATAAGTTAGTTGATTTGGCAGAACGAGTTAACGCAATGTAGTTAGAATAGATATTCGCTTTCGCGAAAGCGATATTATACAATATATTATGAGTACTTTATAATTATGATATTAATCGTAGATAGCGGTTCGACTAAAACCGATTGGATTGCACTTTCTGATGATGGAAGAGAGTTGTTTCAAACACAAACATTGGGTTTGAATCCACAGGTATTGTCACAGGAAATACTCAATGAACGGATTATAAACAATTTTGAATTATACAAGCATCGTCAGGAAGTAAAACGACTCTACTTTTATGGTGCAGGATGCGGAGTTGAAAAACCAAGGAAACTAATAAAAGAAGTATTTACAGACTTTTTTTCATACGCCGATGAAATTGTAGTTAAAGAAGACACTTATGCTGCACTTTATGCTACCACAAAAGAAGGAGAAAAAGCCATAGTATGTATTTTGGGAACGGGCTCTAATTGTAGCTATTATGATGGATCTACAATTGATCAACGTATTATTTCTTTAGGCTATATCCTTATGGATGATGCTAGCGGTAATTATTTTGGAAGACAATTAATACGTGATTTCCATTTCTTTAGAATGCCCAAAGTGCTGGCAGAACGTTTTGAACAAGAATATGATTTGAGTTCAGAGAGTATAAAAAACCATTTATATAAAAACCCGAACCCTAATACCTATCTGGCAACTTTTGCTCGATTTCTAATAACTAATAAGGATCATTCCTATTGTCAGGAATTGATCCGAAAAGGCTTAAACCTTTTTATTGATAATCAAATCTTTCAATTTGAAAATGCTCAGAACGTTCCTGTACATTTTGTGGGGTCTATCGCTTTTTATCTTCAAAAAGAACTGACACAATTAGTCGAAGAAAAGAATTTACAATTAGGAAAAGTATTGAAACGTCCTATTGATGGACTTGTAGCGCATCATAGAAATCACATCCTACATTATTAATAAGTAGGAAAGATTTTTGATAAGGCGTTGTAAAAGTTTTGTAATTAGTGTCTGAGGCACTTTTTTAATAATGATTATTAAATGAGTGCCTCAGACCTGATTATTTAGCGGATAGCAATAACCGAAATCTCTACATTTACATATTTAGGAAGGTTTGCAACCTCCACCGTTTCACGGGCTGGCGCAGTTTGATCATCAAAATAGGTTCCATAAACAGTATTAATCTGACCAAAATTCTCCATATCACTTATAAAAATAGATGTTTTGACAATTTGGTCAAAAGTCATGTCTGCAGCAGCTAAAACAGCTTTAAGATTCTGCATCACCAGTTCTGTTTCTTCAGCAATGGTTCCTTTAAATAATTCTCCTGTTTTTGGATCAATAGCAATCTGGCCAGATGTATATAAGGTGTCACCACTTAAAACAGCTTGATTATAAGGTCCTATAGGTGCTGGAGCATTGGGAGTCTGTATGATTTTTTTCATAAAATATATTTCTGCGAAGGCAGAAATCTTATATTAATTAGTAAAATGATTTTCTTATTTACAAAAGTATATATTAATTACAATCGTTCATCAGGACGACGGCGTTTATCGTACTTGATCGCTTCAAATACATTGGACTTAATTCCTATAAAGAAATTCCAGGAGGTACGGTTACTAAATGGTACCCAGTTAAAATTAAAACGCCAACTCTCCAGGTCTCGTGCAAATCGTAAGGAAGTAAATGTAAAACCAGGGTTGACAAGATCATATCCAGAAGACCCTCCTATACGCCAACGTTTACCTAGTTCTACATCGCCACTAAAAACGATGGAGTGGGACGAGATCTGATTTTGTCGAGCGCTATTCAAATAATTAACTTGATAGGATAATCGCAAACTCCAGGGAATTTTAAAATTATAAAATTCTATTTCGTCGGGATCTTGTTCTTCATCTTCGGCAAAATCATCACTAGCTGCTCCAGTAATATCTACACCGCCGCCAAAAAGATCATCAGGACGTCCACCTGCAGCAAATGTTTGATTCTGAGTCCGATCGGTCTCTTCACGACCACCATTAAAATCAGAACTTGAAAAACTATACCCAAAATTTGCACTGGCACTAGTCAATCGGAACAGACTCCCTCCATTATTAATATTAAGGGTGTTAATGCGCTGGTTATTATTGTCCAGTGCGTAAATATCCAATGCAGCTCTAAAGTTTATATCCAGCTTCTCCTGAATAATAGGAATAGCGCCATTAACATTTATAGGAGATAATCGTAAACTATCTGCTGCAAAATTATAACTCGTTGCAAGGTTTAAATTTCGTAATAAGGCAATTTTTCGCGGTTCTGTGGCTGTAGAGTCCTTACTTCGGACTTTGGCTTCAATCTGATTTTGGATAGATAATGAAACTGAACTGGACAGATTATTCCCCGGTGCTCCAAAAAACCCACCATCAAATCTGGAAAACTCAACTTCTTCGGTTAAATCTGTAGTCAAAGGGTCATTGAGATCTGGTGTTAAAAAGGTATCAAAGAATTGATCAAAAGCGGGAGTAAAACCATAACTTATCGTAGGTCGTATCACATGCCGTATTGCTTGTATTTTTTTATCTTCCCCAAAGGTAAAATTACCATAAATAGTTGTTCCTAAGCTAATGCCTAAGTTATACGTTCCATATCTATCAAAACCATTTACAGTATCTCTTGCAATGGTTCTTGTTTCAGGATCAAAACGTTGTTCTATCGTTTCAAAAACCCAATTCTCTGTATAATTTGCAGAGGCAGTAGCACTAATGTAATTAAACAATTTAAAATTTGTGGCTATTGGAATACTATGTTGAATACCAATCTCTGCAGCTTCAAACATTTCTCGTCTAAAAAACAAACTATCCGTGGTTTGAAAACGTACCTGACCATTAGAAGAATAACTAAAATTAATGTTCTGAAAAATTCCTTTTTTCGTTCCTTCTTTAGGAGCAAAGGGAAAAATACGATCAACATTAAGTTGGGCAGAAGGTAAGGTGACGTTTATTTGTTCCGTTTGAGAGTTCTGAGAATGTGTGGCGGCAACAGTAAGATTAATTGGAGTTTTACCCTCAAAAGATTTAGAATAGGAAACAGAAGAGCTAAAGTTGTTGTTTAAAAAATTACCAGTATTACTCTGATTAAGAGACTGTTGGAAGAAATTACTACTTCCTAAATTTACCGAAGCAGAGAAACGACTAGTTGGACTTGATTTTTGATCTTGACTATGATTCCAACGTATATTATAGGTATTCGTTTCCGTAAAATCGGGAAGCCCACGCTCACTATTAAGAAGGCGTTCGAAATTAACACTTAAACGACCATTAAATTTATAGCGCAAACGATATTCTGTATCTGCCCGTAATGCATAACTTCCATTACTGAAATAGTCACCGGTAATTGCAAGATTGTAATAATCGCTTAGAGCGAAATAATATCCTCCATTCTGTAAAGAAAAACCACGTTGTCTCGTTTCTCCCGGTTGTGGCAATATAAAACCAGATACGCTACGCTCTCGACTCAAAGGAAAATAAGCAAAAGGAACACCCAATGGTGTAGGTACATCAGCAATATACATATTGACCAATCCTGTTATAATTTTCTTTCCTGGAACAAGCTTTACACGACGCGCATAGAAATAATAATCAGGATTATTTACATCTTCGGAAGTCGTGAATTTTACATTACGTAAAAAGACGATAGAATCACTTACTCGTTTACTCTTATTACTTTTATATTTGATACCGCCGTCTTCACCTTGAGAGCCATAAACAATGGCACGCTCCGTATCAAAATTAAAAGCAATAGAATCTGAAACAACTTCGCTGGCTCCTTGTTTGAAAATAGGAGCTTGCGTATAATTTCCTAATGAATCTTTTCTACCCTTAGCAAATACGGTGTTATTTGCATAATCCAGTATAATTTCTCCAGATTGTATATTTAAGTCTTCATAGGTAACCTCTGCTTCATTGTAGAGGAATATCTTTTTGAGCTTCCGACTGATGCGCTCATAGTCTTTAGCCTTATATTTTACCTTATCTGTTAAAGTTTCTCTTCTGTTTATTTTAAGAGAATCAGTACGGACTGTATCAATTTCTGGTTTTTGTTCGTTAATTAGTAAAGGATCTATAGGTCTTTCAATTACTTGAGGGGTCCCTGTAGAATCTTTAACTGCGGGAATAATAGGTTTGGTATTATTATTGGGTAAGTCTTGTGTATAACCAATGACAGAACTGAGCATACATAGCAATATCAATAAATATAAAGTTGCAGTTTTTGTTTGCAATGCGATTAGTTCTATTTTTGTGCCGATAGCAACAATTAAAATGCCAAAATTAAACATATTTCTGACAAACTTCTTTGATGAGGTTTTTAAATATGGGTTTTGGAAGGTTTGGGTATGCAATAACGTAAATAAGAAGGAAAATCAAGTAAAAGGATGCGTTTAAAACAGCCGTTTAGTACAACTTTAACAAGGATTCTCATAGTTATGTTAATGAGTTTCCAAACTTATGGAAGCTTTTGTTATGCACAACAAAAATCTTCAAAAAAATTTAAGGTTGTATTGGATGCTGGTCATGGTGGAAAAGACAGTGGGAATCTGGGGAATGGCTATTATGAAAAGAGCATTGCCCTAAATATTGTCTTAGAAATTGGAAAAATTCTTGAAAAGAATGAAGATGTAGAAGTCATATATACTAGAAAAAAAGATGTTTTTCTTGAACTCTGGGAACGTGCTGATATTGCAAATAATGAAAAAGCAGATCTCTTTATAAGTGTACACTGTAATGCACATAGTTCACAAGCTAATGGTACTGAAACATTTGTTCTTGGATTAGGCGGAAATTCTAAAAATATAGCTATTGCAAAAAAAGAAAACTCTGTAATTTTTCTGGAAGATAATTTTGAAGAGAAATATGAAGGTTTTGATCCTAATAAGCCTGAATCTCTAATCGGGCTAGAGCTTATGCAAGAAGAATTTTTGGGTCAAAGTATTAATCTGGCAAGTCTCATCGAATCTCAATTTACTTCTTCGCTCAATCGTAAAAGTAGAGGTGTTAAACAAGCGGTTTTCTGGGTTTTACATCGATCAGTAATGCCTAGTGTGCTTATTGAAACTGGGTTTTTAACTAATAAAAAAGAAGGGGCTTATCTAAATTCTAAAAAAGGACAATCTCAAACAGCATCAGCTGTAGCAAAAGCAATAATTTCTTTTAAAAATAAGTTGGTTCAAGCTTCTGATGAATCTCAAGTATTCAATGATGTTATAGAAGAGACCGAAACTACAGATCAGATTTTTGAAGATACGATCTTTAAGGTTCAAATTGCGGCTAGTGGACGTGAGATCGAAACCAAATCATATAATTTTAAAGGATTACCAAATATTTCGCGTAAGCGAGCTGGCGCCTTATATAAATATTATTATGGCAGCACTTCTAATTATACTGAAATCAAAAAATTACTACAACAGGCAAAAAACAAAGGATATAACGGTGCCTTTATTGTCTCTTTTAATAAAAATGACATTCAAATTCCCCTTAAGCAAGTGTTAAATTAATTTGCTTTTAAGACTTCTATACGACAATTAATTCTAAATTTGTTTAACACTTAAAAGCAATACTTTGAAGCTATCTAAAGAAGTTAAAACAGCCATTCTTGTTTTGTTGGCCCTAACGGTTCTTGTAGGAGGTTATAATTATTTGAAAGGAAATAACCTACTTAATAATAATCGCATCTTCTATGCTGTTTATGATAATGTTGAAGGTCTTAACCCTGCGTCTAATGTGACTCTTAATGGTCAACCTGTTGGGAAAGTACTTAAGATAGAGTTGTATAACGGCACACGTTCTAATCTGGTTACTTTTAATATTACCAGGGATTTTGAATTTTCGAGAAGTAGTACAGCAAAAATTTATGGAGGAGGTATTCTGGGCGGTAAATCCATTGGTCTGGAACCTAATTATGAAGATCCTACTATGGCTAAAACTGGAGATACTTTGATTTCCAGCATGGAAGGCGGTATTATGGAATTGGTTAATGAGAGCATTACACCACTACGTAATCAATTAAGTAGTGCGGTTATTCATGCCGATTCTCTTTTACAATCCTTAAATACCCTGTTGGATAAAGAAACAAGGAATGAATTAAAATCAGCGATTACTTATTTTAATGCTACGGCTAAGGAATTAAAAGGTATCACGGGAAAAACAAATAGTTTACTTGCAGAAAATCAAGAGAAGCTTAATAGTACATTTAACAATATAGACGAGGCTTCAGCCAATTTCTCAAAATTATCAGACTCTTTAGCTCAGGTACAAGTAGTCGGTCTCTCCAAAGACTTACAACGACTTGTTAATGATTTTGAAGTGATTACTTCAGATCTAAAATCCGGTAAGGGAAGTATGGGAAAGCTTTTGCAGGATGAGCAACTTTACGTAAATTTGGAAGGTACCGCCAGACAGATGGAATTGTTGCTGGAAGATTTTCGTTTACAACCTAAGCGCTACGTGCACTTTTCGCTTTTTGGCAAGAAAAACAAAGGCTACAATACACCTAAAGATTCCTTACGTTAGGTGGGCTAACCAACGAATTATGCAATACATACCGAATATTCTTTTTTTTATTGCTCTTGTTTTTGGAGTAGGTTTTTTTGTGAAAAATATACGCAAGCTTACGCGAAACATTAATCTCGGAAAATCCATCAAACGTAGCGATCAGAAAAATATACGCTGGCGTAATATGGCTATGATTGCTTTAGGGCAATATAAAATGGTAAAACGACCTATTTCTGGAGTACTGCATGTTATCGTTTATCTAGGTTTTATTATTATCAATATTGAGGTACTTGAAATTATTATCGATGGTCTTTTTGGAACACATCGGGTATTCGGATTTCTGGGAGTCTTTTATGACGTTCTTATCGGAAGTTTTGAAATTTTAGCGTTGTTAGTGTTAGTTGCGGTCATAGTTTTCTGGATACGTCGGAATGTTATTAGGATAAAACGCTTCCTCAACCCCGAAATGAAAGGTTGGCCTAAACTCGATGCTAATATTATCCTGTATTTTGAGGTAGTCCTAATGAGTTTGTTTCTCATTATGAATGCTGCAGATTTACAATTGCAGCAAATGGGTGCAGATCATTATACTGCTGCTGGAGCATATCCTATAAGTGCCTGGTTATCTCCATTGTTTGAAGGAATGTCAGAAGGAGGTTTAATTATTTTGGAGCGCACGGCCTGGTGGTTACATATTTTAGGAATCCTTAGTTTTTTGAATTATTTATATTATTCAAAACACCTTCATATTCTTTTGGCTTTCCCAAATACCTGGTATGCTAAATTAGAACCGAAAGGAGAACTCGATAACCTTGAAGCTGTAACAAAAGAGGTACAATTAATGATGGATCCTAATGCAGACCCCTTTGCCGCGGTTCCTGAAGATGAATCTGGAGAAGAGCCAGCAAAGTTTGGAGCTAGTGACGTTATGGATTTGAATTGGGTACAATTAATGAATGCTTATAGTTGTACAGAATGCGGTCGTTGTACGAGTGAATGCCCGGCTAATCAAACAGGTAAGAAACTATCTCCACGTAAGATTATGATGGATACCCGGGATAGACTGGAAGAAGTGGGTAAAAATATTGATGCAAACGGAGGAACATTTAAAGAAGATGGAAAACAACTCCTTGATGATTATATAAGTAAGGAAGAATTATGGGCTTGTACGACCTGTAATGCTTGTGTTGAGGCTTGTCCCGTCAGTATCGATCCTTTAAGTATAATTATGGAAATGCGTCGTTATATGGTTATGGAAGAGAGTTCTGCTCCTACAGATCTCAATAATGCGATGACAAATATTGAAAATAACGGAGCTCCCTGGCCATTTAATCAAATGGATAGGGGCAATTGGATTAATGAAAACTAAATATAACATAGGGTTAATACTTGTTTTAATGATACAAACTATGGCTATGGGGCAACGTTCGTATCGTGCAGACTCTATTCAATTTAAGGCATATACAAGGCTATATATTAATGAAAAGCTGGGTATTGATTCTATTAGAGTAAAGAAAATATTTTGTGAGTTTTGTACAGAAAAACAGTTAAGAACATTAAGGCAGGTCGCCTTACATATGTCGAAAGCAGAACGATATAACCCTAAATACCGAAAAGCAGGCGAGCATAGACTGGCTTTATATATACGATTAAGTAAAGAAAAATTTAAAGCATTAAACACGATAGAATGAATAAAGAAGATGTTGACAAATTGCTAAGTGAGAAACTAGAGGAAGGGGAACATGTAAGTCCAGTGCTCCCGGAAGGAATGAAAAATTATTTAATTGACATTGATGGAACTATTTGTGATGACATTCCTAATGAAGAACCAGAACGTATGGCGACTGCAAAAGTGTATCCTGACGCATTAAAAACATTAAATAATTGGTATGATGAAGGGCATATCATTTGCTTTTTTACATCGCGTACAGAAGACCATCGTGAGGTTACAGAAACCTGGTTAAAAACGCATGGATTTAAGTACCAAAGCCTGCTTATGGGAAAACCAAGAGGTGGTAATTATCACTGGATAGATAATCATCTTGTAAAAGCTACGCGATATAAAGGAAAATTTACAGAGTTAATAGATAAGGAAGTAACTATTCAGGTTTTTGATGATTA
>CAZPTJ010000040.1:0-7028 GCA_964589085.1 uncultured Flavobacteriaceae bacterium | reverse complement strand
CAAGGAAAACAACCTGAAGTATTATTTTGGGTAGGATGTTCTGGAAGTTTTGACGATCGGGCAAAGAAAATCACAAAAGCTTTTGCGCGTCTTTTGAATAGGGCAGGTGTTGATTTTGCTGTTTTAGGAGCAGAAGAAAGCTGTACAGGAGATCCAGCAAAACGTGCAGGGAATGAATTTCTGTTTCAAATGCAGGCCGTAACTAATATTGAAGTCCTTAATGGATATGAAATAAAGAAAATAGTAACTGCTTGTCCGCATTGCTTTAATACTTTAAAAAACGAATATCCTGCTTTAGGTGGTAATTATGAAGTAGTACATCACACTCAATTTTTAAAATCCCTATTGGAAGAAGGACGTCTTAAAGTTGAAGGCGGTAAATTTAAAGGGAAACGCATTACATTTCACGATCCTTGTTATCTTGGAAGGGCCAATAATGTGTATGAAGCACCTCGGGATTTGCTTAGAAAACTGGAAGTCGAGCTGGTTGAAATGCGTAAATGCAAAAGCAATGGTTTATGTTGTGGAGCAGGAGGAGCGCAGATGTTTAAAGAGCCCGAACCCGGAAATAAAGATGTCAATGTTGCTCGTACCGAGCAAGCATTGGAAACAAAACCAGAGATTATCGCTGCAGGTTGTCCTTTCTGTAATACTATGATGACTGATGGTGTTAAGAACAAAGAAAAAGAAAATGATATTGCGGTAATGGATATTGCCGAAATGATTGCTACGGCAGATGAATTATAATAGACTTTTAAAAAATGAAAGTCGACGATGATAAACAAGGACCAAAACAAAAATTCTCTTTCTTAAACTTTATTACCGTACCCGGAGGTCTTGTAATTACAATATTTTTAATTAGGCTTTGATATAGATATATTGTTTATGACACCTGGTCTTTATTTTGATAAATACTATAAAAACTTATGCTTGCTCCCTTAACAGAATTACCACTTACATCTCGCATCTGGATATATCAAAGTGATACAAAACTTACTGATGATCAGGTGAGTGAGATTACTAAAGATTTAGATACTTTTCTTACGGCCTGGACGGCGCATGGTGCTGACCTTAAAGCTGGATTTGAAGTAAAGTATAATCGATTTATTATCATTGCCTTAGATCAATCTATGACCGCTGCGAGTGGTTGTTCCATTGATAGTCAGGTACGTTTTATTCAGTCCAAACAAGAAGAATTACAAATAGACTTACTGGATAAGATGAATGTCACCTATTATCAAAATGATCGCATTCACTATAAACCTCTTGCCGATTTTAAAAAAATGGCAAAAGATGGTGCTGTTGGAAAGAAAACAATCGTCTTTAATAATTTGGTAACAAATCTCGATGAATACTTCAATCATTGGGAGGTTCCTGCAATAGAAAGCTGGCATAGTCGTTTCCTAAGAAAATAGCGGTTAATAATTTTTTGTTAAGTTTTATGGACGCTTTCGCGAAAGCGGCATCAATCTTGTTAAATTCGTATATAACCAAACAGTTTAAAGGAAGATTAAAACCAAAATGAGGATTTGTTAACCTCAAAATATCAATGCATTATATGTACTTTAAGAAGTATAGCTTATTATTTTTTATTACCGTTTTTTCACTTCAATTCGGATTTACTCAGAATGAGTACAAACCACTACTAACGAATACAATCGACGCACAAAAAAAATGGGTGGATAGTATTTATGATGGAATGTCTGTTGAAGAGCGTATAGGTCAGTTGTTTATGGTCGATGTTTTTTCAAGAGATCCTAAAGAAAAGACAGACAAAATCCTTCAACTTGTTAAAAAACATCATATAGGGGGTATTATCTTTTCTAAGGGTGGTCCAATACGACAAGCCAAATTGAATAATAAGTTACAACAAGCTTCAAAGACACCTTTACTTATTGGTATGGATGCCGAATGGGGATTGGCTATGCGCTTAGACAGTACATATGCTTTTCCGTGGAACATGACCTTAGGCGCTATCCAGGATAATAAAATTGTTGAACGGGTTGGGGAACAAATAGGCAAGCATTGTAAAAGACTTGGTGTGCATATCAATTTTGGGCCTGTAGTAGATATCAATGTCAATCCTGCAAACCCTATTATTGGTAATCGTTCTTTTGGAGAAGATAAGGTTAATGTCACGCAGAAAGCACTGGCATTTACCAAAGGAATGCAAGGTCAGGGTGTTTTGGGCAGTGCTAAGCATTTTCCCGGGCACGGAGATACCGATCAAGATAGCCATAAGACCTTACCAACTCTTGATTTTACTAGAAAACGTCTCGACAGTATAGAGTTATATCCTTATAAACAAATTATAGATAATGATATTGCCAGTGTGATGGTTGCACACCTTAATGTTCCTGAACTTGTTCCAGAAGCGGGTTATCCTACCTCCATATCTCAAAATGTGGTGACTACCTTGCTCAAAGATACTTTAGGATTTAAAGGGCTTGTGTTTACAGATGCACTTAATATGAAAGGTGCCTCAGAGTTTAAAAATCCTGGAGATATTGACTTGGCTGCTTTTAAAGCAGGTAATGATATCTTACTTATTAGTGAAGATGTACCAGCAGCCTCTTTAAAAATAAAGGAAGCCCTTGAAAAAGGAGAAATTGATGAAGAACGCTTAGCCTATTCGGTAAAGAAGATATTATATGCCAAATATAAGGTAGGATTGCAGAATTATGCTCCTATTGAAATTGAAAACCTATATAGAGATTTAAACACACTGGAAGATGAAATTGTATATAGTGAAGCTATTGAAAATGCACTAACTGTAACAAAAAATAGTAATCAGACCTTACCGATTAAAGATCTGAATGATAAAAAGATTGCATATGTAGCTTTAGGAGATGAAGGAGGTAAACCTTTTTTCCAACAATTGAATAAGTATACACAGGTTGATCAGATTAAAGCCAAAACACTGGATGAAATGATCGAGAAACTAGAACCTTATAATTATGTAATTATTGGGTTTCATCGATCTAATGCAAATCCATGGAAATCCTATGATTTTACGGAGAAGGAAAAAACCTGGCTATATGAAATTGCCAGAATCAAGGAGGTGGTATTGGATCTTTTTGTTAGACCTTATGCGATGCTGGATATCTATACTACTGTAAATATTGAAGGTATTATCCATTCCTATCAAAATAGCCGATTGGCACAGGAAAAGAGTGCGCAACTCATTTTTGGTGCCATTCCCAGCAAGGGTAAATTACCCGTTTCTCTCGGTATAGTAAAATCAGGTACTGGATTTGAATCAGGGACATTGCGTAGACTATCTTATGGGATTCCTGAAGAAGTTGGAATAGATTCAGAAATGCTAGAACAAAAATTAGATTCTTTAACAGATTTGGGTATACGTAGAGCAATGATGCCAGGAGCTCAGGTGCTGGTTGCTCGAAAAGGGAAGATAATCTATGAAAAAGCCTTTGGTTATCATACGTATTCTAAGAAAAATAAAGTTGATCTTACTGATTTATATGATGTTGCTTCTTTGACAAAAATACTAGCGACACTACCTTTATTAATGGAATTAAGAAGCCATGGCTCTATTAAATTAGAGACAACTTTAGGGGAACTACTCCCTGAACTTAAAGGAACAAATAAATCGGATATAACCATCAAACAGGCGTTATCCCATTATGGACGCTTTAAAGCTTGGATTCCTTTTTACTTGAAGACTATAGATTCTGTTACTCAAAAACCTTCTGAAAAATACTATAGATCATCATATTCCGGAGATTATAGTATTCGAGTTGCCGAAAAAATGTACTTACGTTCTGATTATCAGGATAGTATTATTAAACAAATAGGAGAAAGTGATTTAAGAGCTCGCCTTTCTTATAAATATAGTGATCTTCCTTATTATTTATTCAAAGCTTATTTAGAAGACTATTATGGGAAAAACCTCCATGAAATTACCCAAGAAAGACTTTATAAATCACTTGGGGCAAATCTCATGGGCTATTCTCCTTTATATCGATTTTCTAAAAATAAAATAGTTCCATCAGAAAATGATACCTACTGGCGTAATCAAAAAGTACAAGGATTTGTTCACGATATGGGAGCAGCAATGTTTGATCGAAATATCGGAGGACATGCAGGACTTTTTGCAAATGCTAATGATATTGCCAAGATGATGCAGATGTATTTGCAAAACGGCTATTATGGAGGGAAACGGTATATTGCTAAACAAACTGTTGATGAATTTAATACCTGTCATTATTGTCATAAAAAAGTACGAAGAGGGATAGGTTTTGACAAACCACAACTGGAAGGAAATGGGCCAACCTGTGGTTGTGTAAGCCCCAAAAGTTTTGGACATAGTGGTTTTACTGGAACTTATACTTGGGCAGATCCTGAAAAAGAAATTGTTTATGTATTTCTATCTAATCGAACTTTTCCCGATGCCGGAAATAGAAAGTTGATTAGTTCCGGGTTGCGAACTAAAATTCAAGAAGCCATTTATGAATCAATTATTGAATAACCAATTACTATATAAAAGTACCAAATCAATCTTATGAAAATAGCCATTGTTTGTTATCCAACATTTGGAGGAAGTGGAGTAGTAGCTACAGAATTAGGGATAGCCTTATCAAAAAGAGGACATGAGGTACATTTTATCACCTATAAACAACCAGTAAGATTAGCCTTATTAAATGAAAACATCCATTTTCATGAGGTTAATGTCCCAGATTATCCACTTTTTCATTACCAACCTTATGAACTTGCACTATCTAGTAAGTTGGTGAATATTGTCAAAAAAAGAAAGATTGATATTCTTCACGTGCATTATGCTATTCCACATGCATATGCTGGATATATGGCTAAGGAAATGTTACTTCAGGAAGGGATACACCTTCCTATGGTTACTACCTTGCATGGAACTGATATTACTTTGGTAGGGAGTCATCCTTTTTATAGACCTGCAGTTGCCTTTAGTATCAATAACAGTGATATTGTGACTTCAGTGTCTGAAAGTCTTAAACAAGATACTTTACGTCTTTTCAATATTGAAAAGGATATTAAAGTGATTCCTAACTTTATAGACGTTGCGGCATCAAATAAAGGATTTACCGATTGTCAACGGGAATTAATGGCTCAAGATGATGAACGTATTTGTACGCATATTAGCAATTTTAGAAAAGTAAAACGTATTCAGGATGTTATAGATGTCTTTCATCGCATACAACTTGAAATTCCTGCAAAACTATTGATGGTTGGGGAAGGTGAAGAACGTGCTCCCGCAGAAGAGTTAGTCAAAAAATTAGGTATTCAGGATAAAGTTAAGTTTTTAGGGAATAGTAACGAGATTGATGAAATATTGTGTTTTTCCGACCTGTTTTTACTTCCTTCAGAAGCAGAAAGTTTTGGATTAGCCGCATTGGAAGCTATGGTCAATCACGTTCCGGTAATTTCCAGTAATGCAGGTGGTATTCCTGAAGTCAATATTGATGGCGTAACCGGATACTTATCCAATGTCGGTAATATTGCAGATATGGCCCAAAATGCACTGCGTATACTTGAAAATGATGATATTTTAGAACAGTTTAAAACAAACGCAAAAGAAGAAGCTAGAAAGTTTGATATTAACAATATAGTTCCGATATATGAACAATATTATAAAGAAGCATTGCAAACAACGCATATTAATTCCTAGTCGACTTTTCATACTATTCTTAGTATAACACTTAGCTTATTTCAAAAAAAACCTTATTTTTAAATAGTTAACACTTCTTTTATCTGAAGTGATTGGGTTTATATCTAATCTTGAAGATATATAGTAATTCAAAAAACACGTAGTTCTACGCGTTTTTGAACAAAGGGGTTCTATTATTTTTATATCCGAGATATTGAAATAATTAAATAAAGGAAAATTAATTACTTACTCATATTTCTAATTAACTTAATATAAATCTAAAACTCAATCATTATGGATCCATTTTTAGGAGAAATTATCATGTTTGCCGGAAACTTTGCCCCTCGCGGGTGGGCACTTTGTGACGGTCAATTATTACCAATTAATGCAAATTCCGCACTGTTCTCTATTTTGGGAACGACATATGGAGGTGATGGAAGAACAACCTTTGCTTTACCCGATTTAAGAGGGCGAACTCCTATTCATGCAGGTAATGGTCCTGGTCTTTCGGATAGAAAGTTAGGTACAAGAGGAGGTTCTGAAATAAATGTGATGACTGTCGCTAATATGCCATCACATAATCATACCGTGCAAATGAGAACTGGTACTGAGCCAGCCTCAACAGATGATCCTACAAATGCATATGTTAGTGCACATACAGAAGATTCATTTTCTGGAGTTCCTTCAGCATCAGGAGTAATGGCGGCCGCTAATGTTGGACATACTGGAAATAATCAGCCCATAAACAATATGCAGCCCTATGAAGTGGTGAATTATATTATTGCGCTAGAAGGAACTTTCCCTAGTAGAAGCTAGGAGTATCTGAAATTCGAATTGAAAACTTAAAAAATATTAATTATGAATAATCCATTTATAGGAACCATTATTTCTTTTGGGAGCAATTTTGCACCCAGAGGATGGGCATTATGCGACGGTCAATTATTACCTATAAGTCAGTATAGTGCATTATTCTCGATACTTGGCACCACTTATGGGGGTGATGGAAGAACGACTTTTGCATTACCTGATTTAAGAGGTAGAGCTGCAGTACACGCCGGTCGTGGTCCTGGTCTCTCAGATAGAAGATTAGGAGCAAGAAGTGGTACTCAAAGCAATGTGTTAAATGCTACACAGCTTGCATCACATACTCATGTGGCCCAAGATAGAGTAGGTGCTGAACCTGCGTCTTCAGATGATCCGACAAATGCATATATAACATTACATGCAGAGGATTCATTTTCTAATGCTCATACATCTTCAGGTGTTATGGCAGCTGCTGTGGTAGGAAATACAGGAAATAATCAGGCACTAAATAATATGGCACCTTATGAGGTCGTAAATTTTATTGTTGCGTTACAGGGAGTTTATCCAAGTAGAAGTTAAATAC
>CAZPTJ010000039.1:0-18036 GCA_964589085.1 uncultured Flavobacteriaceae bacterium | reverse complement strand
GTTCAATTAATGATTTTAACATACCATCTAATATTCGAAAACGGTACTTGGGTGTGAAAACAATGTGATAGTCGCATTTGTAATACACATGCGTTAATTTTCTATATTTACTCATCTTAAAAAATTTTAGATGAGCAAAGCTAAATAACAGCTTAGCTTTTAAAACATTACCACCGTCTAAGACGGTGGTTTTATATAATCAAATAAATTCATTCAAGGAAATTTAACAAAAAGGACTTAGGGTAATTTAAGGATTAGGCTGTTCTACTATAGAAACAAATCTTTTAAGATGAAACCCTACATTATGTTCAAAAAAATACTTGTTCTTCTTATATTTTCAATCGTTACTCTCTCCATATCGGCTCAACAATATCACAGAGCTAAAATCACCTATAATTCTTCTGAACTACTTCAGGTGTTAGAAGCTAATGGTGTTCCCATGGATCATGGTATAAAGAAGCAAGGTGTTTTTATTATTTCTGACTTCTCCGAAATTGAATTGGATACTGCTCGATCTCTAGGAGCACAGGTAGAGGTATTAATAGATGATGTAAAAACATATTATGCAGAACAAGGCGGAGCTGGTAAAGAGCGTTCTGTATCCCGAAACCCTATTCCCTGTAATAGCACCAGCGATATTGTAACCCCCGCCAACTATAATAACGGCACTATGGGTGGGTTTTTAACGTATCAGGAGATGCTAGATGAATTGGACGATATGCGTACTTTATTTCCTAATCTTATTACATCAAGAGCACCCATAAGTGATTTTGAAACAGAAGGCGTAGAACCTGCAGGTTATAATATCACCCCTGGAATAGGTGGAAATAATATTTTTTGGGTACGGATTTCAGATAACCCTGAAGTCGATAATGAAGGAGAGCCGCAAATGCTCTATACTTCTGTGCATCATGCGCGAGAGCCAGCCAGTATGCAACAATTGATTTTTTATATGTGGTATCTCCTTGAAAACTATGAGACAGATCCTGAGGTTCAAGCAATTGTTGATAATACAGAAATGGTTTTTGTTCCTGTATTAAATCCTGACGGTTATCTCTTTAACCAGTTTACCGATCCTAATGGTGGTGGATTATGGCGTAAGAATCGTAAAAATACTACTGGCGTAGATAATAATAGAAACTACGATTACTTTATTGATGGTGATCCTAATAATAGCACCTTCGGAGGCCCAGGAACTTCTAACGACCCCAATAGTTGCGTATACAGAGGAGAAGAAGCTTTTAGCGAAATAGAAACTCAGGCTATGAAATGGTTGACAGAACAAAATAATTTTGTTGCAGCCTTAAGTAATCATTCCTTTTCTGAGTTTTTATTATTTCCCTTTGGATATGCAGATGATGTAGACACACCAGAAAATAATATTTATGAAACGGTCTCTGATGTATTGGTTTCTCAAAATGGCTATAATAATCTCGTTATTCATGACTTTGCACTTGCAGCAGGTAGTTGGGATGATTTTATGTATGGTACTGTAGGTACTCACGAACGCGTATTTTCTTTTACTCCCGAGATAGGCACTTCCTTCTGGCCACCAGAATCCAGCATTCTGGGCATTAATCAGGAAATGCTTTTTCTGAATTTACAAATTGCTAAAATGACTAATGCTTTCGCGAAAGCGCAAGATGACACTCCTCTAGCTTTAGGAGATAATATATCTCCCGCCATATCCTATACCATTAATAGCTTAAGCTTAAATGACGACCTAAACAATGATTTTGAAGTACGTATCGAAGCCGTTAGCACTAATATAACAAATACGGGAAGTACGGTAAATCACAATGATCTATTTGCTGGAGACAGTGATACGGGAACAATTGTAATAAATATCGATAACAATATACTTCCTGGGGAAGCGGTGATTTTTGATATTATAGTTGATGGTGGAGCAATTATAGAGAGGACAAGAGTGACAAAGTTCTTTGGAGATGCAGAAGAAGTTTTTGCAGATTCTGGTGACAGTGTTACTGATAATTTTATCAATCAAGGTTGGGGAATCACCACAGAAGAGTTTGTTTCTCCTTCAAGTTCTATTACCGATTCTCCAAATAGTAATTACGGAGCTAATCAAAATGAAACTATTCGTCTAGCAGATGAAATAGATTTAACCGATGCCGTCGCCGCATCTGTGAGTTTTTATGCCTTATGGGAAATTGAAGCAGGTTTTGATTATGCTCAATTTGAAATTTCTCGAGATGGTGGAACCAGTTGGGAGCCGCAATGTGGTAACTTTACGACTATTGGAAATCAGAATCAAGATAATGGACAACCATTGTATCAGGGAAATCAACCAGATTGGGTGCAGGAAAATATTGATTTAAGTTCATATTTGGGAGAGACTATTTTAGCAAGATTTCAAATTGTAACCGACGGAGTGGTCAATCAGGATGGCTTTTATTTTGATGATCTCACATTTAATATCATAAATGACAATCCTCTGGCTATTGAAGAAACAGTAGGTCAGGCCTTTTCTTTTTTCCCCAATCCCACAAATAATATTGTAAATATCAGTACTACCCTAGCCGATTTTTCAACAACCATATATAATCTTCAGGGACAACAAGTTTCTGAAACCATTTCTCATAAAGGCAATAGTAGCATAGATTTTAGTAACCTGGCTACGGGAATATATTTTGTTAAATTGCAAACTACGAATAGCATACGTACCATTAGTATTATAAGAAGTTAATTTAAGCATATATATAATCAAAGTCTTTCTTTAGTTCTAAATACCATTTTTTTAATTTAAGTGTCCTCAAATAGCAAATTCGTTAAAAATTTACGCTTAAAATTCACTATTTTGCAAGTCTAATCTTACAAATAATGATGGAGATAAAGCGTTTATTTGACTTCCCCTACTATCAACTAACACAACAAAATCTACCTGACGCACTAAATACAAAGAAAAATGGTGTTTGGGTACCTACATCCACTCAGGAATACATTGACAAGGCCAATGCTTTGAGTCGTGGTTTATTAAGACTCGGCGTGAAGCCTAATGATAAGATAGCGCTTATTGCAATGACTAATCGTACAGAATGGAATATTTGTGATATAGGCATCCTGCAATTGGGCGCACAAAATGTGCCGATCTATCCCACAATTTCTATGGAGGATTATACATATGTGCTTAATCACTCTGAAGCAAAATATTGCTTTGTATCATGTTCTGAGGTACTAGTTAAAATACAAGCTATTAAAGATCAAGTTCCAAGCCTAATAGAAGTATATTCGTATGATGACCTGAGTACATGTAAAAATTGGTCTGAAGTATTGGATCTCGGCGCAGATACTAGTAATCAGGATGAAGTAGAACAATTAAAAGCACAGATCAAAGAAGATGACCTCGCGACATTGATTTATACTTCCGGAACCACAGGACGCCCTAAAGGGGTAATGTTATCTCACAAAAACATTGTGAGTAATGCATTGGCTAGTTCAACACGACTTCCCATTGCAGATGGCAATGTAAGATCACTAAGTTTTTTACCCGTATGTCATATTTATGAACGTATGCTGATGTATTTATATCAATACCGTTCTGTCTCCATATATTTTGCAGAATCACTGGAGACTATAAGTGATAATCTAAAAGAAATAAAACCGGTAGTCATGACTGCTGTACCTCGACTATTGGAAAAGGTATACGATAAGATTATTGCAAAAGGAGCAGATCTTACTGGAATAAAAAAGAAGCTCTTTTTCTGGGCAGTTGATATTGGTTTAAAATATGAACCCTATGGTCAGAATGGATGGTTATATGAGCGTAAACTGGCGATTGCTCGAAAATTAATATTCTCCAAGTGGCAGGAAGCTCTTGGTGGAAATCTAGAACTCATTGCTTCAGGTAGCGCTGCCTTACAACCACGTCTCGCACGTATATTTAATGCTGCTGGAATGGGAATTATGGAAGGCTATGGACTTACAGAAACTTCTCCAGTAATTTCTGCAAATGATATGCGTAAAGGAGGGTTTAGAGTAGGTAGCGTAGGACGCATATTACCTAACCAAGAAGTAGTTATTGCCGATGATGGTGAGATTACTATTAAAGGCCCTAATGTAATGATAGGATATTATAAAGATCCCGAAAAAACCGCTGAGGTTCTCAAAAATGGATATTTTCATACCGGGGATATTGGAGAAATTGATGCCGATGGTTTCCTGAAGATTACCGATCGTAAGAAAGAGATGTTTAAAACATCTGGAGGAAAGTACGTTGCTCCGCAATTATTAGAAAATCGCTTAAAACAATCTCGATTTATAGAACAGGTGATGGTCGTAGGTGAAGGTGAAAAAATGCCTGCAGCATTGATTCAACCTAATTTTGAATTTGTTTATGAATGGGCTGAAAAGAATAATATTCAGATCGCCGAAAATGATGATATTACAACCAATGATAAAGTAGTCGCTCAATTCCAGGCAGAAGTAGATGATGCAAATGAGAGTTTTGCCAAATGGGAAAAGGTAAAGCAATTCCGACTTACTCCTGATGTATGGAGTATCGATGATGGCCATCTCACGCCTACAATGAAACTACGACGTAAGATCATTAAAGGAATGTATGAAAAACTCTATAATGACATTTATAGTCATTAAAATTAAAAAGGCTTGAAATTATTCAAGCCTTTTTAATTTTATATCATTATTCTTACTTTATCCTTGCTTCTCCCCTTTCATTTGCTGTCCTCCCTGATGTAATGTTACACTGATGACATCACCGCCTTGGTCACGATCAAAAACGAGTTGAGCGGGAACTACTTTTAGGAAAAATACATCTGTTTTTTCTCCAAAAATTTCCACTTTAGGTTGACCCGTAGCTTCTGCATAAATACGATCTCCTTCGGTGGTGATAGAAATAATAAACCCTGGATTAAGCGTGTATTTGCCCTCATATTGTTTTAAAACTTCGGGTTCCAAAGTTATTGCTATACGCTCTGTAGCTGGTTTTTTAGTACTTTCTATACCTACCTGCTCATCTATACGATCCTTAAACATCGCCTTCTTCTTTCCGTTTTCCATACTGAAGGTATAGTTCGTAAAGCTATCCTCAAAGTAAAATTGATTTTTGGCTATAGGGTATAGCGCCAGTTTATCGCTTCCCTCACGTTGACTATAGAGGCGGTCATTCTCTAAAGTAACAAAACGCAACACATTATCATTAAACGCGTAGGTGCCTGTCCATCGTTCTAACTGTTTTCGCGAAAGCGTAACCGCCTGTTCCATTTGTGGCATGGGTGTATCCATAACCATTGCAGCCATTTTTAAAGTGATATCCTGAGGGGAATTACCATTTGCATTAGTAAGTACTATAACATAAATATCTTCATCCGGTACATAAACGCCTTGTGTCGCATAACCAAAAATTCCTCCTCCATGCTCAATACTACGTTTTCCGTTGAGTTCGTTGATTTGCCATCCATATCCATAATTGGTTAATGAGCCATCATTAAGTGTCGCATTGACAAATGCCTGTTCCCTACTTTGCTTAGAAATCAAGGTATTATCTCGAATAGCTTTATGCCATACCAACATATCATCTACGCAAGACATTAATGATCCGGCAGCATAGGGTAAAGTCATACTTATAAAGTCTGCATTGCGGAATCCGTTTTCTGCAGGTTGATAACCAGATGCTCTTTTTGCAATAACGCTGGACTTGCTTCCATAATAGGAGTTTTTCATGCCCAGACGATCAAAAATATGTTGGCTAATAAAATCTGCATAGGACATCCCAGAAATGTGTTCTATAATATGTCCTAATACGATATACCCTGAATTGTTATAATGCCATTGTTCTCCTGGTTGAAAATCAACTTCCTGATCTTTAAAAAAGTTAATGAGCTCTATCGGAGTTTTATCATTTTTTGCAAAAGTCTGCAAATCGGGAATCTCAGTATAACTTCTTATTCCCGAGGTATGATTAAGTAAGTGGTGTATTGTGATTTGATTTCCATTAGGATAGTCAGGAAGGTACTTTGCAATGTTATCGCTTGTTTTCAGTTTTCCTTGTTCGACTAGCATAAGAATTGATACTGCAGTAAATTGCTTGGTTATGGATCCTAATTCAAATACGTTCTCCGGTTTCATAGGGATTTGTAATTCCAGATTGGCCTGTCCAAAGGCTTTTCTATAGAGTACTTCTCCTCTTTTGGCTATCAATACGGTAGCGCCCGGTCCAGTATCAGGATATTTCTCCTTGAGTAATTGATCAAATGTAGTCGTAACCTCTTGTGCACCAAGAGTTGCAATAAAGAGGAATAAAAAAGTGATTTTGAGTATTTTCATGATAAAGTTTTGATTGATATAACCTTGACTATGCAATAGAAAATCTATTACAACTTGAAATCACTGCAAAATATATCGTTACACTATGTTTTTGAATTTAACTGTAGCTCTGCTACACTGAAAATTCATAAAACATTATATTTTATTATGCTTTCAATTTTCATCACAAAGTTCTATTACATAGTTAGGGTTTAAAATAGGACGATTGAAGGAGGGCTTTAGTTACACAAAATCTAATTTTATTTTAAATATCTGTATGTCAATAATTTAAAAATTTGGCACGCTCATTGGTTTATCATAGTGTATAAGCGTAAACCGAGAGTCGGTAACGTAAGAACCCAAAATATTAGAAATTATGAAAAAGCTTTTAGTATTAGCAGGATTAATATTCCTAGGAGGAATTACTGCACAAGCCACTACAGTAAATGAAGGTCTTTATGGATCTAAGGGGTCACGTTATCAAAATGCACAGCCCATTACTTTTAAGGTAAAAGGAGTACGATACTTTGTGCACACCGATGGTACCCTGGATTTTAAAGTTCCTAGATATCTTCAGGAACAATGGCATACCGAATATGGGTATTCCAATTACAATTCACGTTACCGTAAAACAACACCAGGTATACGATATGATCGACACGGTCGTGTGATTAAAATAGGTAAAAGTCATATCTATTATAACAGGTATGGACAGGTTACAAAAATCGCACAATTCCAGATCGGTTACAGACATGATAAAGTAAAGTCTATAGGAGATCTTTATGTACGATATGATCGTTACGGGGAGTTACTGGCTTTAGAAGGATACCTTGCTCCTTATCGTAATGAATGTCCTACTTGTAATGCATATGGATGCAGTGTAGGCTATTTCAATCTAGCAGATTATCAATATGTTGCTTATAACAACGCGCATCATTGGAATGGTAATAATCACGGAGACAGCTATGCTTATAGCCATAGAAACAGATCCAGATCACGTGGTCGATAAATGAAGTACTACTGATATATTTGAAAAAATCCCGATACACAAGGTATCGGGATTTTTTGTTTAATTTAGGAGTTCACTAAAACCATGTCCATGCAACGTTTTCTCACCTTAGGGCTTATCCTTTTACTTATCATGTCGTGTAAACAAGAAACAAAGACAGATGCTCCTGAAACTACTAAACGCACAGAGTCAGAAGTACTGGCGGAAGCCAAACGTATTCATGCCAAGGTGATGACGCTTGATACCCATTGCGATATTAACATCAGTAATTTTACGGATAGTATCAATTACACGCAACGATTACGCTCACAGGTTAATCTTCCAAAAATGCAGGAAGGTGGACTTGATGTACCATGGTTTATTGTGTATACAGGTCAAGATACCTTAACAACAGAAGGGTATGCCAAAGCTTATGAAAATGCCATTTCAAAATTTGACGCGATACATCGCTTATGTGAGGAAATAGCTCCAGATGAAATTGAGTTGGCAACCACCTCTGCAGATGCACGTCGTATCTGGAGATCTGGTAAGAAGGTCGCTATGATTGGTATTGAAAACGGGTATCCTGTTGGTGAAGATCTCAGTCGTGTTGAAGAGTTTTATAATCTCGGTGGACGTTATATGTCCCTGGCACATAATGGTCATAGCCAACTGAGTGATAGTAACACTGGAGAAGTTGATGGCGTCTGGTTGCATAATGGCTTAAGCGAACTTGGAAAACAAGTTATTGCCGAAATGAATCGTGTAGGGATGATGATCGATGTATCTCATCCTAGTAAGGAAGCGATGCGTCAAATGATTGAACTCACCAAAGCGCCCATTATTGCGTCACACTCCTCAGCACGTGCATTATGCGATCATAGTCGTAATCTGGATGATGAACAATTGCAATGGATGAAAGAAAACGGTGGTGTGGTGCAGACCGTAGCTTTTAAAAGTTATTTAAATACCGAAAAAAATACTGCCAGACAGGAAAAAGAGACCGAAGTGATGAAGGTAATTGCAGATTCTATGGGGGTACAATGGATGGACCGTCGTGCGGCCTTTGCCCTTCCTCCTGTCGAACGTCAGGCTTATTTTGAGGTTTATATGAAAATGTTACCTATCCAACAGGAGAAACTGGCGGCCATGGAAGGCCTACCTCCTGCTGTAAATGTGGGTGATTTTGTAGATCATATCGATTATCTCGTGGAGAAAATGGGCATTGATCACGTGGGGATTAGTTCTGACTTTGATGGCGGTGGTGGTATTGAAGGTTGGAATGATGCTTCAGAAACCCTTAATGTGACGATAGAACTGGTACGACGTGGATATACAGAAGACCAGATCGAACAACTATGGAGTGACAATCTATTGCGGGTACTGGATGAAGTGCAAGCTAAAGCGAAAGCCTTACAAAATGAGATTTAAGAGGTTATGAAAATTTTCATAATGATCATTATTTTCTAAACTTAACGTCATCTCGATACTATCCCGATATACATCAGGATCACTCGATGACCAAATTACGGTATTCGAATGATGTGAACTTGTGAGTAAAGCTTGTGCTGAGCCTGTCGAAGTATATCGAGAATACAAGGCTGAGAATTACTAAGACGTCATCTCGATACTATCCCGATATACATCAGGATCACTCGATGACCAAATTACGGTATTCGAATGATGTGAACTTGTGAGTAAAGCTTGTGCTGAGCCTGTCGAAGTATATCGAGAATACAAGGCTGAGAATTACTAAGACGTCATCTCGATACTATCCCGATATACATCAGGATCACTCGACGATCTAGCCATTAAAGATCGCGTTCGGTAAAGATCTGGTTGATACGGAGGCGTAGTTTACGTTCGTATTCTTCTTGTAACCAGTCTTTATAGTTTTGGGTATTGTTCATAATACTATAGGAATACTGACGTACGCGATAGGCTATAGCGTCTTTGAGTTTACGTGCCAGAATACGGGCATCAAAGACGTCTTCACTGTTTTCTACAACGATTTGGGCATGTTGTTCAACGGCATTGTCCAAAGCTGTTTTTGCTTTCTTTCCTTGGGCAATGACTTTTTTATATTCTGCTTTGATATCAAAATATACTTTCTCGGTATTCGGGAATTGTGCGCGTAAATCGGGAGGCATGACATAACTAAAGCTACGTTCTATATCCTCATCACTCACCAGATTTTCCAAGTAAAAATCAGGGAATTCAAAAATCTCTTTCCAGTCAATCGGGGCTTCCCAAAGTCCAAAACGGGCGGCATTATTTCCAAGGTCGAGGACCTTAAAGTCTTTTTTACTAGATAAAATACGGGAACCACGTCCTATCATCTGAAAATAGAGTGTGAGCGATTTTGTGGCTCTATTTAAGATGATGGTATCTACGGTAGGTTCATCAAATCCCGTGGTCAGAATACTTACCGAGGTTAGTATAGCATCTGGTGTGGTCTTAAACCATTCCAGGATGTCCTGACGATCTTTTGTACTATGCGTATTATCTAAGTGTCTGATGTCATATCCAGCTTCCTTAAAGGTCTCATACACATATTTTGAAGTAATGATCCCATTATTAAAAATAAGGGTCTTCTTTCCTTTAGACTGGTCTTGATAAGCCCCAAGCAGTTTTTCCTGCATGGAAGTGTCGGTATAGAGAATATCTGAGGATTTTACGGTATAGTCTCCATTAATTCCCAGTTTTAAAGATTGTAGCCCTACATTATAGCTTATGGTTTCGGCTTTCGCCAAAAATCCTTTTTCAATCAATGCCGGAATGCTCTCTCCAATCACCAGTTCGTCATAATTATCCTTCATCGGGAGTTTAATATTAGAACTCAAGGGAGTTGCGGTAACTCCCAAAATAAAGGATTTATGAAAATAGCTAAATAGCTTTCTAAAGGAATTATAATGTGCCTCATCAATAATTACCAGACCTACATCGGGAAAGGATATCTGTTCTTCCTGAAGACGATTGGTTAAGGTTTCTACCATGGCAACATAACAGAGGTAATCATCGGCATCATCCAACGACTTTACAGCGCTACTTATAATCATATTGGGAACGTTAAACGATGTCAACATTCGTGACGTCTGTGTAGACAGTTCAATACGATGGGTTAGAATGACTACTTTCTTGCGTGTTTGCGCAATATAACGGCGTATAATTTCAGAAAAAACGACGGTCTTCCCTCCTCCTGTGGGCAATTGATACAGCAGGTTATGATCTTCCGGAGATCGGGCCATACAACTAAAAATGGTATCCAGATCTTTAAGTTGATAATCGTATAATTCTTTTTCGGCAGTAGGTGTATAGGAGGTCCCCAAATGATCCTGTTTAAACGGTTAAGTTCACAAATCTTACTCTTTAGTAGGATTGCAATTTTGCAAAACTAATAGATTTTTACCCTTTGGCGAAAGCTAAAACAGAATTTAACTTAACATCTTATCAACGATGGGTTATAAAAGTGGATTATTATACATAATCTTCCCCTATTTCCTGAAAGTTGTAGGCATTGGGCCATTCCTGATCAAGACTGAGTTGGATAATTTTGGATAAACGTTCCTTAAAATGTGATTGCACCCCTTCATAATGTATATACCCAATAGCTTCCTGATAGGCCTTGGCCATACTCTTATAAAAGGCTTCCTGTTTAATAGGGGTATCTGCGGTAAAGGCTTGTGCTACTTCGATATGAAAGAGCATGACATCTGCCAGTAGTACAGCATCCATTCCCAAGGTTTTAAAGTGCTTGATATATCGTTGGGCAACGGATCTTCTTTTTTTAGGTTTTCTGGAATTCTGAGGAAAGTACTCCTTCCCTATTTTAGTTTTGGCCTCCTCCACGAGTTTATCTTCCTTTGGATTAAATACAAAATCATAATAGGTCTTTACTTGTGGGAAGCGTTCATAAAGATCAAGGATCTGTTCCCGAAGGGCATTGGGTTTAAGTTCCGTAAGATAGGTTTTAAGGGCTCGCTTACTCATAATCTTTTGAAATGTAACCAACTTCGTTTGATTATAACTATTTTAATTTTGATTAAATATACCTTTAATCCATATTAAACAATGATTAATCCATGCTGAATTCCAAACTTTAAGAGTTCAGGTGTATTTTTTGTATTCGTAATTTCAAACAATTCTCGCTTATGTGATTTTAAGGAAGCTTCTGTAATACTTAACTCTAGTGAAATCTCTTTTTCTTTTTTATCAGAATGCTCGTATAGGGCTTGTAGTATTTCTAATTTTCGTTTTGTGAATGTCCAATTACCGATACTGACCTTTTTAAGATGTTGATCAGGGGTTGTCCAATTATTATTAAAACAATCTATAATTACATTTTTAAAGTTACCCAGATCACTGTCCTTACCTAAGAAAACATCAACACCATTTTTATATGCCTCGTCTTTGATATGATTATTATTCATTGTGGTAAGCGCAATAATTTTAGAGTTTGGAGCAATCGTTTTTAATTTTGGAACGTATGCCAATGAGTTTTTACCATTAAAGTTGACATCAAGAATTAGAACATCTATATTATTTACCGGGACAAAATCTATTAGATCATTAAGTGTCACAAATGTATCGATGACCACAAGTTCATCGTGTTGATTTAAACTATCCTTTAATGCATCACAAAAAAAACGATTATCGTCTGCAATAACAATCTTTATAGTGGGGTTATTCATCTTTAGAAATTTCTATTTTGAAATTTGTGCCTTCGGTATTTGATTCCAATTCCAGAGTCCCTTTCATTTGTTCAACCCGCTCTTTAATATTAGATAAACCAAATCCAGTCCTGTCCAGTTCATTTGGATCAAAGCCATCACCATTGTCCTGAACATTCAACAGGATGGTGTTTTTACCAGACTCGCTTATGTTGATCTTAATTTCTGACCCGTTTGCATATTTTATAGCATTGGTTGTCAATTCTGAAATAATGCGATAGAGATTCATATATTTATCTTGAGCCAACGTTATTTTACCCATATCAATGGTACAGGTAATAGTATACTCTGTTAATGCATCCATTTTTTGACTGAACTCGACAATACTTGTTTTGAAATTATCGGCATTAATTTTTGGAGCGTATAGACTATTCAATAGATAACGATAATCTTTATAAAAGGCATCGAGAATCTCTTGAATTTTCTCTGGTTTATTTTCGTTTTTGTTCAGTAATCTTAGTTTTAACGCCTCCAGATATCCACCAAAGGTATCGTGTACATTACTGACTAAATTATTTCTTTCTTTTAACTGTATTTCCAATGTCTTATTTTGAAAATCGTATTTTAATTCATCGCTTATCTTTTTCAATTTTGTGTATTTCTGTTGACTTTCTATTACAGCACTAAAAATATACCAGGTAAATACAATAATTTCAAGTATCAGAAATGCGTAATACAAATTAGGCCCGCTAAAGATTATCCATAGATTGTTTGTGACTCCTGGGTTTGTAGTTTGACCTATTACGATTGCTAATGCGGGAAGAGTAAATACAATTGCAAGGTATAAAGGGATGTGTTTTTTTAATGACAGATATATGTGATTTAACACCCAACTAAACAGTATGAGTAGTCCTGTAATCTGCGTATAAAAGTTTAAATGAATAAGACCTTGAAAAAAATACTTATAAACATAAAGCAAAAGCAATGGAATCATAAGCAATGCCCCCGCTTTGAATATGTTTTTTGCTAATTTCTGATCCTTTTTTAATTTGTAAAATCGATAATAAAAAATTCCCATACTAATGGTAGAAACAATATGACACAGCGCTCTTATGTTTTCTACTAAGAAGGCGCTTTTAGACCATAAAAATTGTACTCCTAAACCTTTTCCCGCTAAAAACTCAAACAAAGCAACCACAATGTATAAAGCATAGAGTAGGACAACATACTCCTTCTTTAAGACAGAAAAAAATACGAGTATGATTGTCATCGAAATTAAAATGGCAATAAAAAAACCAAAAAAGGCATACTCCGTTTCAACGCTTTTCAAAAACTCATTTTCTGTTTCAAATAAGATATGCAATCTCGTTCTACCTGGATTATGCCGCACTTCAATAAAAAACTCTGTAGCCTGATCTGATGATAAGGGAATTTTCCAAACAGGATTTCTATAAAAAAAATGACGATGCGCAAACTCCTCATTAAATGAAACTTGATTTAAAGTCTTTATATCCTGATCATTTTTGATATATACCTGTCCATAATCCAAATAAGAGAAATCTATGGTTAAGTATTTCCTTTCTGGATCACTCGGTTGGGTTTTAAAATAATACCAGAGTGTATTATTCTCCAGATTCTTATAAACTCTTGGATTATTTTCTTTTTTGAAATTTCCTTCATTAAAAACCTTGACGATATCATGTACGGTTAGCGAGTCTTCTGAAGGAGCGTAGTAAAGAAGTGCATTATCGTAAAAGGCCTTTTTCTGCCCAAGCAAAATGTGTGTGCTAAATAAAAAGAAAAGTAGAAGAAGACGATACAAAGAAAAGGGCTAAATACCCTACTAAAGTATGAGATTTAATAGGCAGTAACAAATTAATTTTACGCATTTAATGAACTAATTGATTTTAAAATATTTAATGAAACTTAAATTTTAATCTATGAAGAAGAACATTATAATTAAGGTATTAATGATGTTATTTATCGCGCAAGTATATGCTCAAAATCGAGATTTTGATGGTTTGTGGTCAGGCGAGGTAACAAAAACAGACGGGGACACTTATACAATCACCTTATTTATAGAGGATAATAATGTATATGGAGTTACTGTAGATGATGAAGATGACTTAATAAAAGATAGACAATTTGAAGTCCAGGTGAGTAAAGGTTATGGAGAACAGCTTAATTTTTTCTGGATGAATAAAGGTGGTGTTTGGACAGAAACACAGATATTTTCGCTTTCATGGAACTCTGAATCAGAATTGTCCATTCATCATATGAGACACGTATCCAATAAGTCTGATGAAGGAGACGGAAATACAGATTGGGGTTATTTTGCCACTGGAGTTTTACGTGATGAATGATTTATGACTAAAAAAGATTATAGAATAGGACAGATTATTTAAAGCAGGTTTTTTCATTGTTGGGGGACAAAGAGAAAACTTGCGATGTCCTTTCTAATAGGAGCAATTTAAATTTGTTTTTTTCGAAAACAAAAGAAATTATACTTCTCATATTATTCAGAATACTACAATCAAAATCACTCATTCCCCGATAATTCCCCAAGGTTTCTTTTTTGGAGCATACCCAATACAGGGTATTTATGGTGGTAAAAGCACATTTTTAATAAAAAATAAATGTACACATCGTTGTCTATGATTATATTGAAAAAATACCTGTACAATCTAAATAACACATAAATTACTACTAACCATCGTAATTAATCATAGTGTTCATTTAAAATATTGAAATCGTAAATAATTATGATCGTATACGAAGGTCCTTTTTTAAACATTTACTGGGAAAAGGATAATAACCTATTCGTTCAAAATTGGGAAAGAACTCCCAGAACATTGTCTGAATTTAAACGAGAAATGCTCACTTATGTATCTTTTTATAAGCAATATCGTCCGGCATTTACACTATGGAATCAACAACGTTTTGAATTACAACTGCAAACTTCAACGTACAACTGGATTGAAAAATATATAAATATTCCCTGCAAAGCATATGGTAACATACGATGTGCTTTTGTTGTAAGTAAAGATGTCAAGGTACATCTGAGTATCATAGACGCTTTTGAAAAAGTAGATTCTTGTATTACCAATGAACATTTTGCTCTTGAAGAAGACGCAAGAGCATGGCTTATGCAGAAGGATGCTATGATCACTGATGAACAAAAATCCGTACAATTATTTTTTGAAGGAGTCGACGAGAAAGGAAGACCCATAATCAAATTATCTCAAAAATCGGCTAGCTTAAAAAACACGATTAAATCTTTTAGGAATACACTCATAGCAAATGGCTTTATCACCAACAATACTTCCAAATATAATGAGCTAACGGAGCGTGAACGTGAAATTGTGAAATATCTCGCATCCGGTTTGTCCAAAAAACAAATTGCCTCAGCACTACATATTGCAACAAGCACCGTACAAACACATACCAAAAATATCTACAAAAAGCTAGATATCAATAAAGTAACAGAACTTTCTGTATGGGTAGAAAATTTTACCTTCTAAGTTTACATTTAAATGTTGTCCTATTTTTAAGTCACTTTTAACAGAATAAAAATTGTTAGTGAATTCCTTCATCTTTTGTGGTCAAAAAGCAGCTTAAAGTTTTAAATTTGTAATTCCGAAAATTTTAAATCCTAGTTATACTCTTATGAAGACACTTCAAGATCCTAAAGCTGTTAAACTCTTAAAAAAAATGATTGAGGATACCACTCAAAACGGTTTGATTACTAATACAGCGGTTGAAGATTTAAAAACACTACGGCCTTATACTATCACCGATGAATTGCCTCTGCTTGCCAAAGCTACTCGTCTTGCATATGAACATATCCATGAGTTTGGCACATTTGCTATTCCAATTCCAGATGAAGAAGCACTTGAAGGTGAAGAAGCCATGGCCGTTGAAAGTGATGCAAATGAGAGTTTTCAATATTTTTTATGCTTAATACGTGATGTGGATAAAACAGTCAATGAAGATGAGCTAAGAGAATATGTAGCCGCTCTTAATGCCTATTAGCAGGCATAACAAGTAGCTTTTTACATGAATTATACTTGTACAAATACCCTATTTAGGGTATTTTTTTTTTCTATATATCCACTATTTTCGACATATTCAATAAAACCTAAATCAAGAAAATATGAAGACTAAATTTCTAGCTATTTGTGCGCTTTTATTCCTGACACAATGTACTATTGATGAAGATGGAACAACCCCCACTGATTCACAAAATTTTACGGCAGATATTGGAACTATAGCGACTGCCATGGTTCCTAACCCATCATTAGATAATAGCCCTAAAGGGCTATATCAGGGTACCGTTGCAACTCATGACATGTCTTTTCATGAAAAAATCACGATCAACTTAGGTAATGATTCCTACTACAATGCTCTTATTGAGGTACAAAACGGACCTATCTACACTTTTGGAGGTAAATTTCATGAAAATACAGGTATCGCTGTATTTAGAGGAAAAATAGGAGAATTTAAGGTACGTTTCAATACCAGTGATTCCTTTGTAGCAAATACTATTCCTACAGTAGAAGTATTTGATGCTGTAATAGCACAAACAAACGCCTCTATTGCGGCCTTTAAAGATCGTAGCACACAACGAGTCGTCACCTCTCTAGGAACATTTGCAAGTGATGGTGTACTGCCTGGAGATGATGGGACAACAACAGGAACCTGGGATTTTACCTTTGTATCCAGTGGACCTGGTAGTTTAGGTTTTACGATTCCAACACTTACCCTAGTTAGAGATGGGGGAAGTACTTTTGTTTTGGACACTAATGGGGATTATCAACGACTCTGCAGTGCTCCAGGCACCCCTGTACCTATTGGTGTGGTTAATTCCAGTTTTTTTAATATTCAAAGTTCTAATTCTTCTATTGAACTTGCGGGAGCCACTTTAAATTACACCATTGTTGGTAATAGATTGGAAGGCACTAATGCAGGCTGTCGGGACTTCCCATCTGCAAATTTAGATATTAATATTGCTAATTGGAGTTGGAATGGTATTCAAGGGACAGCCACATTGAATACTTCAAGTCTTCCTGATTTTAGTGGAATATAAAGATCAAATACTCAACAGCATATCAAAATAAAACCCATCTGGAACTTTCTTCTTGATGGGTTTTTATTCTTTGGTAAAGCTTCTCCTCTTCTCTATTTGATATATTACGACTAGCTTCGTGAGATTTCAGCCTTCGCTGAAATTAATTGGTTTTACTAGGTCGTACCTCAATCTTACTAGGTAAGGTACGTGGATGCATTTTTAATAAGTCGACCGTAATTTGCCCAATGTCTTCTGGTTGAATACGCCAGTCCTTTCCATCTTCGGGAGAACGTCCTCCAAAATGACTACTCACAGAACCAGGCATAATGGTCGTCACCTTAACATCATCATTGCGCAGATCAAGCATCAGAGCTTGTGTAAATCCCGTTAACCCAAACTTACTGGCATTATAGGCCGTTCCTCCTGCAAAGAAATTGGTTCCTGCAAGACTGGAAATGGTTATAATATATCCTTTGCTTTCTTTTATGTTTTCAACACTCGCTTTTACACTATTAAAGACCCCTGTAAGATTAGTATCTATCGTGGTCTGCCATTGCTCAGAAGTAAGTGCAGTAATTGATCCAAAGTGCCCGACACCAGCGTTGGCAATTAAGACATCCAGTTTACCATATTTACTTATCGTCTGGTTCACGACATTTTCCATATCATCCAGTTGCCGTACATCTGCCATTACTCCCAAAACACGATCAGGAGTTCCTAATTGATCCACAGCTTCCTGTACACTTTCCTGATGTCTTCCAGTAATCGTAATCTGCATTCCTTCAGCAAGTAAGGCTTCGGCAATACCGTACCCTATTCCTTTTGAACCGCCCGTGATTATGGCAACTTTATTTTTGATCATGAGTCCTTCTTTATTTTAAAACGATAAAGATAATTATGCTTTCGCACTTCGACAACGCTCAGCATAAACTTCTGTGTCGCTTAGCTTACAGAAAACGTAATCTCGACTATAGATTTAACCCAGATTATGCATTAGAACTTTGTGATGAACCTTGAAAGTACCATAA
>CAZPTJ010000038.1:12486-18241 GCA_964589085.1 uncultured Flavobacteriaceae bacterium | reverse complement strand
AGATCGTATATTTTTGAAAAGATATATGTCTCGTCTGCTAAGTATACGCAATCAACATATAAAATTATGCGCTGAGTCTAATGCATGGAAAACGATATTAAAAATCCCTTAATCTGAAAAAAATTAAAGGGTTTTTACTATGCTCAGTATGCAGTAATACTAGTTAGACTGAATTTGGAATTCATCCATCTCATAGGTGCCGTTAAAATCATCATCGACATCATTTCCTATATATCTAAATCCTATATAGCCTAGTCCAGTAATACAGTCGAGGCTTACATTCCCAGAAGGGAACCAATCTACAAAGAAGTCATCGTCTTGGACAATAAAAGCAGCTGGTAATATATCCCAAGTTGCTGAAGATATATTCTCTGGTACACCATCCCAATCACTAGAGAATAATAACTCTAGATCACTTTCATCAGAGAAGCTATTGGATGTCATAAAATTTAAAGTTTCTCCCGTTTGCGCATCAAAATCAATTTGTGGTGTAATCAACCAGGCAATACTACTTGCATCCCCAGACCCAAACGAGCCTACTCGAGCAGATACCCCTAAAGAAACACTACCTCCTGTACTAAAGAATGCTTCCCAAGTTGTAGTGCCTTCTTGACTATAATTGGTCCATCCGTTACCCATAATGGCCTCATTGGTATCCTGATCTTCGAAGAAGTCTTCAAAAATGGTATTTCCTCCAATGGTTGAAGCCAAACCACAATCCACCTCTTGTGGATCACATCGATCTTCTTGGCTCAATACGACTCCTGAAGGATCGTTAATGACAAAATTGAATTCGTCGCCAAAGAAATTTCGCGTAAGCACTCCAGTAACACTTCCTCTACCTGCTGGTAACAAGAGGGATTTAAAATCGGCAAAAGTACTCGTACTGAAAACGATACTTCCGTTATTATCACAGCTTTCTAAAGTACGTTCGCCGTCAAATTCGTCTGTAGCTTCACCAGCATATGTTAAACTGGCATTAATAACTTCATCTCTATTAAACTGAGCATTCTCAATGCTTACAAATAGATTGGTAAGATCATCTGAGAGGTTATTCAAACTTATGATTCTTGGAACAATAGTAGCGACCTCAACATCTCTTCTAAGACGGTCTTCTTCATCAAAACTTGGAATTTGTTCTATAAAACCTCCTTCCAATCCAAGTGTAAGTACTCCATTTGAAATACCAACAGTTAAGCCATTAAGTCTCACAAAAAGACGACGTCCTATTTCATAACGAGTAAACAGAGGATTTAAGTCAATTAAAAGACGTATTCCTACGGTAGGGTTTTCTGGAGCATCCTGAAGAATAAGTTCTTCAAAGAAATTACCAGATTCATCTGTCGAAATCACATAAGCAGACATAAATACATTTCCTGCATCATTTTGAAAAGTAAATTGAAAATCATCACGAAGCTCATCAAATTCTGCTTGATTTTCTATCTCTCCATCCTCATCAAGCAATCCTAAATCATCTGCTTCTGCAGTTAAAGCCTGCTCATATAGTGAGGCAAATGCTCCAAGTGTTATTTCATCTCCATCAAGGTCGGGTGATTCCACCGTCACGTCTGGAATATCAAAATCATCCTCAACGCAACTCACAACCGTGATTGTTGTAACTAATAAGGCTAACAGTTGTACAAAAAACTTTCTTTTCATCTTTATTCTAAATTAATCTTTTCTAAAATCTTACGTAAACATTCACAAAATAAGTCGCTCCATTTCCATAGAAGAATCGGGGACCAAATAAGGGCCCACCACTTCCTGAATTATCTTCAACTAAATCTCTAAAATTTGCAACTCGTGATTGTTCAAATCCTCCAGTTCTGAATTGTTCATTGAACACATTGTTAATCGTGGCAAAGAACCCTACAAAATAGTCATCTATTTTCCAGGACTTTCCTCCTACCACATTGAACAACACATAGTCTCCCAAATCTTGTTGTCTTAAAAATTCTCTTCCTATTACTGGGTCAAAATCATTAATTGGAAGGCCATCACTATCCAATATAAAAGCATCAGATCTTCTTAGTGTACTTACATCGATAAAGGCTTGATCAAAATAATTGGCTGTTGCTCCTACCCACCAGAAATTAGGGTCACGATATTCAAAACCTAATTGTGCTACTCTTTCAGGTCCAGCTGAAATATGTACATTCTCCAAGGCGACATCTCCATCACCAATAACAAAGGTTCCTTCTGGAAAACCTTCAGGATTTTCGTCTATAAATTCTTGACCAAGAAAATCATCTCCGGCAAGATATTGATTGGCATCATCGGTATAAACGTATTCACCAAATGAAGCCGCCGCTTTTAATTTGATTGTTGGTGTAATTTGTGCTTCAATTCCTAATTCAGCACCAATACGTCTGGTATTCAATCCCGTCAACACCTCCTGCACAAAAGCAAACCCATCACTTGCGCCCTGTGCATTCTCTGTAAAAAAGAAATTAATATCCGTCTGGTCTTCTATAGTATTATAAAAACCTGTCAAACGTGCTTTTACAATAGGAGATCTATATATATAACTTAGGTCTGCGGACGTTATAATCTCATCTTCCAATCCAATTACCGTATCATTGTTCTGACGTGCATTGGTAAAGGAGTTTCTTATCGTAGGAGCTTGTGTAGAATAACCCGCATTAAGTGTTACTAAATGCCTTCCTGTAGGCTTATAGGTAGCGCCTCCTTTTATTCCAAAGTTAGTAAAGCTTAATTGTTCACTTTCGCCAAAAGATCGCGCTCCAGGGAAATTTCCGTTTTCAAATAGACCGTTGCGTTGGTAGGTAGTATTACTAAGCGTGGCACTTGTAAAGAAGTCTACTTTATTATATTTAAACTGTGCCTGTCCAAATCCCGAAACTACATTGGCATCAATCTCATAATTGTATTTGTAACGATCTCCTATAGTAGCAATCCTGTTTCTGTTTCTTAAATCACTTTGCGCAGCATCACCTGCTCCGAGACTATTGGTCACATCATCATCGGCAAAAAAATCAACATCTAGATAGCCATTGCTTCCCAAAAGATCTGCTATTTCTGCATAATTCTCACTACTCAATCCTCTATAGGTAACATTAGCATTAACAGTAACATGCTCTGAAACATCAGAACTTAAAATCACATTTGCAGAAAACTGCGTATCTTCAATAACATCATCTTGAATTACAAAAATTGCATTCCCTCCGTTCGCAACAGAGATGGCATTCCCTCTATACAATGCTTCTATATCAAATTGACCATCATTCCTAAATGCCTGTTCAGCAAGAAAAGCATTTCTAAAATCATTGGGACTAGGATTAGAGTCTTGCAAGAAAAAACTAGGTAATAATTGGAAGAAGTTAGGCGACGGGTTACGCGCACCTCCAAGAAAAGCTTCTTGCCCATCTGGTGTAGTTATAAGACGTGTTCCTCCATTATCTACCCGACTATTTTTTATAGTACCGAATTGATACCCTAAATTGGTATTGATTTTTGTTTTTTCAGAGACATCCCAATAATGATTCAATGTAAATATAGGTTCTTGGATATCACGCTCTCTGGTATTGCGTATTTCTCCATCTTGAAAACCCCAGTTAGGATTATAGCGTCGTCCTTGTAATTCAAATACCTCTTCAGTAATGGCTGTACTTCTTCCTCGTCGATTAGGGGTAAAGAATCCTGTAAAATTAACGCTATGCTTGTCGTTTATTTTCTTTTCTACAGACCCAAAAAATGAATTTGCATCATAAAAAGTACCTTCAATAAATCCTTCATCACCAAAACGTCTGGATGCCAGAAAAGCATAAGCCCATCCATTAGCCTGCAAACCTGATTTATAGCTAACCATAACACGCCCTCTGTATGATCTATTTGCACTTGCATAGGAAACACTACCGCCCTTACGATACTGTGAGGCACGTAATGTAATATTTGTTGTCCCTGCAAATCCTCCAAAGGCATATTCACTGGGAGCTAATCCTTGTGCAAGTTCCTGGTTGCGTTGTAAGTCGTTAATCCCTCCCCAGTTGCTCCATTGCGGACGACCATTAAATTGCTTGTTTTGCTCAATCCCATTGATAAGCACTTTACCATTGGCATTATCCAATCCACGTGGTCTAAAAAAGGCAGCACTAAAATCAAAAGCCGCAGCACTTAAAAAAACATCCCGCGAAGCAGATAATAGGCCCGATACATTAAAATTTCCCAAATCATCATTATCTCCCGTGATTTCATTATCACTTAATGAAATTATTCCGATTTGTTGTTGTTCTGAACTAATATCTCCATCTAATGGGATATTATCTAATACTAAAGGAGTATTCCCCTGTATGATTATGGGAAACCTTTTTGTATTGTATCCAATTTTACTAATGATCAAAATCTGATCTCCTTGTGGCAAGTTCCCTTTTATACTAAAAGCACCGTCCTGATCTGTTTGATCCGTAAAATCGGTACCTTCAATAGAAACCGTTGTTTCTGAAATAGGTTGTGCGGTGATGGCATCAACTACTGTTCCTTTTACTTCTCCCTGCGCATATAAAGTGACTACACTAAATAGCAGGAAAAATACAGCAATACTATGCTTCATAAATTGAATTGGTTAGAATTGTAATTTTGTTAAGAAACCATTAACATATGGCAGCAAAAGTAATTCTTTTCTTCAGAAAGTTTACCTTTGACTTGCACGTATACAAGCATTTAACGTTAAGATAATATATTGATACTCGTATGAATACGCGACATCTCATTCTAATTGGGTTTCTAATAGTCTTTACTTTCGCGAAAGCACAAGAAAAGAAGACATATAAGGTACAAACTATAGCCTTTTACAATGTTGAAAACCTATTTGACACTGAAAACGACCCGATAACTTTTGATGATGATCGTACACCTGAAGGCAGAGATCATTGGACGGAAGAGATTTATAAGGATAAGGTTGAAAAAATAGCCGGTGTCATTGCCGAAATAGGAATTGATGTTGCTCAAAATACACCAGCAATTATTGGTCTTGCAGAAATAGAAAACAGAACCGTCATTGAAGCACTTGCAAATGATCCTCAGCTGCTTTCAAAAGATTATGGCATTGCTCATTTTGATTCTCCTGATCGACGTGGGATTGACGTTGCCTTAATGTATCAAAAAGCATTATTTAAACCGAAAAACATCAGTAAACACGAACTTATCATTTATGACAATATCGATCGTGAAAAGCGCATTTTCACTCGTGATCAATTATTAGTTTCCGGATTATTGGATGGAGATTTGATCCATATCATTGTTAATCACTGGCCTTCACGCAGCGGTGGCGAGGCTCGAAGTCGCAGCAAGCGTATGGCTGCTGCTGCATTAAACAAAAAAATTATTGATAGTTTGCAGAGTGTTGATCCTTATGCAAAAATCATTACTATGGGTGATCTTAATGATGATCCTACAAGTCCAAGCGTTAAAGACGTGTTACAAACAAAGGGTAAGAAATCAAAAGTAGGCACTTCAGAATTATTTAATCCTTTGGAGCCTTATTATAAAAAAGGAGTTGGCACACTGGCCTGGCGTGATGGGTGGAATCTTTTTGATCAAATCATCCTTAGCGAGCCTTTGATTCAGGAAGATTACAGTTCATATCGCTTTTATAAAGTGGGTATTCACGATGATAATTACCTGCGTAACTCAAGAGGACGTTATAAGGGTTATCCCTACCGTAGTTTTGCAAATGGTGCCTATACGGGAGGATATAGTGATCACTTTCCAGTCTATGTCTTTTTAATTAAAGAAA
>CAZPTJ010000038.1:0-12386 GCA_964589085.1 uncultured Flavobacteriaceae bacterium | reverse complement strand
ATTAAAACCATTGATTCCAAGGTATAATAGCCAGTATCGCAATCAATGCCAATGTATAAAAAATAGCAAGCGTTTTAAGCTTCGGCTTAGACACCAGTTTTTTCTTATGTTTGGAATATCCAATAGTGACTAATATTACTGCAACGATCATTAGCGTAGGGTGCTCTATCGCTAGTTTTCGCACTACATCTAGTTTCATAACTCCTCCCATTCCATGATCCTGTATTGCTCCAATACCATTAGGAGAAACAATCCATAGCACGATACCTATTAGCAATTGAATATGCATTGTGATTAAAGTAAATAAAGCCAAGCGCATATCTCGTGCACTGTACTCTCTATCACTCACAAAACCCAGAATAGAATTAATCGTTGTCACAATTAATACAACCAAAACTAAATACGCCCAATAGGAATGAATAAAATTTACAATCGCATACATAAATATATTTTTAGATGTTTCCTTTCAAAGATAAACTTATTCCACAAAAAACGCCTTCACTGCGGAAGGCGTTTTATTAAACTTGTCTTACGAAGTCCAATGTTCCAGACCACGTTTATTTCATAATGGACTGGTTCCTTTAGTTAAAGATATAACGTAAACCTACTTGTGCTTGCCATCTTGATGATTGTAAGCCTGAATCATCGATCAACTCAACCTCCTGATCTGCTATAGAAGGATCAAAAGTAAATGTAGGATTAGCTCCTCCTGATTGCGTCGTAATAGGTGAAACGTTACCAAAGCCTGTAAATCTTCGAACTCCCCAATCTCTGTTCAACAGATTTGTAAAATTAAAGATGTCTACAGACAATTGTAAAGTGTGTTTTGTATCACCTGATTTAATATAAAAATCCTGTAAAAACTTAAGATCTATAACGTGATTAAATTGACCACGATCTCCATTACGTTCAGCAAATTGTCCTCTTCTCGTTCTTAAATAATCATTATCATCGATATAACGATTTAAAGCTTCCCACTGTTGTGCAACAGTTGGAGATCCTGGAATTACATTCCCATCACCATCTGTAAAAGGAACCAGATTAATATCATTGATTTGCGCCGGAACAAAAATCAACGCATTGTCACGAGAGTCATCTCCTAATAAATCAGTTTCAGAATCATTATAAATATAACTGATCGGACGCCCTGATGCTCCTTCATAATATAATCCAAGAGTAGATTTTCCTCCATACTTACCTCCGTATTCAATTTCATAGGATACATTAGCATTGAAACGGCTTCCTAAAGAGAAATCAGAACGTGTAACCGGTAAATCAGAATTCTTACCATTTACCGTCTGAATATTACGCCATTGTGAGCTGTTTTGCGAAGAAGTCCCATCAAAGATCTTGTTAGATTCTCCGTAAGAATAAGAGACAGATCCCTGGAAACCTTTATAGTATGGTTTTCTAATCGTAAGCGTTGCATTTGTCGCATCTCCTTCACTCGTATTGGAACCTAAGATGATACGATTATACGTTGGATCAATAGCCGAACGACTATAGAATGGTCTACCACCAGGTCCGCTAGATTGTCCAACAGGGTCTGCTATATTCAAATTTTCATAGAATACATCAGAAATCGTATTGGTATAAATAAAGTCAGCAGATGCTATTAAATCCCATAAGTACAATTTCTGATCTACAGCAATATTATACTTTACTACTTGAGGCAATCTAAAATCACCTGAAAGAATATCAATATTTCCACCTACGGTTCCAGCGCCTGGCGCTGGTGATTGTAATTGACTATTTACGTCAGGATTAAATGTTGGAACAGGGTCATCAGTAAAGAACGCTCTAAAGGTAAATCCTCCGGTAATACCATTGTTATTATAGGTTCCGCCAGGCCATACCTGAGGTAATCTTGATGTAAATACCCCGATACCTCCACGTATTTGTGTTGAATTATCATTTTTAACATCCCAATTAAACCCTAAACGTGGTGCTATATGTGCTCTAGGTGTAATCCCGCGACCTACTCGAGCACCTTGTAAATCCTTACCTGCTGCTTCAAGTAACGGAATCGTTCTATTATTAAAATCAGTATTTTCTGTGGGGTTTTCATAATATGGAACATCCACACGAATTCCTGCTGTAACTTTGAAGTTTTCTGTTACTTGTAACTCATCTTGAACATAAAATCCTGCTTGGAAGGTTTCAAAATCTGCAGATCCACTAGAATCATCACCTACGGCACCATTACCTATAAGTGAATATCCGGTTTGATAAACATTAGCCAACTCTCCATTTAAAAAATCATCAAGACTTCCAAACTCATAATCTCCAAAATTAAATGGGAAGAATAGGTTTTCAACAGTTGCATATTCAAAATTTACCCCTAAGGTAACCGTATGACGACCAGTAAAAATCTCAAAGTTATTATTTAAGGTGAATAAGTCCTGATTTAAAAGGTTTGCAGTTGAGAAAGGTTCAGCTCCAAATACTATAGACCCGTTACCATCTCTGATCTCAACCGTTGGGAAAGGATCTCCAGAAGGATCACGATCATCGCGTACACCCGTATATCCTATCTTTAGGTTATTTGCTAAATTATTACCATAGGTCGAATTCCACTCAATGGCGGTAGAAAAAGTTGTACTATCAAAAAATTCAGATCCGTTGCTAAATCCAATAAAACGATTGTTAGAATTACGTGTTTCTAAATTTTCTGCCTGAACTATACCTTGACGCACATAGATTTTGTGATTATCATTGATATTCCAATCCAATCTCAGGTTAAATGTATTAGCATCTAATGTTCTGGTATTTGATTCAAAGCCTCCAGGGTTATATCCAAACTGAGATCCTAAAAAGTTAATCAGGTTTGTAATATCTCCAGCCGAAGAGTTTCCCTCATAATTATCAAAATTAAACGGTTGTGGGATCTCATCTTCCTGACGCTCAAAATTGGCAAAGAAGAATAATTTATCTTTTATAATCGGCCCTCCGATACGTGCTCCGTAACGTAAGGAAGTAAATTCGTCCAAACGCTCACGTTCTCCATCATCAGGAATCAAAGCTCCAGGAGTTCGTCCTGCTAAATCTTCATTTCTAAAGAAGCTATACGCAGACCCTTCCCAATTGTTAGATCCTGACCTGGTCACTGCATTAATAGAACCTCCTGAAAATCCTGACTGGCGTACATCAAATGGTGCCAGATTGATTTGGAAAGATTCAATAGCATCCACAGAAAATGGATTAACTCCCGTTTGTCCTCCATTTGTTCCTGATCCTGCAAGACCAAACACGTCATTATTTACCGCTCCATCTATATAAATAGCATTAAAACGGTTATTCTGACCTGCAAGTGAGATTGAGAATCCATCATCATTCTCCGTAATCTGCGCTTGAGGCGTAATACGTGCAAAATCTGCTATACCTCTGGAAACTGTTGGAAGGTTAGTAATGTCTCTGGAAGTTACTGTCGTCGCAGCACCAGTCTTATTACTATCAAAGACATTGTCCCGCGTTGCTGTAATAATAACTTCATCAAGTGCATTTGTTGATTCAGCTAATGTTACACTAATACGTTTAGCATCACCTAATTGTAGATTGACACCACTCTGTACATAATCTTCAAAACCAACATAGGAAATAGTAATCGTATAAGGACCACCAGAACGCATGTTAGTAATACGGTAAAATCCATCAAAGTCAGTAATGGCTCCATACTTAGAACCAGTTGGAACATGGACTGCTACAACATTTGCACCAAGTAAAGGTGTATCTGTATTGTCAACCACACGTCCATTAATACCTGCAGTAGTTACCCCTTGTGCAAACAGTGACGCGCTCACCATAAGGAATAGTACTACACTTAGAAAAGTCATTTTCTTCATAATTAAAGTTTTGGTTTAGTTTGTACTGTAAAACTACAAAAAGAAGTGACCCGTCTATTTTAGATAAACATTATCATATCAACAGAATACCTGTTAATTTTAAACAATTATTAACAGTATGATAATTTTCTTTTAAAGAGGTAAGACGACGGTTATAGGATTATAAATGTTATTAGGACTATTTTAATTTGCTTTAAATTTTCTTAATAATGAAGTAGTCGAACCATCATGTATAGCTGTACTAGAGTCTTGAATTTCGGTAAGAATCGTTTTTGCCAATTGTTTCCCCAATTCCACACCCCACTGATCGTAACTATAGATATTCCATATAACTCCTTCGACAAAAATCTTATGTTCATACATGGCAATAAGAGATCCTAGACTCTTAGGTGTAAGTTGGTCTATAAGAATTGTAGTTGTGGGTTTATTCCCTTCAAAAACTTTAAAGGGTTTGAGTTGGTTTTGTGCTGCTTCAGAAAGTGAGCTTTGTTTTAGTTCTTCTGCGACTTGCGTTGAATCTTTACCATTCATTAAGGCTTCTGTTTGCGCAAAGAAATTGGCCATTAATTTATCATGATGGTCATTATCTCCATACAAAGATTTTTTAAATCCTATAAATTCTGCAGGAATAAGCTTGGTGCCTTGGTGAATCAATTGGAAAAATGCGTGTTGTGAATTAGTCCCCGGTTCTCCCCATATTATGGTTCCGGTTTGATAATCTATGGGGTTCCCATTACGGTCTACGCTTTTTCCATTACTTTCCATAATTGCCTGTTGCAAATATGCAGGCAAACGATGCAAATATTGTGTATATGGGATAATAGCCTGACTCTCGGCATTAAAGAAATTATTATACCACACACTTAGCAAGGCTAAAACCACTGGAATATTCTCATCAAAAGGTGTTTCTTTAAAGTGAACATCCATATGATGTGCACCTTCCAGAAGTGATTCAAAATGATCATATCCCACAGCAAGAGCAATAGACAAGCCTACGGCACTCCATAGTGAAAATCGCCCTCCTACCCAATTCCACATTGGGAATACATTAGCCTCATGTATACCAAAACTGGCAATGGCTTCTAAATTTGTTGATACGGCAACAAAATGTTGAGGCACTGCGGCTTCTCCTAATCGTTCTACAAACCATTTTCTAATGGTGGTTGCATTGCTCAACGTCTCCTGAGTTGTAAAGGTTTTGGATACAATTACAAAAAGTGTAGTTTCCGGATCCAGCGCTTTGATCACTTCCTGCACATGATCTCCATCCACATTGGATATGAAATGAACCTTGAGATGGTTTTTATAGAATTTCAAGGCCTCAGTAACCATTACTGGCCCAAGATCAGAGCCGCCAATCCCAATATTTACAACGTCGGTAAAAGATTTCCCATTGCTTCCTTTTCGGGTACCTTTAATAATTCCTTCCGTAAAGGTCTTCATCTGTTGTTTTACCTGATCAACTTCAGCTTTCGCGAAAGCGGTATCTGTCAAATCTCGTAAAGCGGTATGCTGTACGGAACGGTCTTCTGTAGTATTTATTTTTGCGCCACTGAAATAGCTATCGATAGCCGAACCTAAATCAATTTCTTCTGCCAAATCCAACAAGAGGGATTTTGTGGTCTGATCAATCCTGTTTTTACTATAATCTATGTAAAAATTGTTCCAGGATATAGAAAACTGTGATGCTCTATCGTTATTCTCTGTAAAAAGAGTTTTAAGATGAGTGTCTTTAATGGTTTTAAAATGATCGTGTAGTTTCTTCCAGGATTGAGTATCGGTTGGATTTATATTTTTCACAAGAGTGTGTTCTTATACTTTCGCCTACTTAATTCTGAACAAAATCAGGATTATCCTGATCTTCAATAAATTGTTCTTCAGCAGGAAAATTGATGGTTTCTAGTTGTTGTTTTAAGGGTTGCATCACGCTGTCATATATGGGACGCAATGGTTCTGAAAGTGGTTCTGATGCTGGCAAGTCTTCTTTAAAAGGGTCTACTTGTTTTCCATTTTTCCAGAAACGATAACACACATGAGGCCCTCCAGTGTTTCCTGTCATTCCTATAGTCCCAATTATGTCTCCCTGACGCACATAATCACCCACCTTTGCTATGCGTTTTTGCATATGTAAGTACTGTGTTTCATAGGTTCCGTTATGTCTTATTTTTACATAATTCCCATTACCTCCGCGACGTTCTGATTTGGTTACTGTACCGTCTGCAGTCGCCAAAATGGGTGTCCCAATAGGTCCGGCAAAATCGGTTCCCTTGTGCGGTCTTACCTTATAACCATAGTATTTGATGCGTCGTTTTAAATTATATCGCGATGAAATACGATTAAACTTCAGAGGTCCTTTTAGAAAAGCGCGTCTTAGATTATCTGCATTTTCATCGTAATAATCATAACCTCCAGGCAAACTATCATGAGCAAAGCGAAAGGCATAAATCTCTCTTCCTTTATGTTCAAAAATACAGGCTTTAATACGTCCTATTCCTGCAGCAACGGTATCCTTTATAAATCGCTCTTCATAAACCACCTTAAATCGATCTCCTTCCTGAAGTTTAAAGAAATCAATAGTCCATGCATAAATATCGGCCATTTTATAGGCCACGGTAACATTGGTCCCCAGGTCGTCAAAGGTCGTTGATAAATTGCTATTAATAACTCCAGATATCGCTCGTTCTTTAATTACTACAGGATGTGATTTAGCCTCTGCTTTGACTTCGTCTTCAAAGTCTACAACAACGTAGTCTTCTCTGTTTTTTTGATAGATAAACACTTTAGCGGCTTCTGTAGTATCTCTTGATTTTAATAACATATAAGGTTTTCCTTCTGCTATTCTACCTGTGTCAAAAACGTCTTTTATCGAATCTGAAATTTGTTGAATCTTGGCATAACTCACATGATTTTTAAACAAAATCTGCCCAAAACTATCTCCTGATTGTACCGTATCTCTGGAAACTACATAGTCATCAAGTACATATCCATATTCCTTATTAACTGGTGGTGGAGGCGGTGGTGGTAATTTTTCTTCTGTTGGATTTACAGTACGATCACCACAAGCTACGATGATTATACTTATACTTACATAAAATAATAGCCTACTTAACTTCACAAATACTTTAATTATTTACAGGTCTTTCCCCCAGTTTTCTATTTCTTCTGTTGTCCAAACATCGGGGAAGAAAATTCTTCGTTGATATTTAGGATGCATATATTTTGTCCATTCACTACCTCCTGTTGCTTCTGCAACTTCCTGTCCGTTACTCAAGTAATAATTTGCTGTATGATAGTGTGACATGACCCATGTTACGTTTACCGTATAGTCATAATGTCGCATAGCTTCACGTAGTTTAGGATCCTGTCGTGCACTTTCTGGAAGATCCTTAAATCTAGCATACAGGTTTATCGTATTGTACTCATGTGTGAAGGCTACAAATTCATTTTTATATTTTTCTTCAAAAGCTGAAAGCAGGTATGACTTTTTTCCAGTTTTAAAGTTCTTGCCGGCAGCTTGCCAGTATAGATGTTCCAAAGCATGTTCATAGGAGGTATTCCTATCAATGTTTTTGCGAAAGCGGGCATCAATGAGGTTAATCAAATCGGTACTTGCAAATTCTATCTTTCTGTATTGCGCACTTTGAAAGCCACTAGCTGGTGTTAGCGTCTTTCTGAACTTCATATATTGATCGATATCCATACCTTCTCTCATAATATCAAAGGAGGAAGTCAACATATCGAAATACCGACTGATACGATGCAAACGCGAACTAAAAAAATCAACAGTAAGTGCCTTATGATGACATACCTGTTCAATCTCCCAAAGCACCATTTTAAATAATAGCTCATTAACCTGATGATACATAATGAAAACGTTTTCATCGGGAAAATTAGTTCTGGGGAGTTGTAGATTTAGGAGTGCATCTGTATGGATATAATCCCAATAGGTAATAGGTTTACTTTGTAACAGTCCTTCTAAATGATCATCCAGATCCTGATCAATCTTCTCATATTTGTCATCAAGCGCATCAATAAGTTTTTCGATATCTGCCTGAATTGGTTTTTTCATAAGTACTATTAGTTAGTTGCCATCAGTTTACAACAATCTTAAACTGATTTTTAAGACCTTTAAATTCAACAAGGTCTGCCTTAATTGATCCTACAGCAAGGCTCGCCTTTATCCGAACAGGAATTTTATTATCATCATCACTCACCCAAATGGTAAGACTTTCCTGCTCTTTAAACACTCTACCTGCAAGTACCAAAGGTCTAAATTTAAGACAGGAGACTTTTCCAAATTTGGTCCGTATAGTCTCTCTACCTAAAAACCGCAATTTGAAGGGGTAGTTTTCCTCATCAAAAAACATCGTCAGTTTTGCTTCATCTCCTATTTTGATATTTTTTGTATCTAAAAAATTACGCAGATAATAAAAAGAAGATATCATATCATGCACATTGGGATCAGTATCCAATGTGGTACGAACATCTTTCTTTCTATTGTGTACATATGCTTTTTGATTAGACTGATCAAAATCTATAGTTTTATCCTTGGTATGTCCACCTTCATCTATCTTTCTTATAAATTTATATGGAAGATTCGTTTCCTTGTCAACAAGACTCTCATAATAATCTTCTACCTTAAAAAATAATCTTGATAATCCAGTCGTCTCACCAAAGCCTTTAAGGTGAAAAACTGGCTGATTATTATAGGTGCTATTTTCTACCTTCATAGTGGCATAGCCTGCCGTAACTAATCCATAGTGTATTCTGAATTTAAACCACTCTCCTTCCTGAAATGCACGAGGTTCCTGTAACTCCATGAGATTTTGACCATAGCCAGAAAAGGCAAGTAGTAAAAACAGTCCTACAACTAACTGTTTAATAGTATATTTTATAAATAGTATCTCTGTATTCATAGGGCTTATTCTCTGTAAACTACAGTGAAAAATGCAATTGTCATTCCAAAAATAAGGCAATAAAAAACTTCGCCACAATAATGACGAAGTTTTTAGTTAATTATTGCGTTAAATTATTTATAAAGTTCCGCGCTGCGCCTGCTCACGTTCTATAGATTCAAAGAGTGCTTTAAAGTTTCCTGCACCAAAGCCTTTTGCACCCATACGTTGAATAATCTCAAAGAATAGGGTTGGACGATCTTCAAGAGGTTTTGTAAAGATTTGGAGTAAATACCCATCTTCATCGGCATCTACCAGAATAGAAAGTTCCTGTAATCTTTCTATATCTTCCTTCATCACTTTCATATGCTCCCCCAAACGTTGTGGGATATCGTCATAATACGTTTGTGGTGGTGGTGGCAAAAACTCGATACCACGCGCTCTTAGTTGGGCAACGGTTTTAATTATATCATCCGTAGCTAGCGCTAGATGTTGCACCCCTGCATCTTCATAAAAATCTAAATACTCTTCTATCTGTGATTTTTTCGCAGCTTCTGCAGGTTCATTAATGGGAAATTTAATACGTCCATTTCCATTACTCATTACCTTACTCATCAAGGCAGAATATTCGGTATGGATTTGTTTATCATCAAAAGACAAGAAATTTACAAACCCCATCACTTCTTCATAAAATTTGACCCAGGTATTCATTTGGTTCCATCCTACATTTCCTACCATGTGATCAATATATTTCAATCCCGTAGGTTCTGGATTATAATCAGATTCCCAGGCTCTGAAACCAGGCAGAAAAACGCCATTATAATTCCTGCGTTCTACAAACATATGCACGGTTTCGCCATAGGTATAAATGCCTGCACGTACCGTTTCTCCATGAGCATCTTTTTCTACAAAGGGTTCGCAATAGACCTTTGCTCCACGCTTAGTCGTTTCTTCAAAAGCCTGACGCGCATCTTCTACCCATAGGGCTACTACTTTTACACCATCACCATGTTTTACAATATGATCATTAATGGGTGATGCACTATTTAATGGCGTAGTAAGTACTAACCGGATCTTATCTTGCTTCAGCACATAACTCACTTCTTCCCTAGACCCTGTTTCTAATCCTTTATAGGCATACGATTGAAAACCAAAAGCTGTTTTATAAAAATGTGCAGCCTGCTTTGCATTTCCGACATAAAACTCCACATAATCTGTTCCTAATAGGGGAAGGAAATCTTGGGCTCCTTCAAATATTTTTTCGAGTCCGTAGTTTACGGATTGTATGTCTTTACTCATTGTATTATTAATTTGATGTTGTAATGACAAGTCATTATCTATTAATTGGTTTATTTTTTAAGAGATCTTCTTCAACCTCAAATTCATATAATCTATTTATTGAATGACAACTTTTTCTAAGTTGATTTCTATAAATAGTTGACTTTTCTGGAAGTTTATTTCCTGAATTCTCAAATGTTGCTTGATCCGGCCATTGTGCATAAGCAATATAATTCTGACCAATAGCTTGATGCAATCTAGATCCTAAACTACCTTCATACGTATAGATCAGTTTCGTAAGTGCTGCCCATGCTTCTTTAAAGTTTGTTTCTTCTCCCGAATTAACTTGAAACTCATATATCACTACAAACATGAAATTTGATTTACAGTTAATGATCCAACCATGATGTATGGTAACTCTCATCCGCAATGCCCATTGCGGCTTCACAAACCTTTAAAGGTTTAAACGTATCAACCATCACCGCAAGTTCATCTGTTTTAGTTTTACCAATACTGCGTTCTGCTGCTCCTGGATGTGGCCCATGTGGAATCCCTGCGGGATGTAAGGATATATGTCCAGCCGCTACATCATTACGACTCATAAAATCTCCATCGACATAATACAACACCTCATCACTATCAATATTACTGTGATTGTATGGCGCTGGAATACTCAATGGATGATAATCATATAGACGTGGAACAAAACTACATACCACAAAAGCATCAGTCTCAAAAGTCTGATGTACCGGTGGCGGTTGATGTATACGACCTGTGATCGGTTCAAAATCATGAATGCTGAATGCATAAGGATAATTATATCCATCATAACCTACCACATCAAAGGGATGTGTTGCATAAACCATTTCGAAAATATCATCCTGTTTTTTGATCTTCATCAGAAAATCACCTTTCTCATCGTTGGTTTCCAATTCCTGAGGACGACGCAAATCACGTTCACAATAAGGAGAATGTTCCAATAATTGCCCAAACCAGTTTCGATATCGTTTAGGCGTATAAATAGGTCTTCGGGATTCTACAATAAACAGACGGTTGTCATCAGTGTCAAAATCTATTTTGTAAATGATTCCTCTGGGAATAAGGAGATAATCTCCATATTTGAAATCCAGATTCCCCAGATGCGTACGCAGTTTTCCTGATCCTTTATGGACAAAGATCAGTTCATCGGCATCTGTATTCTTATAAAAATAATCTTGAGTTTTCTCTTGAGGCGCTGCTAGAATAATAGTACAATCACTATTGGTCAACACTGGTTTTCTACTCTCCAGATAGTCTTTTTCGGGAGTGATTTTAAACCCATGAAAACGATAGGATTTCATATTGTTCTCCAGAGCCACTTTAGGTGCCACCGAATATTGTTTCTGGATTTCTTTAACCTGTGTAGGACGATGTACGTGATAACTATTAGTACTCATCCCATCAAATCCTATGGTGCCAAAAAGTTGTTCGGAATAGAGTTTACCATCCGGTCTTCTGAACTGAGTGTGTCGTTTGGGAGGGATCTCTCCTAGTTTATGATAAAAAGGCATATGTAGTCAAGATTAGATTGCTTTAAAGTTACTTAAAATACAGCAATCTTATCTCACTCCGGATTACGCTTAATCAGGAATTTAAGTAATAATGGAAGATATGTCCAAGATGTGTCTGACATGGAGTTAAAGGTACTAAAAAATTTCACCTGAAATCACATCTATTTACCACGACCATTTTAGGGAATTAACAATTATCGTTCAAAGTTTATTTGAAATGAATCACTCTGTGGGCCTATAGATAGTATCCCTTCATCAAGTTGCAAGTTAGATCTCGAGAGAGATAGTAGGCCCTGCTCTATATCGTCAATTACCAAAAAGGAACGTCCTCCATTTTGCAGAATGGAATAGGTAAATGTTCCCGTATTGATAATAGGATCGACACCTTCAGCACTTTCAATAATAAGGTTACCCATATTCTCATTAAACGTCCAGATTAAATCTCCTGTCATAAAATCTTCATCAAATCCTGGAAAACCGCCACTGATGTTTGTCACATTCCATATCCCCTCAAGATCAGCCATAGTAACAGTTTCTAATAAAGCTACCGCATCATCATCACTACTACAGCTAGCAAATAAGCTGATGACTATCAAAACACCTAAAACCATTTTTATCGTTTTCATACATCTTCTTGTTTAATTCGTACAACTATAAGATGTTATATGCATGAATCGGTTGCTCAACATTTATAAAAAAAATCAGTAGTGTCCGGCAAAAAACCCTTCAATTTCTTCAAACCTCTATACATACTGATATTTGATCCATTTTAAGAAAAACAACCCCTTGCTATTTAGAAATCGAGAAATATCAAAATATAA
>CAZPTJ010000037.1:0-18265 GCA_964589085.1 uncultured Flavobacteriaceae bacterium | reverse complement strand
AACTGTCATTATTAATGGTCGAGTTGTCTTTAATCAAGTCTTTTTGTTATTAAATGACAAAAAGACTTGGAATTACTCAAGCGACTTTAAATAGATCAAAAAAAGAGTCATTCTAAGCTTTGGCTTGATTTTGGCTGTTCATTATTCTGTTGACAACTAATTCACTTATCGATTAGATACTATACAGACATTATTAATTTTATAAATGACGAATTTTAAATTCTAGTGTATGGATTATAATCACGAAGAAGGAAATTTATCTCTTACTCGTTTTGAGTCAATGTTAAAAACAAATGATATTCTTTTCTTCGATGCTGATGAATTCGAAAATATAACCAACCATTATATTGAAAACGGAAAAATTGCTCTGGCTCGTAAGGCCGTGAAGTTAGGTTTAGCACAGCATCCTACTGCTGCCAATCTTAAATTATATAAAGCTGAAATCCTCATTTTTGAGAATAACTTTAATTCTGCAGATGAGTTACTTACAGAACTCTATGAGTTAGATCCCAATAATGAAGAGATTTATATTCAGAAAGCAAACATCTTTAGTAAGCAAGACGATCATAGCAAGGCGATTTCTTTATTAGAGATGGCGCTGGAGCTTACCAATGATCCGGCAGATGTCTATTCTTTAATAGGAATGGAATATCTTTTTCTGGATGATTTTGCCAATGCCAAATTCAATTTTATGAAATGTTTGGAATTGGATGAGCAAGATTACAGTGCTTTATATAATATAATTTACTGTTTTGATTTTCTTGATCAACAAGAAGAAGCTATCGATTACCTCAATATGTTTCTTAATAAATATCCTTATTGCGAGGTTGCCTGGCATCAGATAGGAAAGCAATATTTTGATCTTAAGCATTATGAAAAAGCATTATCAGCCTTTGATTTTGCAGTGATTAGTGATGATCGTTTTATAGGTGCTTATCTTGAAAAAGGTAAAGTACTGGAGAAGCTAGGTAGATATAATGAAGCAATAGAAAACTATCAGATTACCTTAGAATTGGATGACCCTACATCTTTTGCATTGTTAAGATTAGGGAAGTGTTATGAGAAGTTGGGTAACGATGAGTTGGCAATAAAGTATTACAACAGAGCAATCCATGAGGATCCTTTACTGGATAATGGGTGGATAGCAATCACAGATTTTTACAGTAAAAAGTTAGACTATCAGAAGGCACTTTATTTTATTAATAAAGCAATAAATATTGATAGTGAAAATGTGTTGTATTGGAAACGTTATGCAAAAATTAATCATAGACTAAACTTCTTTGAAGAAGCTGAACATGGATATAGAAGAACTCTTGAGTTAGGTAATTATGAGCTGGATACTTGGCTTATGCGCGCTGATATTCTAATAGATTTAGGAGAGTATGATGCGAGTATAGCTAATCTTACCCAAGCTTTGGAATTTTACCCAGAAAGTGCAGAAATCGCGTTTAGGCTTTCAGGTTTGAATTATGAAAATGGTAATGACATACAGGGGCGGTACTTTCTTAAAAATGGACTTAAATTTGATCATGAGTTTAGTATCATTTTAGAAGAACTTTTCCCATATCCTTTTTCTAAAAAAGAAGTACAGGCTCTTATTGCTAGTTACAATAAGTAAAAAGATTTTAGATTACTTAATCTTTAGGAAACAAGTACTAGGAGGTCTTGCAGAAAGCCATTAAATTCGCTTTTGCAAAAAGGAATCAATGAGACGTAATTTTATTTCTTATGTTGGTTTAGGCCTAAAAGGCATGGCTATGGGTGCTGCTGATGTAGTTCCAGGAGTTTCTGGAGGTACAATAGCTTTTATTTCTGGTATTTACGAAGAATTGATTCAAACCATTGATCAGGTAGATTTCGGTGTTTTTAAAGTATGGAAACAATCAGGTTTTAAACACATGTTCAAAACCTACAACCTTGGATTCCTTTTAGCCTTGTTTGTTGGGATGTTCCTGAGTTTTCTATCCTTTGCAAAATTGACAGAATATTTATTGAAAGAACACCCTATTTTAATATGGTCATTTTTCTTTGGATTAGTTGTCGCAAGTACAATTTATATAGGGAGACAAATAAGTACTTGGAATATAACCAAGGTTATTAGTATCATCATTGGATGTGTCATCGCTTACTATATTACTATTGCAGAACCACAAGCAACACCTTCCAGTTGGTATTTTATTCTTTTTTCAGGCTTTATAGCCATTATTGCTATGATTTTACCAGGTATATCAGGTTCTTTTATATTGATATTGCTAGGTTCCTATACGGTAATGCTAGGCACTTTTAACGATTTTATTGAATCTGTTTTGTCTCAGGACTTAAATCTATTTAAAACGAGTCTTTTCCGAATCATACTCTTTATAATAGGTTGTATTATAGGTTTAAAATTATTTTCGAAAGGATTAAAATGGATGTTTGCACATCGTAAGGAATTGACATTATCACTTCTTACTGGTTTTATGATAGGGTCACTCAATAAAATATGGCCTTGGAAAGAAGTTTTATCTACTCGAATAAATAGACATGGAGAAGAAGTACCACTACTAGAAAAAAGTATTTTGCCAGGTGCTTATGAAGGAGATCCTCAAATATTATATGCGCTTACCCTTGGAATTTTAGGATTTGCTGTTATTTTTATTCTAGAACGTCTATCCAAAAGTAAAATTATTCATGCGGACTGAAACACGTAGCTTATCTGATAAAATATGGTTAATACTTAAAGGTTTAGCAATGGGTACGGCAAATAAAGTACCTGGAGTTTCAGGCGGAGTGATTGCTTTTGTTGCTGGATTTTATGAAGAATTTATTTTTTCAATGCAACGTTTCAATGGTAGAGCATTTATGCTTTTAATAAATGGACGTTTTACAACATTCTGGACCTATATTAATGGAAGGTTTATAGGCCTTCTTCTTTTAGGGATGCTCATAAGTTATTTTAGCGTTTCATTACTATTAGATCTCGCATTACAACATTACCCTTTATTAGTATGGAGTTCCTTTTTTGGGATGATCATAGGATCTATTTATTATATAGCACGAGATTATGATGCCTGGAGTAGAAAGAACCTTCTTTTTTTAATATTAGGGACAGTTGCGGGTATCAGTATAAGTTTATTAGAACCCGCGCAGGAGAATGATCAATTACTATTTGTCTTTTTCTGTGGTGTAGTTGGAGTTTCGGGAATGACACTACCTGGATTGTCGGGATCCTTCCTTCTTATACTATTTGGAAATTATGTTTTATTACTTGTTGATTCGGTAAACGCACTTTATCTGACCATGGTCGATCTAGTAACGCTGGATTTCGCATTTATGAATAATGCAGAACGGATGCGCCTGTTGAAAGTCTTAGGTGTATTTATGTTGGGTTCAATTACGGGATTAATTACTCTTTCACATTTTTTAGGTTATTTATTACGGTCTTTTAAAAATGCTACAAATGCCGTAATCATTGGATTTATAACCGGATCATTAGGAGTCGTCTGGCCCTGGAAAAATGAAATGTATCAACTAGATTCAACAGGTAGTGTAATGATGGATCAAAATGGAAATCCAATTTTAGATAACTATGATCGATTTATTCCTACAGAGTTTAATCTGGAAAATATATTGGCCATTATATTTATTATTATAGGGATAGGCATGGTAGTCGCATTGGGCAAATATGGAGATAAGACAAGAGAACAAGCACATGCGTAGGTTTGGATTAATAGGGAGAAACATTGACTATTCGTTTTCAAGATCATACTTTACCCAAAAGTTTGATTTGCTAGGAATTAATGCCAAGTATCAAAATTTTGATTGTACAGCAGTTAAAGAAGTATTGGAAATTCTTCAGGACACCAGTATTGACGGATATAATGTTACAATACCTTTTAAAGAGCAGGTTTTTTCTTTTTTAGATAGTGTAGATACATCTGCTGAAAAAATTGGAGCCATCAATACAATTAAACGCTTCAAAAACGGCAAGCTCAAAGGATTTAATACTGATTTTTTGGGTTTTACTGGAGCTTTATACGAAAAACTTGGGATATATTATAAACCCAATGATTTACTGAAACCTCTCTCTCTCTTCAATAACCAACATGATTTTTTGAAAGACTGTAAAGCATTAGTATTGGGTACAGGTGGAGCTTCAAAGGCCATTGTATATGCATTGCATAATTTGGGAATTACGAGTACCTTAGTTTCGCGAAAGCATCATGATTCTGTAAATCAACTTGTATATGCAGAGGTTGATGAGGCAATAATACAGGATCATAACCTTATCATTAATACCACACCTTTAGGTACATATCCCGAAATTAATACTTGTCCAGATCTTCCATATGGTCTACTTACTAAGAACCATTTTCTGTTTGATTTGGTCTATAATCCATCAGAGACACAATTCTTAAAACATGGAAAAGAACAGGGAACTATAATAAGTAATGGGTTACGCATGTTGGAACTTCAGGCTGAGTTTGCCTGGGAATTATGGAATGCTTAATAATAATTAACTTGCCTATTACAGAGTAGTTAGTATCTTTACCTGCTTAATATTATGAACCCTAACATTGAAAAATATGTCTATTTCTGAAAATCCTCAAGAAGAATCGATAAACGAAAAAGAAACTGAAAGAGCACCTGAAGTTTCTGAATCTAAAACATTTGAAGAAGAAACTACCGCACTTATAGAAGAATCTGATGCAGTTTCTCTTCCATCTGAAGATGAGATTGAAGAAATGATCTCTAAAGATGTAGAAACAAATGAACTTTCGGAAGATGAGAAGGTTGATTCTGAAGAAAGCGAAGTCGAAGATATTCCTAAGGTGATTCCAAAAAAAGGGTACGATTCCATGACGGAAGAAGATCTTTTACAGGAGTTTAAAACCTTATTGAGGGCAGAAAAAGTTCAAGATATTAAGGAGCATGTAGAAGGTATTAAGACTTCAATTAATACACAGTTTGATGCAGAAGAAAATGCAGCTAAAGAAACATTTCTAAAGGAGGGAGGGAATATTATTGATTTTAGACACTTTTCTCCAGTTAAGAAGGCATTCAATGAGTTGTATTATGAATATAGAAATAAGCGATCAAGATACTACCAAAGTATAAGGAGAGATCAACAAGAAAACCTTAAGGAACGTGAGGCAATAATTGAGGATTTAAAGGGATTGCGGGATCAATTGGGAGGAGAAGATAGTTTTAATACTACGTATAATAAATTTAAAAGTATTCAGGAACGCTGGCATAATGCTGGTAATATTCCTAGAGACCGTTACAACTTAATTTGGAATACATATTATCATCATGTTGATAATTTTTATGAATACCTACACTTAAACAGGGAGTTTAGAGATAAACATTTCCAGGAAAACCTTAATAAAAAATTACAACTCATTGCACGTGCCGAAGAGTTAGCGCAGGAAAACGATGTTAATAGAGCCTTTAAGGAATTACAACTATTGCATCGTATGTGGAAGGATGAAATAGGTCCCGTGGCCAGAGAGTATAGCGATGAAATTTGGGATACTTTCAGTCAGATAACTAAAAAAATTCACGACGCAAGACAAGAGTTTTTTAAAGAAAAAGAAAAAGGATTTGAAAAGAATTATGAGCTTAAGGTAGAAGTCGTTGATAAAATAAAATCAATAAACGAAGAAGCGATAACGTCTCATAATGGATGGCAGCAAAAAATCAAACAACTAGAGACTTTTCGAGAAGAGTTCTTTAAAATAGGAAGAGTGCCTAATGCTGTTAATGAAGAGATTTGGAATGCTTTTAAAACGGCTGTACGCCAATTTAATCATAATAAGAATGACTTCTATAAATCTCAGAAAAAAGAACAATACGATAATTTAAATAAGAAACAGGAGTTAGTTAAAATTGCTGAAGAGAATAAGGAGAGTGATGATTTTGAGGTGGTCACTCCACTTATGAAAAAAATTCAGGATGATTGGAAAAAAATAGGTCATGTCCCTAGAAAGGATAGTGATAAGATCTGGAAACAATTTAAAGGTGCTTGTAATTTTTATTTTGATCGTATAAATGCTTCTAAGAATAAAGCTAGTGAGGCAGAAGAAGCTAGTTATTTAAAGAAAGAAGAACTGCTACAAACTATAGGAACTCTTCAATTAGAAGGAGAGCCTGCAGAAGGACTTAAAACTATTAAAGCGCATATTGCTCAATGGAAAGAGCTCGGAAGAGTGCCTCATTCTAAAAGAGAGATAGAACAGCGATTTAATAAAGTGTTGGATGGTTTATTTAAGCAACTTGATTTGTCTCGTAAGGAAGTAGAAATGATTAAATATGAAAATAAAATCGCAGCAATTTCTCAAAGAGATGATCATGCTTTAGGAAAAGAACGCTTTTTTATTACGAAAAAGATAGATGAAATTAAGAGTGAGATCAATCAACTTGAAAATAATTTAGGATTTTTTCAGTATGTTTCTGATGATAATCCTATGGTAAAGGAAGTTCATAAAAACATTAATAAACAAAAGGAGTCGCTTGAATTATGGAAAGCTAAACTTAAAAAGATAAAGTCTTTGTAAGTTTGATTTTCTATTAATATCGATTAAAACTTGTTGTAACATTTTCTTTTCAGGATAGTCTTATAAGTATCAATCTTAAAATCTGACAATCATGAAAACTAAAAGAAACACATTAAAGAGAGAACATTTTAAACCTAACTACAATGTAGTTTTAGGAATTTATACGGTATTTATGAGCAGTTTTGCAGTGGCTTACACGCTTATCGTATTGTTCAACTTTAATTAAAAAACAAATTCCGCGGAGACCGCGGAATTTTGCTCTTCATCATAGCAGACTTTTTATTTGTGTCTTACACAAGTAAAAAAGGATGAATGTTACAGCAACAGTCGGTTAAATATATCTAAGCTTACAACTTTTTATCACCTAATTTTAAAAAGTTAATTTATGAGGTTATTATTATGTGTTGTACTGGCTGTTATAACTTTAAATAGCTGTAAAAATTTTGATAATGAAGCGATTGAAACAACGTACTACTTTATCAGACATGCAGAGAAAGACCGATCCAATCCTTCTGAGGGAGATCCTGAATTAACAGAAAAGGGACATCAAAGAGCTACATTTTGGGCACAACACTTTGCTGAAGTACCACTGGATGCGGTGTATTCTACAAATTATAAACGTACAACTTCAACGGCTGTTCAAACGGCTATTAGCAAGAAACTTGAAGTTCAATTATATGATCCAAGAAATCTTAATGATTCACTTTTTATAAAGAACACTTTAGGAAAAAGAGTGTTGGTTGTTGGTCATAGTAATACAACTCCCGCATTTGTGAATGCTGTCTTAGGAGAAGAAAAATATGAATCAATTGATGATTCTAATAATGGAAACCTCTATACAGTTACAATTAAGGGAGGAGTTATAAGTTCAGAATTACAGCGTTTGGAAAACAATTAGGTCGACTCTTTTCTTATCAAAATTATCATTAGATTTCATACCTTAAAAATTGCCTTAATCCAATAGTTTGACGTTAATATTTTTTATAACTAGAGGATTGCGTAGGACGAGTTGATTCTTTCCCAAAAGTACAGGTAAACTATCAATTGTTGAAATATTTTTTTGTGATACATATGTTCTATAATCTGAAAAAGAAACACCATTAAGAACCCTTTTATTAAATGCCTCTTTGAGAAAGAAACGGCCTTCAGTAGCTAAAGAATCATAGCCTATAAAATCAATTTCATAAGTATCCTTAGCGATATAGAGATTATAGTTTCCTGCTAAGTCTGTGGGCATTTGATTTTTAAATGATATATGCAATACATAATATTCTATTCCATCGATGGAAATGTCATTTTTTAAATTGAGTAATACAGCATTGTCATTTTCAAAATTTGCAGGCAAAATCATAAATTGATTTAGATCAATTAAGTCTTTTTCCAACTGCCCGTTTGCAGCACCATAACTTACAGGCACGCCATTTTCAGTATATTCAAAACCACCATTATATGATTTGGCAAAATAATTTATAGTGTCAACTGAACGTTTCATAGTATACTCATATTGATACTTAGATCTTAAAGAAGTATAACTAATTTCTCGTTCCATAAAAGACAATTCAGAATTATAGAGGGCTCTTTTTCCTAAGGTTTCAATAGTTTTTTCCAGTAATTCTTCAGCCGTAATATCTGGAGTGCTAGTACAAGAGGTTAGTAAAGTAAGAGTACTTATAAAAAGAATTTTTTTCACGGTAAACGATTTAAAATATAAGAGTGTAGCTTCTTTCAGCTAAAATACAAATTACGCTAAGTGCAGACACAATTTTAGTACTTTTGTTTTATGTCTTCAACGATAAACATACTTAATAAAAAAGCACGATTCGAATATGAAATTATTGATCGTTACACGGCTGGTATAAAGCTCGTAGGAACCGAAATTAAATCTATTCGGGAAGGTAAGGCGTCTATTGCCGAAAGTTTTTGTGAGTTTAATAATGGAGAACTGTTCGTTATTAATATGACTATTCAGGAATATTCTCATGCCACCTATTTTAATCATAAACCCAAAAGTGAGCGAAAATTATTACTCAATAAAAAAGAACTTCGTAAATGGGAACGGGAAGTAAAAAAAACAGGACTAACTATAATTCCATTGCGTCTTTTTATTACAGAAAAGGGAATTGCAAAACTTGATATCGGTCTGGCTCGTGGTAAGAAACTCTATGATAAACGAGAGCTTATAAAAGATCGTGATAATAAACGTGATTTATCCAGAATTAAAAAATCTTATAATCAATAATACCATTACTTAAAAAAATACTAACTAACACTTATTTAAGAAAAAGATCATTCCTCGAGTTGTTTCTTTACGATAACTAAACCATCAATAATGCAAAGAACAGTACTCCTATCACTTTATTTTTTTTGTATATCATTTTCTTTTTATAGTCAGGTTACTGGTAAAGTAACAGACACATCAGAAACTCCACTTCCTTTTGTAAATATATATTTAGAAGGAACCTATACAGGAACAACTTCAAATAGTGAAGGTCTTTATGAGCTTGACATTAATAAAACAGGGGTTTATGAGATTGTATTTCAATATTTGGGGTATACAACAATTAGAAAAAATATAACGATCTCCAGCTTTCCATATACATTGGATATTACACTAACAGAAGAAACAACATCACTGGATGAGGTTATAGTTGCTACAGGAGTTAACCCTGCAGATCGCGTTGTACGTGCGGCTATTGCAAATAGAAAAGCAAACCTTGACCGCTTCAGTGAGTATACTGCACAATTTTATTCTCGAGGTTTATGGAAGGTGAAGGATGCTCCCGAAAAAATACTGGGACAGGAAATAGGTGATTTAGGAGGCGGTCTGGACTCTACCCGTACTGGAATCATCTATTTAAGTGAAACCATATCTGAAATTGCCTACCAACGGCCTAATAATTTTAGCGAAAAAATTACAGCCAGTAAAGTAAGTGGTAATGACAATGGCTTTAGTTTTAATAGTGCTATTGATGCCAATTTTTCCTTCTATGAGAATACCATTGCTCTTAATGCTCAGATTGTATCACCTATTGCAAATAATGCGTACGCATACTATCGCTATAAGTTGGTTGGAACGTTCTTTGAAAATGGAAAGTTGATTAATAAGATAGAAGTGACCCCTAGAAGACCTAAAGACCGGGTTTTTAGTGGCTTGATTTATATCGTTGAAGATGATTGGCAAGTTTATGGAGTAGAATTGGAAACTACCGGAGAAGCCATTCAAGTCCCTTTTGTAAAAGAGTTGAAGTTTAAACAAAACTTCTCTTATGATACGCATAGCGAGCAATGGATTAAATTATCTCAGGCTATCGATTTTAGCTTTGCATTTTTTGGGATTAAAGGAGATGGACATTTTACCGCTGTGTATAGCGACTATAATTTTAACCCCGAGTTTACTCGAAAATCTTTTACTAATGAAGTGCTGTCTTTTGTACCGGAAGCCAATAAGAAAGATAGCCTCTATTGGGAGCAATTTCGACCAGTACCTTTGACCTCAGAAGAGTCAGAAGATTATCTTAAAAAAGATAGCATTCAGGTGATTCGCAAATCACAAAAATATTTAGACTCTATAGATGAGCGTTCTAATAAATTCAAATTACTATCTCCGATAACAGGTTATAGCTATTCAAACACCTATAAGCGATGGCGTTTATCGTATAATGGTGTTTTGGGAGGAATCAACTTCAATACGGTACAGGGATGGCATGGCGAAACAGGAGTTTCTTTTATCAGTTGGAGTGATGACGATTTTCAACGCTTTTTTTCTGCTTTCGCGAAAGCGAACTATGGATTTTCCGATGATCGTCTGCGTTATACTGGGGGCTTTACACGGCGCTTTAATAGAACTAATAGAAGTCGATTGTCTATTGTAGGTGGAGTAGAGGCCCGTGCTTTCAATACCTCTGCCATATCAGAAATTATTAATACCACGGCTACCCTTTATTTTGAACGCAATTTCCTTAAACTTTACGAACGTTCTTTTATTCAAGCTAACTATTCTCAAGAACTTTTTAACGGGATCAATATTGGAGTAAATCTATCTTATGAAGGTCGGAATGCACTTTTAAATACAACCGATCAAACTTTTTTTCCTAAAGATGATCAGGTATTTACAAGTAATGACCCGCTCGCTCCTCTTGATGAATCGAGTATTCCTTTTGTGCGGCATAATATTGTGAAAGGGCAGGTGAGTGCCAGAATTAATTTTGATCAGAAATATTACAATTATCCCATAGGTAAGTTTAATATCTCTGATGATCGTTATCCTACATTGTTCTTAGCCTATGAAACCGGTCTTGGAGCGACAGAAGATGACTTTAATTTCAATCAATTACGAGTTGCCTTAAGGCAGGGGTTTGATATCGGTAGTAAAGGGCGTTTCAATTATAATCTAAAAGCAGGAACCTTTTTAAATACGGGATCAAATATCAGTTTTGTAGATTTTCAGCACTTTAATGGAAATCAAACCCGGATAGGAACGGAAGCGACATATATCAATCGTTTTAATCTTTTACCATACTATGACCTGAGTACAAATCAAAGTTATTTTGAGGGTCATGTGGAGCATGATTTTAAGGGATGGATTCTTGGAAAAATACCAGGGATTAATCAACTTAATTTTAATCTTGTTGTAGGGGCACATGTCCTAAGTACTCAGGATAATACGCCCTATTCCGAATTTTCTATTGGTATAGACAATTTGGGATGGGGCAATTTTAGACTCTTACGCGTAGATTATGTAAAATCTTATGGCCTAAACGATGACTTAGGAGCCTTTATTTTTGGATTAAAATTCTTGGATATTTTTTGATCTTATAAGAATATTCAAAGAATAAATAAGGTCTGATGGGAAGTCATTGCTGCTGAAATCATGTAATTCTTTATAAATCAATTTCTTTCATTACTTAGATATTCAAGTCACTTTCCTGAATAGCTAATTTAGACCAACAATTGCCCTAAAAAGAATCTAATTCCCATCATCAGGGTCAGGAAAAATAATACTTTGGTAGGCACCCAGATCAGGAGACACCGTACGATCTGTTCCTACAAGATCTACTGGAAATTGTTGTGCAGTAGTTACATCTCCAAGACCATTGGCACTGGAAACTTCGCCTATTTGCAATAGATTATTGCTAGGGTCAAGGAAATCAAGACTATTTACTTCTCTGGTAACATTTTGATATAGCGTTGGATTTTCAAAATCAAACAAGGGGTTTTCAGAAAAATTGCCAAACGTATCATCAAAACGAATAGCACTATTACTAAAATTGAAATTAAAAGCGGTGCCCTCTTCTCTATTTACAAAGAATTCTTCGCTTTGGCTTCCCGTAATAATACAATTAGTGAAATTTGCTTCAGTAAGATCCCCTATGAGTAAGGTCTCTCCTGCAAGCAAGCTATTATCCAATTGTACGGCGGGGGTTGTTCTAATTCCCAAGGAGGAGAAGTTGGCAAAAGTACAATGATCAAAATTATAAGAACCGCCTAGCTGCACGAGCATAGAAAACTGTCCACAATTATTGGTTACCAGATTGCTTCCTTCAACGGTGGAAAACCTATGAATCATTCCAGCAACTGCATGATTATATAATTGACTATTTGTTATTGTGAGATTAGGATTGCCAGTATCGGTGCTAGATTCATTAAGTATACCTATAGTAGCATTTTTAATCGTCGTATAATTGATACTATTATTGACGCTACCGTCGGTAAGGAGTATCGTTCCCCATTGTCCTGGAGTTTCGGCAAAGCTTGGCTCCAATCGATCTCCTTCAAAAATCACTTCATTTTCCAGCACTTCCAGATCAGAACTCAATGCGCCATTAATCTGTAAACTACCATTATCAGCTACGATAATACCACTATTATCGTGAAAATGAACTCGAGCTCCCGGTTCTATGGTAAGGGTTGTAGGACTATTGTTTAAAGGATCTCCTACAGCCATATATCCAAAAATGACATAAGGTAAGTCTGCAGTAAATGTTAACTCGTCTGGTAGAAGATAACGTCCTTCTAGAGAGGTCTCAACACCATTTATAGTCAATGTTTCTACAATACCTGTTGCATCATCTCTACCCGGAAAAAGAAAAATAGCATCCTGAACCAGTGTCACCAAATCTACACTTTGCTCATTTACGCCCATATCAAATTGAACGATATCAGTAGATAAAAACTGACCATTATCACTTTCAAAATCATTGATATCTAGAGTTGTTTCTACAAAAACAAAAATGCTATCGTTAGCTAGAATCTCTACATCCTGAAATACCTGCCCAGCCACACCATTTACATTAAGACGATAATCAGAACTTTCTCCTTCTCCTAGGCGCACAGAAGAAATAGAAATAGGTTCGTCACTATCATTATACACTTTAAAATTCCGTGTGCTTGAACCGATATTTGTAAATACCGTATCTAGAAAAATAGTATCCTGAGAAAAGCGTAAATCTCCTGTACTTAATGTAGTTTCAAAATCTTCCCGACAAGAACTCCATAAGATGATACCAGCTAAAAGTAAAAGTGTATATATGCTGCGCATAAAGTATTTTTTGTAAAAATATAACTTTTTGTGCTCGGTATTATTTTATTAGAACCTTCTTTTCTTTTTACGAGCTGCTTTTCTTGCTGCTTTTTCACGTTCTTCTTTTACTTTTTCCCAGGCTTTGGCCTTTTTCCAATGCTCACGCCGCTCCTTGATACGAACTTTTTGCTCAGAGGTTTCTTCAAAATCGGTATCATGAGGATTAGTAATACTCGTTAATAATGGATTGGGATCAGGATCGGGAACAATGTACATTCCTAAAGTGATTCCTCCCGAAACAAAACCATTTAAGATGATCTTATAATCTTGTACTGCTGTACCCACAATTATTTCTTTAGTATCATATCCTATGTAGGATATTTCCAAAATATCACCTGCATTTACCTCTAAAGTAAAATTACCGTCAAAATCTGTTTGAGCACCCCTTTGTGTGCCCTTGATTAGTATATTGACGCCTATTAGCGGAATGTCCAGATCATCATAAACGACACCTTTAATTTGAAAAGTTGTTTTGGTCGTTTCTATTTTTCGATTGAGTGAACTTATCCCTAAGGATGTATAAGTGCTGTCTGTTTGCTCCACTTGCATCTTAGGTTCACCTTGAGCGGTAATATCTTGAGAAACCAAAACTGATATAGGCAATAATAAAGAGGTTGCATAGGAGACCAAGCTATTTTTCTCTTTTCGCGCAAGATGAATATCTCTGTTTAATTGGGATGCCATAAAACGACCACAAAGATTTGTTCCACTTTGAACAAGTTTATATAGTTGCTCATCCGTTTTTCGGGAAAAATCAACAACTTCTTTTTCACACGCCTGGCAAAACTTTCCCTTTTGTGATGGAGACATTGAAGCCCAATCTTCATGGCAAGGTTCGGGGATATTAATTTTGAAGGATTTTTTCATTTAATGCTTTTTGGATATAACTCAAACCTATAGGTTTGCAGGCATAAACTAAAGCAAGAATGAGGGAATGAAGTATCTCAATGAGGGAAAAGGGTTTATTTTTCTTCCAGCTTTATTTCAAACAGGGTATTCCAATGTTTACCGGTTACAAAAAGACGATCTTCGTTAGCTTTATAGGCAATACCATTCAGAACTTCGTTCTGAGTATCAAGACCAGATTGTACTTCATCAGGAAGGTCACGTAAATCTATAACGCCTTCTATAGCACCATTTTCAGGATTAATAATAGCAATGCTAGGCTTTTGATAGGTGTTTGCATAGATCTTCCCATTAATATACTCTAACTCATTAAATTTTTTCTTTACACCTCGATGATCTGTAGGTTCAAAATATCCTTGCTCAGCATAGGTGTCCTTATCTAGAATCCAGATTTTGCTTGTCCCATCAGATTTGTATATTACTTTTCCGTCATTACATAAACCCCAACCTTCTTTACTATTATTATAAGAGAAAGATCCAATTCTTTTAAAAGTAGAGCGATCGTAGGTAAATCCAATTTTTCCACGCCAGGTTAATTGAACGATTCGATCATTTAATATAGTTAGACCTTCTCCAAAATAGATATCATCCATTTTGTACTCATTTAATACCTTGCCAGAGGTATATTCCAGTTTACGTAGAGTAGATTTACCTAGCTCTCCATTGCTTTCATAGAGCGTATCTTCAACAAATTCTAAACCTTGAGTATAAGCATCGATTTGATGTGGAAATCGGTTGACAATAGTATATGTATAAATTTTTGGAGCAGTATCATTGAGCAAAACTATTTCAGTTGAAGTTGTAGTTGTGCCATTTTCAGTATGAATTTTTGCCTTCAACTCTTTATGACCTAGCGTTTTGTGATTTAGTGTTGTTGAATAATCAGCTATAGATGATGTACTTCCTAGACGTTTGTTTTCTAAAAAATAAACAACAGAATCTATTTTAAATTCTTTTTTTGCTTTAAGCGAAATAGAAACAGTCCCTCCTTTTACCAGTGCATTCTTTTTGGCAGAAGTAGAAATACTATAATTGTTTTCGATCGTCTTTTTGTCTTCACAAGAGGATATAAGAAGTAGAAGAAAAGCAACACTAAAGAATTTATAAACGGTCATGATCTTGCAATTTTATAATGGCAATTTAGAACAAAAAATTGGTCTAAAAAACCTTGTCTAAATTAAGGAATGCGCTATCTTTGCATCGGCAAGTCCTACACAACTAGCTCCTGTTTAATCCCCCAGGGTGGGAACACAGCAAGGGTACACGGTTGTAGCAGTGTGATGTAGGTCGCTTGCCATTTTTTATGCCCTAAAGTGAGATTAATATTCTATATGTTCCACAATCTCAAGCCCATAGCCTATCATCCCCACACGTTTAGTACGATCACTATTTGTGATTAAACGGATTTTTGAGATGTGAAGATCATGTAATATCTGTGCGCCAATACCAAAATCTTTGGTATCCATAACAATATTGGGCGCTTTCATCACACCTTTTTTCTGAATTATTTTAAGTTCATTTAATCTTCCCAGAAGATTGGCGGCTGCATTTTGTTGATTAATGAAGATAATAGCACCTTTTCCTTCACTTTCAACAAGATTAAACATATCATCCAGTTTCTTATCTGCATCCCTAGTGAGTGTGCCTAAAATATCATTATTAACCTGTGTAGAATTTATACGAACCATAACGGGTTCATCCGGTGTCCATTCTCCCTTGGTTAGTGCCAGATGCACTTGCTCATTAGTCGTTTGTTTATAGGCTCGTAAACGATATTTGCCATAACGGGTTTGTATATTAAAATCTTCCTTTTTCTCGATAAGACTATCATGATCCATGCGATAGGCAACCAGATCTTCAATAGACACGATTTTGAGATCAAATTTCTTAGCCACATCAATTAATTGTGGTAATCGTGCCATAGTTCCATCTTCATTCATAATCTCGACAATAACACCTGCAGGATTAAAACCAGCTAATCGGGCAAAATCTATAGCGGCTTCGGTATGCCCCGTTCTACGTAAAACTCCACCTTCTTTAGCCTTTAATGGAAAAATATGCCCTGGTCTACTCAGATCATATGGTTTTGTATCCCCATGCACTAATGCTCTAACTGTTTTTGAGCGATCTGCAGCAGATATTCCAGTGGTTACACCTTGCCCTTTAAGATCAACAGAAATGGTAAATGCTGTTTCCATAGGATCTGTGTTGGCGCCTACCATCATATCCAAATTCAATGCATTGCATCGTTCCTCTGTGAGCGGTGTACATATTAAACCACGCCCATGGGTGGCCATAAAATTGATCATCTCAGGGGTTGCCGTTTCTGCAGCGGCCACAAAATCACCTTCATTTTCACGATCTTCATCATCAACGACAATGATGACCTTGCCTTTTTTTATATCTTCAATGGCTTCGGGAATCGTATGAAGTTTTATTGTTGTATCAATCACTGTTTGCATAGTAATAACTTAAAGTACAAAGATAAGGAGAACAGGATTTAAGTCCCTAATAAAAAGAGCTTAGGTGTTATCCTGATGTACGTTTTTATCTTTCTTTTCAAATAATCGTTTTATCGGCTCAATCAAGCCATCAAGATCAAATAACCCTTGATCTGTAGTTGCTCTATAAGTCAAATACACACCCAGAGGAAGCATAATAAATGTACTTAACCAAGAAGCTACAAAAGGGCTTATACTATCATCTTCTGCACTGTTCTTTGCAAAGATTCCAACAAAATGATAGGTTAGAAATAGAACAACGCCTATTACAATAGGAAGTCCCAAACCTCCTTTGCGTATAATAGCTCCTAGTGGTGCACCTACAAAAAAGAGAATAATACAACTGAAAGCCAGTACATATTTATCGTGGATAGCGATCTCAAATTTATTGAGTTCCTTAACACGTCGCGCCCATAAATTTTTTTGATTTTCAATAGTCGTAAGGTTATTGCTTATATTCGATCTTGCGAGTTCCAGGATCTGTACACGTTCCTTAAGTTCGTAGTTCTCTAACAACACTTCACTTACAGAATCTTTAGGCTCTGATTTAAATTTTGTTCGTACTTCTTGAAAATTGGCCCCTTTGATAAAGATGTTTCCAAATTCTCTTAGTTCCTTATTAAAACGTTTGGATTTCCGAACAATATTTGAATCTAAATCTTTAATATTAAGCATTTTGTAATTATTGTCAATGTCTTTCGCATCATAATCAACATTGTCAAGAACACTTAAGTCTATATTAAGGGTATATGTTTCAAAATAACTTTTTACAAAAGGAACTCTACTTTTCTTTCGAAGATCTTTTTGTTTTACCTCATCATAATAATTACCGTCCTGCAATTGTAGAGAAAGTACAGGATCATCTACAGAACTAATAAACTCTCCTTTGCTAGCCTTGATAACCGTATAATTTCCGATACGCGTAGGGTCTTTTTTATGAATGATAACATCGGTCAAATATTGATCACGATCACCGTATTTATCTGCAATTTTGATGTTGATATCATTGCCTATAGCATTAAATTGACCTTTTATAATCGCTAGCGCTGGCTTAGCTTTAGCAATATTTCTTCTAAGGTTTAAAAATTCTAGTTGTGAAGCAGGAATGGCATAATTGGCAAAAAAAAAGGTAATGAGAGATAGACCTATAATAAAAATTATTAGGCTTTTCATAGATCTTTGCAACGAAATGCCTGTGGACTTCATAGCAGCAAACTCATAGTTTTCTGCAAGATTACCAAAAGTCATTATACTTGTTAGTAAGACAGATAATGGGAGTGCAAATACGACTTGAATAGGTATTGCTAATGTTAGAAATTTTAAAATTATTTTTACATCAAGGCCTTTTCCAGCAAGTTCCTGAATATGAAGCCAAACACTTTGCAAAACAAAAATGAACATTAATACAACAAAAGTGCTCAAAAAAGTTTTTACATAAGTAGTTAAAATGTATCTGTCCAGTATTTTCATCTACTTAAAAATTTTTATTTCATTAGAGATGAAATAAATAAAAATGTCCTACTTAGATCAACCGCTGTGCTTTCGCACAAAAAATTTAATTATTTCGGTTGGTAAACAATAAATTAAATTTGTTTATGCTCATTTCATACTTCTAAAAAAACGATGTATTGTAACTAATACATCGTTTTTGTTTTTTAGATTACAGTTTTAGAACTTATTAATTTACAACCTATTGATGTAATAATCACCATACTTACTTTCATCAAAAGTAAAGATGTTTT
>CAZPTJ010000036.1:0-18429 GCA_964589085.1 uncultured Flavobacteriaceae bacterium | reverse complement strand
TAAGGGTAAATAATGTTTGATTAAAAAGATTTGTTTTAGTTTCCACGAGTTTTAATTTTTATAAAAACAAAATCCGCGAGGCTCCCCTCGCGGATTTCTAACAAATCATAACATTAAACACTCATTATGAGTCATTCAAGTTATTCGGTTTTTGACTTCAACAAGACAAACCTTTGGGGCCAGTTTATCTGTCTGTTGTCATATTATCAATTAATGATTTGGGGATTGCTAAAGTAGGATTTTTTTTTACTTCACCAAATTTTATTCTTAATTTTTTTATGAATTTGTTAAAATTTTGTGTATTTCAACGATTTTATGATTCATTTGATCGTTAAAATGATATTTATTCGATAAAGATCGGGAAACATCGACAAAAGAAATCAGCATTTTAAGAGTAGTTTTTAGACAATTATTGACCCTTCGTCATTACTCTTTGTAGCACATACATCAATCACTTCATAATAGCTTCTTCCATAATTTGAACGTATATCTTCCTTCAATTTTTGCGCCACTTGATTTGTTAGTTGAGTTACATATGCCTCCTCTTCATTTGGAAAAGAGAGGTTACGGCCTTTGCGATCTATTTTTTGATCTTGCAGGACTTTATTGTCTTTTCTCGACCAGTATGCCGCACTATGATAATTGCTATTATAACAATGTATACATTCATGAGCCAGAAGTACCGCTGGAGAATTGAATCCCATATTTTCTTTAGCCCAGGGTTTACGATGATTCTTTCTGAAAATAATCCCGTGGGTATCATAAAACCCTATAGTCCTTCTTTTTGCGCTGAAGTAATTATTATCTGACGTGTAGGTGATCGTAAGTTTATAGGAAGTATCCGTTATTAACGTATCCAGAATCTTAACTCTTCTAGAATTTCTAGTGCTATTCTCGTTATTTATATAATACAATTCTAACGCTTCAGATTCTTTAAGATAATCTAATGCTTTTAGCGTATTTCTAAGGAAACGGTCTGTAATATCTTCAAGGCTTCGACTTTCTATGTACGTATAGTCTATGATACCGGTATCACAACTAATGCAGATCATTTAAAATGTCATTTCAGGAATATCTCCTTCTATTTGAAGTACTCCTTCTGTTGCTTTTTTAATATCTTCTATTGAAACTCCCGGAGCTCTTTCCAGAAGTTTAAACCCTTGTTCCGTAATTTCCATAACCGCAAGATTGGTTACTACTTTTTTGACACAACCTACACCAGTTAATGGCAAAGAACATTTTTGAAGTAGTTTAGATTGCCCTGCTTTATTGGTGTGCATCATGGCCACGATAATGTTATCGGCACTCGCAACAAGATCCATTGCTCCTCCCATTCCCTTCACCATTTTTCCAGGTATCTTCCAATTGGCAATATCTCCGTTTTCAGCAACTTCCATAGCTCCTAATATTGTCAGGTCTACGTGCTGTCCGCGTATCATTCCAAAACTGGTTGCACTATCAAAAAAACTTGCTCCTGGAAGGGTTGTTATCGTTTGTTTGCCGGCATTAATAATATCTGCATCCTCTTCACCTTCAAAAGGGAAAGGTCCCATTCCTAAAACGCCATTCTCACTTTGAAACTCAACTTCGATATCATCCCGAACAAAGTTTGCTACAAGTGTGGGTATTCCAATACCTAAATTAACATAATACCCATCTTTTACTTCTCTGGCAATACGTTGTGCTATCTGGTTTTTATCTAAGGCCATAACTTTTCAATTTCCGTGAAGGCGGAAATATTACCTGCCTTTTAGGAATTATTATTTGGATTAATAAGTCTTCCGCCTATGCGGAAGGTTTTGAATCTTTGCTTCTTACCGTACGTTGTTCTATACGCTTTTCATAGTGTGCTCCCTGAAATATACGTTGAACAAAAATACCTGGGATATGAATTTGATTAGGATCAAGGGTTCCAAGAGGAACTAATTCCTCAACTTCAGCCACAGTCACTTTTGCAGCTCCACACATATTAGGATTAAAATTACGTGCTGTTCCTTTAAAAATAAGATTTCCTGCTTCATCTCCCTTCCATGCTTTTACAAATGCAAAATCTGCTTTAAATGCATGTTCAAGGACATACATCTTCCCATCAAATTCCCTAGTTTCTTTACCTTCAGCAACCTCAGTTCCATATCCTGCAGGAGTATAAAATGCTGGAAATCCTCCCTGTGCTGCTCGACAGCGTTCGGCAAGTGTCCCTTGAGGTATCAATTCTACTTCCAGTTCACCAGATAACATCTGTCGCTCGAACTCAGCATTCTCGCCCACATAGGAAGAAATCATCTTTTTTATCTGACGTTTTTGCAAGAGTAGTCCTAATCCAAAATCATCTACTCCAGCATTATTAGAAACACAGGTGACTCCTTTAACATTCAATTTTACCAGTTGTGCAATAGCATTTTCCGGAATTCCTGAAAGACCAAACCCTCCAAGCATAAATGTCATATTATCTGCAACGCCTTGAAGTGCTTTTTCTACACTCTCGACTTTTTTACTTATCATTCTTTCTTATTTAATTGAAAATTACAAAAAATATAGAGCTATAATGAATTATTCAGAAAAAGTCCTAAATCTATTCAATTCCTAAAATGTTTTGATACCGATTTTGATTTACAGATCCAGACCTAATTCATCAACAACATCATCAATTTTTCCCTTTTCCTTAAAAGCTTCACAATCGACTTCAATAGTTAAGTCTTCGGGTTCCTCAAATTTGCCTTTGGAAATATTCAAAGAAGTATTGGTATAACAATCTTTCATGTACATCCCCCAGATAGGTAATGCCATGGTAGCGCCTTGTCCATATCTTAATGAATTAAAGTGTGTAGCCCGATCATCACCACCTACCCAAACTCCAGTCACTAAGTTGGGCACCATACCCATAAACCATCCATCACTCTGATTTTGTGTAGTTCCTGTTTTTCCGGCAATAGGATTTGTAAAGCCATAGGGATATCCAGTAACGGCACGTTTGTAATCTATTCTATTTGTTGCCCAGGTCGACCGTAGACGTTGACCCGATCCCGATTGTGTTACACCTTCCATCAATTTAACGGTAACATAGGCTGCCTCTTCACTTAATACATCTCGTGTTTCGGGTTCATGTTGATAGAGGATTGTTCCATTTTTATCTGCAATAGTGCTTACAATTTGAGGCTTAATATAGACTCCTTGATTGGCAAAAGTAGCATAGGCTGATACCATTTCATAAAGACTCAAGTCCGCTGTTCCTAATGCAATAGAAGGCACCTCAGGGATTTCTTCGACATCAATTCCCAGTTTTTCTGCGAGTTCTATCACTGGTCTCGGGCCTACCTGATCCATCAAACGGGCAGAAATTGTATTTACTGATTGTGCCAATGCATCTCTTAGGGTCATCATTCCTCCATAATCTCCACTGGAATTCTTAGGTTCCCAATCTTTAGTGTTTCCATGTTTCCCAGCCGCAATACTATACAGTGTATTCGGCAAGGTGTCACAAGGTGATTTGTGCAATTGATCTATGGCCGTAGCATATAAAAAGGGTTTAAAAGTAGATCCTACTTGCCTTTTCCCTATTTGTACATGATCAAACTGAAAATGTTTTAAATTAATCCCGCCTACCCAGGCTCGTACTTCACCCGTTTGAGGCACCATCGAGAGCACTCCTGTTCTCAAAAATCTTTTATAATATCGAATAGAATCTCTTGGTGTCATTACGGTATCGATCTCTCCTTGCCAGGAAAAAATACGCATATCGGTTTCTGCATCAAAAGACTTTAAAATATCGTCCGTACTCTTCCCTTCATCTTTCATTATACGCCAGCGTTCTGAATTCTTCATCGCTCGTGTCATAATCTTATCAATATCATCTTCATCAATATCCCTAAATGGTGTTATCTTATTATCCTTATTTTGACGGTCAAACTCCTTTTGAAGTTTTGCCATATGTCGCTGCACCGCTTTTTCAGCATATTGTTGCATACGAGAATCAATGGTAGTTGTAATGACGAGACCATCTCGGTAGATATCGTAATATTCTTTTTCACCATCAGCATTTTCTCCTTTGGGGTTTGCTTTTGACCATTGTGACATAAAGGCTCTTAAATTCTCGCGGAAGTAGGTCGCAATCCCATCGGAATGCCCTTGAGGTGTAAACTTTATTTTTAACGGTAATGCCTGTAAAGAATCTTTTTGTGAAGTGGTCAAAAACTCATTCTTTTCCATTTGTTTAAAAACCTGATTACGTCGTCTCAATGACTTCTCCTTAGACACTTCTCGTTTAGGATTAAATTGTCTTGGGTTCTTAAGCATCGCTACAATTATAGCAGACTCTTCAACATTTAAGTCTCTGGGCTCTTTATCAAAATAGATACGAGCTGCACTTTGTATCCCTACCGCTTGATGTAGAAAATCAACAGTATTGAGATACATAGCAATAATTTCTTCCTTAGTATACTGTCTCTCCAATCGTGTAGAGATCACCCATTCTTTCACTTTTTGTGTAATACGTGGCACTATGCTCTGGGAAGGTTTGTCAGTAAATAGGTTTTTTGCCAGTTGTTGAGTAATCGTACTTGCCCCACCTCCTTTACCGAGTTTTACAACAGCCCTTAAGGTGCCTCTAGCGTCAATTCCTGCATGATCAAAATAGCGTTCATCTTCCGTAGCTACCAGTGCCTGTATCAAATGCGGTGGTAAATCTTCAAACTGAATGGGGGTTCTGTTTTGTCTAAAATATTTCCCAAGTACTTTACCATCATTAGAGACAATACTCGACGCCAAATCACTCTGTGGGTTTTCTATTTTTTCAAATGTGGGTAATTCTCCAAAGACATTCCAACTTGCCAATAGAAAGACCAACCCAAGTGCTAATAGCCCTCCTACAAACAACCGCCAGAACCACTTGATATATTTTCCAAAACCAACCAGTGGTGCTTTCTTAGTTGTTTTTTTTGCCTTTTGTTTTGCCATTTTATTTTATTTCGACGGGTGTTCTACCCGTAATCCAACTTCCGTTATCCCTTGCAAAAATTGATCGCCATCGGCATTTCCATTCTTTCGCATTGCATGGGTAATGGTTAAGGTGTAGTTACCGCTTTCGCGAAAGCGTACTCCTTCCTTATACCATAACTTATTTTCCTTTACATCTCCAAAACCACTACCTAACCAACTCCCACTAGCGGCAGCCATTCTGTATTCCAAAGTATCTACAACTTCTTTGCCATTAGGAAAGTTCATTGTTGTAATTAAAAACAAATTACTATAGGGATACTTATGATTATTCCGTAGGCTTATAAATACATCATAGGCTTGCAAGCTATCCAATTGTGGAATCTCAAAGGTCTTAATGTTATCTTTTTCCCATCCTTGTTCCCCAATACTTTCATACTGATGGTATACCTGATCTTGATCACAGGAGATTAAACCTAACAAAAACAGGAAAAGGATGATATATTTAAACTGAAAATCGATACTCTTTCGCTTTTTATACATTCTCAAAAACCTATCTGTTTTAAGTTTACCTCTTTTTACGTGGTGGTCTGCTTTTTTTAGTGTTGGACTGGTTATTTTTTCGTTTGGAAGGACGGGCTTCCTGTTTTTGATTGCTATTGTTTCGACGTTTGTTTTTCTTACGGTTATTTCTTCGGTTTTTATTTCTATTGGGCCGATCAAATCGCGTCAAACTGTCTTGTCCTACAACGTCTCCAAAATCAACTTTATTATCCTTTTCTGGTTCGGAAGCAAAGTCTTCCAAGCTAGTTACGGTTTCTTTATTTTTATTGGCCGCAATAATCTCATTGGCATCAGCGACTGAAAGTTTATGCCAATTCATCCATTCTCCTTCATATGCATACCATAAACAGCCTTGAAAAATGTCTATTTTCTGACATACTGCTATGCCTTTCTCTGTTTGTAGTTTGATATCTGTTTTAGGAAAATCCTGTAAGGCATCAAGATAAGCATCCAACTCATAATTGAGACAACATTTTAATTTTCCGCATTGTCCAGCTAATTTTTGAGGATTAAGAGACAATTGTTGATAACGAGCTGCGCCAGTTGTTACGGTTCTGAAATCTGTAAGCCAGGTAGAACAACAAAGTTCTCTCCCACAGGATCCGATACCGCCTAGACGAGCAGCTTCCTGACGGAACCCGATTTGCCGCATTTCAATACGGGTTTTGAACTCGTGAGCAAATTCTTTAATTAACTGTCTAAAGTCAACACGCTCTTCTGCTGTATAATAAAACGTCGCTTTTGAGCCATCCCCTTGAAACTCGATGTCTGATATTTTCATCTGAAGCTCCAGTCTAATTGCAATCTGGCGAGCCTTAACTTTCATCGCCTCTTCCCTATCTCTTACTTTTGACCAGATATCAATATCTTTTTGCGTTGCTTTGCGGTAGATCTTTAATGTTTCTCCTTCAACATCTTTTACTCGTTTTTTCTTCATCTGTACCCTAACCAGTTCTCCAGTTAAGGTAACCATACCGATATCATGCCCTGATGCAGCTTGTGTTGCCACAATATCTCCAGTAGTCATGCTTAATTTTTCGGTGTTTTTATAGTAATTCTTACGTCCGTTTTTAAAACGAACTTCTACAAAATCAAAAGGAGATTGTCCTTCTGGCAATGACATATTGGAAAGCCAGTCGAACACTGTAAACTTATTACACCCGTCCGTTCCACACGTCCCATTATTTTTACACCCTTTAGGTTGACCATCCTTTCCTGTACCACAACTCCCACAAGCCATATCGTTCTATTTACAGTAAAATGACATAAATTTTAAGTGTATCCTTAAAATTCAGTCCTTTGCGCTAAAATTATTATTACATTTGGTATGGAGCGATAATTTGTATTTTTATTGCTCACAATTTTTTAAAGCCTCGTTGAGTTCATATAACGTCATTTAACATGATATTTATTTTACTCAAACAATCAAAAATAACCTTTTGATCGAAGGTATCATAAAAAATACTACTAAAAGACCACCGATGACCTATATGAAAAGATATGTTCTTTCCTCCCTGCTATGCAGTTTTATAGGGATGAGTGTGTTTTATGGGCAATCTTCTTTTGGCGGTGCTTTTCAACCTAATCCATCAAATACTCCTTGTCTAACAGATGAAGATTATGTGCTTTATGCTGAACTCATCGCTTTAAATCAACAGGCATTGGATATTGATGGTATTCGTTTTGCTCCTGTAGCAAATAGTGAAGTAACTGTCAATTTTATCTGGCCCGTAAAAAAGGCTGTAAATTCACCTTATTCTAGCACCTGGGCTATTTCTAATTATGTAGATCATAATTCTAATATTGGAGAATTATTAGATTGGAATTGCGATACTCGAACGTTTGATACTGCTATCAGTAATCATCAAGGGCTTGATATTTTTACCTGGCCGTTCTGGTGGAAACAAATGGATGAAGATCAAACGGAGGTTATCGCAGCAGCATCGGGGCAAATTATCTTTAAGAACGATGGAAGTTTTGATCGGAATTGTGATTTTAATAGTGATCTATGGAATGCCATTTATATTGAACATAGTGATGGAAGCATTGCCTGGTATGGACATTTAAAAAATGGAAGTCTTACGGATAAAGGCGTGGGCGATATGGTAAGTCAAGGTGAAGTTATAGGCATCATTGGTAGTTCAGGAAATTCAACAGGACCACATCTGCATTTTGAAGTATATGATAGTAACAATAATCTTATAGATCCATATCAGGGTCCTTGTAATGATCTAAATAATGATTCGTGGTGGTTGGATCAAAAACCATATCTCAATACCGGAATCAATGCAGTCCTAACACATACCGACATTCCTAATTTCAATACGTGCCCGGAAACCGAAGAGACCTTTGAAAGCAATCAATTTAATCCCAATGATGTAGTCTGGTTTGGTTCTTATTTCAAAGATCAACTCCCGGGAACTACTGCACTTAATGAAATTTTTACTCCTAGTGGAGCGCTTTTTTTAAGTTGGGAAAATAATTTTACAAATCTATTTGCAGCTTCCTGGTGGGTACAACAATTTACCTTAAATGATGAGCAAGGGGTATGGATGTATAGGGTAACGTACAATGGAGAACAGGTAACTCACTTATTTAATGTAGACCAACTCTCTATTGAAGATCCGGACATTACCAGTCTAACGGCCTATCCTAATCCAACAACAGCTCAATTTACGCTAGCTTCCCTCTCTCCTTTGGAAACCGTGGAAATTATGGATATGACAGGAAGAGTAGTGAGTAAAAGAAACAATATCAATGCTTTAGATAGCACTTTTGATCTTTCTCAAATGTCCAATGGTATCTATTTCCTAAGAGTAACAATGTTGGATGAAGAAGGAGTTGCTACGCTTCGTATTGTAAAGCGCTAAACCTAATTATCCTTTGCGTTGAAATTTTAGTTTTTCAGAACGTCCTTTCTTGAAAATTTTATTGCTATTATGTTGTCCACTGCGCAATGCTTTTTGTTCTTCATAGGATAAATGTATAATCTCTATACATTCTTCGGAACAACAATTTTCCATTTGTGAAGCACAATTCTCACATTGGATGAAAAGTAAGTGGCAGGCTTCATTTGCACAATTAACATGAGTATCGCAAGGCGCCCCACACTGATGGCATTGCGCGATGACTTCATCAGAAATGCGTTCTCCCCGACGATGATCAAAAACAAAGTTCTTTCCACGAAACTTGTTTTCTAAATCCTGTGCTTCTACCTGTCGCGCATATTCTATAATCCCACCTTCCAATTGAAAGACATTTTTAAAACCTTTATGTTTAAAATAAGCACTCGCTTTTTCACAACGAATCCCTCCCGTACAATACATCACTAGTTTTTTGTCTTCTTTATGATCGCTTAAATCTTCCTCAATAATATCTAGAGAATCTCTAAAAGTATCTACATCGGGAGTAATGGCGCCTTTAAAATGCCCAATCTCACTTTCATAGTGATTACGCATGTCTACTAATACGGTATGCTCATCTTCAATAAGCGTATTAAAGGTTTGAGCATCTACATGAACACCTTTATCTCGCACATCAAAGGTGTCATCATTTAAACCGTCAGCAACAATTTTATGGCGTACTTTGATCTTAAGTTTTAGGAAAGATTTGTTATCCTGTTCACGAGCAATATTCAATCGCACCTCTTTCAAAAAGTAAATCTCATCTAGGAAATTTTTAAAAGTTTTAAAACTAGATGCGGGTAGGGATAACTGCGCATTAATACCCTCTTTGGCGACATAAATACGTCCCAACACACCCATAGGTTCCCAACCAATAAATAAATGATTTCTGAATACTTCCGGATTGCCAATCCTGGCATATTGATAGAAAGAGAGCGTCAGGCGTTCATCACCAGCTTCATCAATAAGCGCTGCTCTTTCTTTGGCACTTAAAGTATTGTACAGTTGCATGCTATACCGTTTTAAAAGTTACAAAGTGGGTGCAAATGTAATTTAAATCTAGAATTGATAGAGCGTCTAATTAAAAATTAATCTCCAAAAGTTGTATCGCAAATTGAGTGGCTATAATAGTTTGTGGTTTCTCAATTGTAAATTTTACTAACTTAAAATTGATCGGGGTCAATTACACAAACAAAAATACCCGGATGATGTCTCCGGGTATTTTTTGAACGGCTAATTCAATTATTAAAAAGTTTCTGTTTAATACATCTCAGAAATTTTTAAAGCTAACCGCCGTCCAATTTTCGGCAATGGATCATTAAAAAGATACGCATCACCTTTACATTAATTAACACTTTGTTCAAACTAATTTTCATAACAAGTCTCCCATCTTATGGGCTTCTATATATTAGGACTGTAGAATAAAAAAAGGTTGCGTCTGGCTGTTAAAAAGTATTTTACTTTCGTGAAAACACATCTTGTTATGGTGCAAAAGAAGTCCTATTTTTACCTTTTATATCGTATTTAAAATTTGAGTTATGAGCGGCGAAAAAGAAGCAAAACTAAAAGCACTACAACTTACACTGGATAAGTTAGATAAGACTTACGGAAAAGGCACAGTAATGAAGATGGGAGATAGCGCTGTCGAAGAAGTTGATGCTATTCCAACAGGATCTTTAGGCCTTGATGTTGCGCTAGGTGTAGGAGGATATCCTAGAGGACGTGTCATTGAAATTTATGGTCCTGAATCTTCAGGAAAAACCACATTAACGCTTCACGCGATCGCCGAAGCTCAAAAGGCAGGAGGCATTGCAGCTTTTATAGACGCTGAGCATGCTTTTGATCGTTTTTATGCTGAAAAACTACATGTCGATATTGAAAATTTGATCATCTCTCAACCGGATAATGGAGAGCAGGCTTTGGAAATTGCCGATAATCTTATTCGTTCTGGAGCTATTGATATTATTGTCATTGATTCTGTTGCCGCATTAACTCCTAAAAGTGAAATCGAAGGAGAAATGGGAGACTCCAAAATGGGATTACACGCGCGATTAATGTCACAGGCACTGCGAAAGTTAACCGGCTCTATAAGCAAAACAAACTGTACTGTTATCTTTATCAATCAATTGAGAGAGAAAATAGGAGTGATGTTTGGAAATCCCGAAACTACAACAGGAGGAAATGCACTCAAATTCTATGCTTCTGTGCGACTAGACATCAGACGATCTACACAAATAAAAGACAGCAATTCTAATGTTATGGGTAATAAAACCCGTGTCAAAGTCATTAAAAATAAAGTGGCTCCTCCCTTCAGAACTACGGAGTTTGACATTATGTATGGCGAAGGAATTTCTAAAGTGGGTGAAATCATCGATATGGGTGTTACTTATGAGATTGTCAAAAAGAGCGGCTCCTGGTTTAGCTATGAAGATACTAAGCTTGGACAGGGTCGTGATGCTGTAAAAGCATTATTGCTTGACAACCCTGATTTAATGGAAGAGTTGGAGGCAAAAATCACCGAAGCCATCAAAATCATAAGCGAATAAGGCCTCAAACGTTAATTTTACTGTAAAAAATACCTTTTTCAACGCAACCTTTAGGGAATTTTCGCGTCTAAAGAACACTAAAATCCCCCTTTAGTATGAAAAAGATAGTATTTTTTAGTTTAATGATTTTTGCATTTTTAGGATGCAGTGATGATGATGTCCCTACATTTTCCTTTGAAACGATTGCTGTTTCAAACATAGTAGGTATCCCAGAGGTTTTTGTTGTAGGAGAAACCGTAAATTTTGATTTGAGTTATTTTAGACCATCTACGTGTCATTCTTTTGAAGGTATTGAAGTTGAAGTTGTTGATGAGAATACACGTAATATTGCTATACTCAATAGATTGGTAGAAGGTAGAGCGCCTTGCAGAGATCTCACTGATGAAGAATTAAGTACTTCGCTACAATTTACCCCTGTACAATCGGGAGAAGTGACCCTTAATTTTTTAAATGGCACAGACGCCAGTGGTGCACCGGTTTTTGTTACATTTAATGTTCCTGTAATAGAATGATATAACCTTATAAAAATTGAGTTTAGAACAACTCATAACTAACTGTCAAAAGAAGAATGCCAAAGCTCAGGAAGAATTATACAAGCGTTATGCGCGAGTTCTTTTTTCTATTTGCTTGAAATATTCTCCTAATTATGCAGATGCCGAAGACACGCTGCAGGATGCCTTTATGACGATATTTGACAAGATTCCTCAATACAAAGCAAAAGGCTCTTTTGAAGGTTGGTTAAAACGAGTTACGATTAACACAGCATTGCAACGTTATAGAAAACCGAGTATGCTGGAAATCGTTTCAAATGAAGATATAAAAGAAGTAACTGTTGATATAGATGAAGATGATTTATCGCTTGATTTTTTATTAAGCATTATTCAACAGCTGCCAGACAGGTATAGATTAGTATTTAATCTTTATGTTTTAGATGGGTATTCTCATAAAGAAATTGGAAGATTATTATCTATATCTGATGGCACTTCAAAATCCAATCTTGCTCGAGCACGACAGATCTTGAAGGAAAAAATAGAACTAAACAACCAACAACCTATAAGACATTCTCAAACCCCATGAAAGAAAGTAAACATATCGATAGATTGTTTCAGGAAAAGTTCAAGGACTTTGAAGCACCGCCTAGTGACGCTGTGTGGCAACGTATTGCGGCTTCCCGGAACAAAAAAGATCGTAAAATTATCCCTTTGTGGTTATGGCGCCTTGGTGGTGTAGCCGCTTTGATATTGCTTCTTGTCACTATAAATAATTTATGGATCAATCCTTCGGCTTCTGGAAATGAGGTCGTAGATACTGAAAATCAAAAAACAGAAGCAAGTATCGAGAATAACGGATTTAAGGACAATGAAAATGGTATAACTAATGGCACTACTCAACCATCTTCAGAAAAAGATAATGTATCAGGCACAGATGAGCGTCAAGAAAATGCCCTGAAAGGTATCACTGCAAATGATCAAAATACTGGAGCTGAAAACGCATTACAATCAAACAAAAACGGCACAACGGTGTCTAATGAAACTATTGTCACTACTACAGAGGAACGCGAGACGCCTGTACGTAACTTTAGACAAAACGATATAACAAACAATAAACAAACAGGTACTGCTGATGCGATAGTCTATGAAAAGGAAACTCCTTCTGAAGTAACACGTTTACCGGAAGAAGAACAGCTAACCAAGAGTGTGTTTCCCGATGAAGGACAGGCTATCTCAACCAGCGGTCAAACAACTATTGCTGCATCTAGTGAAGAAAAAACAGCTGCAGAGGAAACTGCACTTGATCTTTTAGAAAACACAAAATCTCTTGTAGAAGAAGCGCAACGTATAGCAGAAGCACAGGAGGAGGAAGATCAAATTATAAATGAGGGGAATTCTAGTCGCTGGGATGTTGGTGCCGTTGCTGCACCAGTATTCTATGGGGATTTTGGCGGATCAGGTATTGATCCTCAATTTAGTGATAATTCTAAATCCAGAAATGCAAATCTGAGTTATGGAGTTCAGGTGAGTTATGCAGTCAATGATAAATTAAAAATACGTTCGGGGGTTAGTAATGTAGATTTAAGTTATAGTACTAATGATATTGCATTTACTCCAGGAAATCTGGAAACAGCTTTAGCCAGTCAGCGTGCTCTTGGTGGCGTAGATTTTAATGATCGCAGTGCTGCTATCATTGTTTTGGACAATCGTAATTTAGGACAGCAACAAGCTCTTTCTCCCAGTGACTTTCCTGGTGGTGGAGGCACAGTTTCTAACGGAAGCTTAATACAAAGTCTCAACTATTATGAAATCCCTGTAGAAGCCGTTTATGTGCTTTCTGATAAACGCTTGGGTGTTGAACTTATCGGTGGGTTAAGTACTTTATTACTTAATAATGATCAAATCGAGTTAGAATCTGAAGGAGCGCGAACAACTATTGGAACTTCAAACGCAGTAAATGGTGTAAGTTTTACTACAAATGTAGGCGTTGGGGTGAATTATAAATTGTCAGACAAATTAAAAGTAAACCTGGAACCTTCCCTTAAATATCAATTGAATGCTTTTGATGATTCAAGTGGAGATTTCAGGCCTTACATTGTTGGATTGTACACCGGTCTTAGTTATCGGTTTTAAAAATATTGAAGACTTAGGTTAGTTTTTTAGTTGGTTAGGTAGTTATTGCTTCAAGCAATAATGACAGAAAGTCGCCTGTGGTTAGGGCGGCTTTCATTTTTATATCCGTGAAGGCGGATATCATACTCTCCTATAATATCCTTAATGTATTAGGAAGTGATTGTAACCCTTGATTGTTATTTCTATTTTAAGTCTTCTTCTAATTCCTGTAGAATAATGTTTCGCACATTTTCGCGTAAGCGTTTACGATCTTCTTGTGTTTGCCCTTCCGTATCTATAAAATCGTGAACTTTTGCCCTCATGACCCCAAGGCTCCCATTAAAAAAGGAATATGGAAACCGCTTTTTATTGTCATAAAACGTTATCGGGACAATAGGGATCTGGTGTTCTATCGCCAAACGAAAGGCCCCATCCTTAAAACTATCTAAGATTAGATCCTCATTATCAGGAATACCTCCCTCAGGGAAAATACAAATACTCAACCCTTTACTTAATCGCTGTTGCGCCTGATCAAAAACGGCTTTCCTACTTTGTGCACTGCTACGGTCGACAAGAATACAGGTGCGCTTATAGAAAAACCCAAATAACGGGATCTTTGCCAGTTCTACTTTTCCAACAAAAACAAAAGGCGTTTTTGAGACATGAAGCATCAACATGATATCCGTCATAGATGTGTGATTGGATACCAACATATAACTTTTACGGCTTTCTAAGGGTGCTGCACGAACTACCTTGGGATAAAATCCCATTCCCAATAAAATACCTCTAGCCCAGATACGCGCTAAACGAAAAAAAAAGGGGTACCAGGACTCTCGTAGAATACTGATAAACAAAAGCGGAAATAATAAGCAGATGAGTATCCCCATCAAAAGATAAAACCAAATACGCCACAAGGGCATTCCTATATATCGCAGGATTTGCATTATCCTTCAAAAATAGGGATTTGTGATTAGCCAGTCTTCAGAAAAAAGTAACTTTGCGCGGATCAAAGAATTTTGCATACTATAATTATTAGATTTTCGCTTTCGCGAAAATTAAATTAAACTTATGGCTAGAATACTTACCGGAGTGCAGAGTACAGGCACTCCTCATTTAGGAAATCTTTTAGGTGCTATTATCCCAGCAATAGAAATGGCAAATACTCCTGGGAATGAATCATTTCTCTTTATAGCAGATATGCATTCCCTTACACAGATAAAAGATGGAGCAACTTTACGAGAGAACACCTATAGTACAGCCGCTACCTGGCTAGCTTTTGGGTTAGATATAGAAAAGACCGTTTTTTATCGTCAAAGTGACATTCCTCAAGTCACGGAGCTCACCTGGTATCTAAATTGTTTTTTTCCATATCAACGCTTGTCACTAGCAACAAGTTTTAAAGATAAAGCCGATCATCTGGAAGATGTCAATTCGGGATTATTTACTTATCCGATGCTTATGGCAGCAGATATTTTGCTTTATGATGCAGAGATTGTTCCAGTAGGTAAAGACCAGGCGCAACATTTGGAAATGACACGTGATGTTGCTTCTCGTTTTCATGCAGCAATGGGAGTCGAAGTATTTATATTACCTGAAGCACAGCATAATAAGGAAACTATGTATGTGCCCGGAACAGATGGTGCAAAAATGAGTAAATCCAAAGGAAATATCATTGATATTTTCTTACCTGATAAAAAACTACGTAAACAAATTATGGGTATCCAAACGGATAGTACGCCTTTAGAAGACCCGAAAAATCCTGACACTTGTAATGTGTTTAACCTATACAAATTGCTAGCTTCTCCTGATGAAGTAGTAAGGATGCGAGCTAATTATGAAAATGGCGGATATGGTTATGGTCATGCAAAACAAGCCCTTTTTGAATGTATTATTACCAAATATGCAACGGAACGGGAACGATATCATCATTATATGAATAACCTTGATGAAGTTGACAAAGCATTACATCTAGGAGCTCAAAAAGCGCGCGTTATTGCAGATACTGTTCTCCAAAGAGTGCGATCTCATATAGGATATTAATTAATAATACATTAGATATTTAAAAATGGAGATTCTTAAATTTTTTGGCGGCACAGGGTTATTTCTGATCCTAGCGCTCGTATTAATTATTGTATTTTTATACAATAAGATTAGAAACAGAAGAAAATAATTGCCCTGTTCTTCTAAGAGCACGCAAACAAAGGATATGACAAAAATCCGTATTACCAAGCAATTTACTTTTGAAACAGGACATGCCCTTTATGGTTATGATGGTAAATGTAAAAATGTTCATGGGCATAGCTACACCCTAAACGTAACCGTTATAGGCACCCCCATTGCAGATCATACACATGTTAAGTTTGGTATGGTAATCGATTTTGGGGATTTAAAGACTATTGTAAATAAGGAAATTGTTGATGTTTTTGACCATGCTACAGTCTTTAATAAGAATACTCCTCATGTAGAATTAGCACAAGAATTATTGAATAGGGGGCATAACGTTCTTTTGGTAGATTACCAGCCTTCAAGCGAAATGATGGTTATAGACTTTGCAGAAAAAATAAAAAAACAACTTCCGGAACATATCCAATTGCATTCCTTAAAACTTCGGGAAACACGGACAAGTTATGCCGAATGGTTTGCCAGTGATAATTGATCTATGAATATCCCTTCAGGAAAAAAAGTCTATTTTTCAAGTGATAATCACTTAGGAGCACCCACTGCTCAAGCCAGTAAGCCTCGGGAACAAAAATTCTTACGATGGTTAGATCATATACGACCGGATGCTCATGCCATCTTTCTGATGGGTGATCTCTTTGATTTCTGGTTTGAATATAAAACGGTAGTTCCAAAAGGTTTTGTTAGAGTACTAGGAAAATTAGCCGAATTTAGAGACAGCGGTATTGAAATTTATTTTTTTGTTGGGAATCATGATCTCTGGATGTCCGGTTATTTTGAAGAAGAATTAGGCATTCCTGTCTATCATAACCCTAAGACATTCACCATAAACAATTCTTCTTTCTTCTTAGGTCACGGCGATGGATTAGGTCCAAATGATAAGGGCTACAAACGAATGAAGAAGATCTTTAGAAATCCCTTTTTTCAATGGCTATTCCGTTGGGTTCATCCAGATATTGGCGTACGACTAGGGCATTATTTTTCGGTTAAAAACAAGTTAATTTCTGGAGACGAAGACGAGGTTTTCCATGGAGAAGATAAAGAATGGTTAATCGTTTATGCTAAACATAAACTGGAAACCGAACACTATGATTACTTTGTTTTTGGTCATCGTCATCTCCCTATGAAAGTCGATTTAGGACAGCAGGCCACTTACTATAATCTTGGTGATTGGATTTCACACTATACTTATGGTGTTTTTGATGGAGAGGCATTTGAATTGCGCACTTTTGAAAAAACTTCTGATTAATTCCATGTATATTTATACAAACAATTTACAATGCGTTTATTCCCTTTAATCATCGTTTTAGCATTATGCTGTATTGCATGTAAACCTTATCAATCTACTGTAATGAGAGAAAATCAGATCACCTATGATAGCTTTTGTCAAAGTCAAAAAAGCTTTGCTTCTCCCGAAGGCACTATAAAATATATTGATAAAGGACAAGGCCCAGTGGTTTTACTTCTTCATGGAGTTCCCACTTCGGGATGGTTATATCGTAAAATGATAGACCCTATTGTTGATCAAGGGTATCGAGTCATTGCTCCTGATATGTTAGGTTTTGGCAATAGTGATTCTCCTAAAGGGTATGAAATCTACTCGGAAGCCATGCATGCCGACCGTTTATTAGGGCTTATGGATCATTTAAAGATTGACCAATGGACGCATCTTATGCATGATGCTGGCGGCTTGTGGACCTGGGAATTACTGGAACGACAGCCCGAACGTGTAAATAATCTTATCATTCTTAATACCATAATCTATGAAGAGGGATTTGATCCTCCTATCCGTTTTGAACCGGGATTTATGGCTCGTACCGCCATGTGGGGTTATCGGAATGGCATTACCACAAATACTATGTTGCGTAGTCTTTTTAAGGAGGGTATGACAGAAAACACTTTAAACAAAACTGATATTGAGGGATATAAACGTCCTTTAAAAGAAGGTAAGACAAGAGCCATGTATTATTTCTTTTCTCAAACCTGTAATGCGCTTCCCAATTATCAACCGATGATCCAAAAATTTAATGTGCCGACTATGGTCATCTGGGGTAAAAATGACAGTTTTTTAAAATGGGATCCTCAACGTGACGCAGTGGTCAAAGATTTAAATATTGCTGATGATCGAATCCATCTTATTGAAGCCAGACATTTTATACAGGAGGAACAACCTGAGGAACTGGTACAATATATCCTTGATTTTTTAAAGTGATATTATTCCAGTAAGTAGGATAAAGTTAACATATCCAGACGACCATCTGAATATAAGTCTTTTGATACTTCAAAAGCTTGTAAGGCTTCGAGGGTTGCGGTCTTAAAAACACCATCTAGTGGAATACCATATCCCTTTGCAATAAGTAATTTTTGAAGCTCGTAGACCATAGGTCCTGTATTATTTAATTGAAGATTGGCTCCTACTTCCTTAAACAAGGAATAAATTCTTTTGACCCTTTTTATTTCTTGGACCTTCTTTTTAAGCTGTTCTGAAGTTTTTCCTTTTTCTGCCAACATCTTAAGATCTGCGTTGGTTAAACCTTTTGCTTTAGCTTCTTTGGATTGTATCAATTGTGTTTCGTAAAATTTTGTTTTTGCCAAAAGGGCACCATATAGGGAGACCGCGTCCTTGCTTTCTGCATTGTCTTTTTTAGGCGTTTGAACATCAATTCCATTTGCACTCCAGCTTAAGGTTACATGGTTATTTAA
>CAZPTJ010000035.1:0-18777 GCA_964589085.1 uncultured Flavobacteriaceae bacterium | reverse complement strand
ATCGTAATATTGCAATATTAAAATTAATTAATATCTTTACACCTCAAAAATAGGAATTATGGGTGTAACTAAGCGACATATTCATTCCATACGGGCTAATCAAATGGCCGATCTGGCAAAGGTACTTTCAAATCCTGCGCGAGTTGCGATATTAGAATACATTGGTGATTGTGACGGTTGTCTTTGTCAGGATATTTCAGAAAAAATAAGATTATCTCAACCTACAACCTCCCAACATCTATCCGTCATAAAAAAAGCTGGTATTCTTAAAAGTCAGTTTAAGGGCAAAGCTCAATATTATAGTATTGACTTAAGAAAGTGGGAACAATTACAACAGTTATTTTACAGTTTTTTTGAAATTACACGGCAAAAATGCTGTTAGCATACTCGAAACGGATAGTGTTTGGGGAATGTTAAGGCAGTTATTTTTTAAATTGTCAAGGCAAAATTTTCAAACATAGCCACAGCTATGATTTAATATTTTAACGCAGAGAAGATGAAAAAGAACAAGTTTACAAACCAAAAAACTATCCGTTTCGGGTATATATGAGTACGTCTCTATTACATAAAGCATATGATAGCGCACTGTTTCAGGAAGAAGGTGCGCAATTAATTGCGCTATTGTCACAGCATTTAAATACGATGATGTCTGGAACATCAGACAAGGTAACGCAATGGAAATTGCCTAATGATGAATTGGCATTCTGGAGAGCTGCTTTACAACATCCTATGGATACTTCAGACCTATTTCAAACCGTGCTTGAACGTTCTATCCATGTACATCATCCCAAATTTATTGGTCATCAAATTGCACCAACAGTTCCCGTGTCTGCCCTTGCCACTTTACTAAGTGCTTTGCTTAACAATGGCATGACTGTTTATGAAATGGGTCAGGCCAGTGCACCCATGGAAAAAGTAGTTATCGAATGGTTTACGCAGGCGATAGGTTATAGAGATGGTGATGGTTTTTTAACCTCCGGCGGAACTCTTGCTAATCTTACTGCAATGCTCGCTGCTCGTAAAGCTAAAGCCTCGGACGATATATGGAATGAAGGTTTATCCTCACCTCTGGCCATAATGGTTTCGGAAGAGGCACATTATTGTATCGATCGTGCAGCTCGTATTATGGGACTTGGAGAACAAGGTATCATAAAAATCCCTGTAAATGATCAATACGCCATTCGCACTGATCTATTGGAAGAATATTACAATAATGCTATATCACAAGGACTTACGATCATTGCCATAGTAGGGAGTGCCCCTTCTACAAGTACAGGTGCTTACGATGATCTTGACGCTTTAAGTGTTTTCGCGAAAGCGCATAACTTATGGTTTCATATAGATGGGGCACACGGCGGAGCTGCCATATTTTCATCAACTTACAAACACCTGCTTAAAGGCATCGATCAAGCGGATTCTATCATTATTGATGGTCATAAAATGATGGCAACCTCATCTATTACAACAGCCGTTTTGTTTAAAAATGGACAAGATAGTTATGCTACTTTTAGTCAAAAAGCCCAATACCTTTGGGAGAAAAATGATGATGAAGAGTGGTATAACATTGGCAAACGCACTTTTGAATGTACGAAGAGTATGATGAGTCTTCGATTCTATGCTATTATCAATAGTTACGGTAATGCCTTTTTTGATGACTTTGTTACCTCATTGTATAACTTGGGGAAAACGATGGGTGATTTGATAAAAGCTGATCATAGTTTCGCCCTGTTTTTAGAACCTCAGAGTAACATCGTCTGCTTTAGATATATTGATGATGTTCCTCCTGCGCATTATGATGTGGTCAATAAAAAAATAAGACAACGAGTATTAGAAGATGGTGAATTCTATATGGTATCTACCCAATTAAAAGAAGCATTCTGGTTACGCACGACTATTATGAATCCTTTTACGACCAAAGATGATCTGCAAGAATTACTTATTAAAATAAAACACATTGCAAAGCAGGAACTTGCAGCAATTAACACAAAACATGCTTATTAAAATTATGGAATCAAATAACAACTGGGTAAAAACCCCCACAAAAAATCAATTTATATTCTTTCTGTTCTTATACATTTTTTTTATTGGCACGTCTATATTTTTATGGATTAAAGATGGTTTCAAATTTCCATTGATGGTATCATTAATCTCAACTTTTGGAATATTTCACATATTTTCAAATTATACTAATTCAAAAAACAACTCATGAAAACCAAAGAATTTTTAGACATATTAAAAGCTAATCAAGGAAAATCATTATTATTTGAATATGCTCCTAATCTATTGGTAGGCGCCAATTATCACATTACTGAAGTGAAACACGTTACTATAGACGCAGTAGACTGTGGAGCCGGCACCGATGCTTGGAAAGAAACCATTATCCAACTTTGGGAAAGTCCTACAGAATTGGGTAAAACAGAATTTATGAGTGCCTATAAGGCCATGGGCATTTTGTCTAAAGTAGGACGCATGAAACCGTATACTATGGATGCCGAAGTTAAAATCGAGTATAGCAATGCTAGATTTCATACCGCACAGCTATTTGTTAACGATTACGAAATACAGGAGAATCAACTTCGCTTTAAATTAGCCGTGCAACAAACCGATTGTAAGGCAAAAGAAGCTTGTGGCATTGCAGAACCTGTTATGGCAGATGAAAATCAGGTTGGAGGATGTGCTCCGGGTAGTGGTTGCTGCTAAATTGTGAAACAGTTTGTAAATATCCGTTCCTTTAAGGCTTCTGATTATAACGCTTACGCGAAAATTTATCAGGTTGGTCTGGCAATGGGTATTGCTACTTTTGAAACAGAAGTCCTCAGTTAGGAGGTCTCGCTTTAAAACAAATAATTATTAAAAAGCATCCGCAGGTGTTGCGGTGGATATTATGAAAAAAAACATATTAGTTCTTTGTACCGGAAATAGCTGCCGTAGTCAAATGGCTCATGGATATCTTCATCAATTTGCAGCAGATAGTGCTCAGGTATATTCTGCAGGAATAGAAACTCACGGATTAAATCCAGGTGCCGTAGCTATTATGAAGGAAGATGGTATTGACATTACCAATCATACCTCCAATCATGTAGATGAATATATGGGTGTCCCCTGGGACTTTATCATTACCGTATGTGATCATGCTCATGAGAATTGTCCTTTTATCCCTGCTCCAAAGGCTACTCGGTTACATCACAATTTCTTTGATCCTTCCAAAGTCGAAGGAAGTGACGAAGAGAAGCAAGCTGCTTTTGAAAAAGCGCGTAATGAAATCAGAGAATATTGTCAGGATTTTGTGGCAAAAAAACTAAGCGCCTGAAGCTTTTAACAATGCTGCTTTTTTAAGCAACTCATGATTTAGTATTTTTAGGCAGTTTATATACTGCCTATGAACAACATAAAATCCTACCGAATAACCTCCATTGACATTTTGCGAGGTTTAGTTATGGTAATTATGGCATTAGATCACGTACGTGATTATTTTCATATTAATGCTTTAACATCTAATAATCCTGAACATCTGGATACCACCACACCCATTCTATTTTTTACGCGTTTTATTACGCATTACTGTGCTCCCGTATTTATTTTTCTAGCTGGAACCTCTGCCTATTTATACGGGCAAAAATGTACCAAAAAGGAGCTTTCAAAATTCTTGATTACACGGGGTATCTGGCTTATTATTGTAGAGATCTGTATTACAAATACACTATGGTGGTTTGATCCCGGTTTTGATTTTATCAATCTCCAAGTTATTTGGGCTATAGGTGTTTGTATGATGCTACTAGGTGTTTTTATTTATTTACCATTAAGAGTTATTTTAATACTGGGTTTACTCATTATTTTAGGGCACAATATGCTCGATAATATCAAAGTACAAGGAGATGGTATCGGATCAATTATATGGTATATCCTTCATCAACCTGGCGGTTTTTCTATTGAAAATGGCCCATCTGTACGCTTTGCCTATTCTGTATTACCGTGGCTAGGTACAATGTTGTTAGGTTTTTCATTTGGACAACTGTATAAAAAAGAAACTACGGTAGTTTATCGTAAAAAAATGCTTTTATACCTAGGCATTGGAACCATCCTTTTGTTTCTGACCCTAAGAGGGTTCAATATCTATGGGGATCCCACACACTGGACGCCGCAAGATGCTACTTATAAGACTATCATTTCTTTCTTTAAAGTTTCAAAATACCCAGCTTCGCTAACTTTCCTATTGATTACTTTAGGACCGGCGTTACTCTTTCTGTACAGTATCGAAAGTGTAAAAAATAAAGTAACCGATTTTCTATTAGTTTTTGGTCGAGTTCCCTTCTTTTACTACATCTTGCATGTACTCTTTGTACACCTTGGTGCGATTATAGGACTCTTAATTACTGGAAAAGACTGGCGTATTATGATCTTATCATTTGAAAATATGATGTCTGGAAGTCTTACCGATTATGGATATGCTTTATGGATTGTGTATTTAGTTTGGATCACTATCGTTGCCTTACTATATCCACTCTGTAAATGGTATATGAAGTATAAGGCCAAAAACCGAGATAAAAAGTGGTTGAGTTATTTATAGGGTTATGCGTACCTAATCTTTTAAAACGACAACATTCCCATAATCCAATGGCAATGCGTTACCAACACGTTCAAAAGATAGTTCTCCATTAAATTCCAGATTTTGAGCAGGAGCATAACTTCCATCTGAGTAGATGACTATAGGTGTTTCCTTATCTTTTACAATCACTAAAGACTGATTACCTCCACGATGTGAGAGATTAAAATTGCGCTTGAATTTGACGACATGATTGTCTCCATTTTTATGCATTAGGAAGACGCGACTTTGTGCAATCTTGCTACTCCCATTAAATAATTCAAATCCCTGTTGTTTTAGACTATCTTGCGTCAATGCTCTTAAGAAATGCATAACAGAGCCTCTATAGGTGTCTTCTCGTTGTACTTTATAGGTTGTAAGGGCCTTGGGGTTTTGGGTTAAGTCCTTATAATAGCTATGTCCCTCATAGTATACATAACGACAAAATGGAGTGTTACGATCGGGGCTATCATATTTTGCCTCAAAATTAGTCAGACTATAGGATATACTATACCCCAATACATTATTACGTATTTGTAATGGAACATCACTGGAAGCTACCAGTGTGGCATTCCCTTCTATAAATTCCAGATCAAGATCATCTTCATTAAGAATGATACAGCCTTTTCCTGGACGTGATTCTCCCAGAAATTGCTTTTTAAATTCCCGCAGTTTTTTCTCTCTGTTCCAGGTATCAGAAACTACTGTAATTTCATCAAGGCTGTCATATTCGGGTTCTAAGACAATGTTTAATTTTTTAATGCCATAAGGGTTATGAATAATGACTGTCTTATATCCCAAATAACTAATGATTAAAGATGCATTTATAATACGATCTGTCTTTAACAAAAACCTGCCATCAGAATTGGAGATCGTTCCTAAACTCGTACCATTAAGATAAACAGTTGCTCCTTCCAAGGGTGTATTTATACTAGAATCATATACTTGTCCATATATAGTTTGTCCATTGAGCGTTGTACTTAACAGAAAACACCCCAGAAACAGGGCATATATAATTTTATAATTCATTGTTCTAAGCTTATCGAGCATAAGATACTCCACTTATTTTCCAAAGTTGATACTTCCGATAAAAGTTAACCTTAAACATTTCTCAATTCTTCAAACCGTATTTACGTTCCAATTCAGCTTGAAATTCTTCCATAACAGGTTTTACTGTACCTTCAGGCAGATCGGCAATTTTAATATACATCAGTCCATCAATAGCATTATTAAAAAGCGGATCCACATTAAAAGCCACGACTTTTGCATTTTGCTTAATATACTTTTTGATAAGTACCGGTAAGCGCAAACTTCCGGGTTCTACCTCATCGATAAGTTTATCAAACTTGTTGAGATCAGCCTTGCTTTCATCAAAAACAAACTCTTTATCGGCATCCTTCAAACGCACTTTAAATTCTTTCTTAGGTCTTATATATTGCGCCACATAGGGATCCCAATAATGCGATTTCATAAACTCTATCATCAGTGACTTACTGAAATCAGAAAACTGGTTGGAAATACTCACACCACCTATCAAATACTTATGCTGTGGAAATCTCAAGGTGGTGTGCACGATTCCTTTCCACAGTAAAAACAAAGGCATCGGTTTCTGTTGATAAGTTTCCACAATAAAAGCACGTCCCATTTCTATACTTTCCTGCATCATTTTATGAAGCTCTGGATCAAAACGAAAAAGGTCTTGTAGATAAAAACCATCGATCCCATATTCTGGATAAACAAATTGTCCAAGGCCCATACGATAGGCCCCCGCAATACATTTTTTTTCATTGTCCCAAAGAAACATATGATGATAGTACTGATCAAAACGATCAAGATCAATAGCCTTATTTGTCCCTTCGCCTATAGCCCTAAAAGTTATTTCGCGCAAGCGTCCTATCTCCATAAGTAACGTATTCATTTCTTGTGCAGGAGCAAGGAATACTTCATAATTTTTGCTTTCCAGAAGACGTCGATCATTTTTGCGTAAGCGTATGATATCAAGATCCAGTAGGTCTCTTTGCACCGAGTCTAAGATTTCTTTTGGAGCTTTAGGGACTTTAAGTGTTTTTGGGATTGTTTTGAGAATATTTTTCTTCTCAAAAGTATTTGCCAGCATATAGGTCTTCTTACGTAGGAATTCTGAGAATTCCTTAATACTCGGATATTGCTGTTGTGCTTTTACAGGTATGGCATGACCGACACGTATCTGAATAACTCTTCTTTTTTGAGTGAGTAATTCTCCGGGAAGTTTAGCTGTACGTAATGTATCACTGATACGAGATAAAAAGTAGAATAATTTACTATTTCTGGCATGGAAATAAATAGGAACAACCGGCACTTCTGCCTTTTTTATTAATTTCAACGCTGCTGCTTCCCAGGGTTTGTCAATCACCAATTTATCATCTTTATAGGTGGAGACTTCTCCAGCAGGAAAAACACCTAAAGGATGTCCTTCTTTGAGGTGCGACAATGCCTGTTTAAAACCAGTTATACTCGATTGAATATCCTTGCGATCTTCAAATGGATTGACAGGCATTACATATGGTTTTAAAGGAGTGATACGATGCAATAAGAAATTAGCAATAATCTTAAAATCATCCCGCTGCGCGAGCATTAATTTTAATAAAAGAATTCCATCAACTCCTCCTAACGGATGGTTGGATATGGTAATATACCCGCCTTGTTTTGGCAATCTTTTAAAGTCCTCTTTTGGGATTTCAAATTTTATCTCAAAAGTGTTCAACAAACCATCCAGAAAAGGAATACCTTCCAGATGTTCATGTTGTTTATATACTTTATTAAGTACATTAAGTCTTAACAATCGCAGCACTATCCATCCTATCCATTTTCCAAGGATACCCAATCTGTCAACCTTAATAAGCTGTGCAACTTCTTTTGCCGTTACGAGACTCATAAGCTGTGGGATAATGTCCTTTCAAAGATAGTTGAAATGGAAAGGATCTTTTTTAATCTAACGCCACCAATTGAACGGTTTCTTGCGCGATTTGTTTTAGTAAAATTGTTTTATTTCTTTCAATACGTGCTATAGCGTCTGGTGTTGCATGACGAATTGTAAACAATGATACTCCCGGTGTTATTTTTACTTTAAAAGTACGTTTCAATTGTGCCGATAATGCTTCCAGATTATTGAATTTATCATGGACGCATACAGAAAAACTAATTGCTGAATTCTGAATTACATCTACCTTCATCTTATGGGTCCCTAATAGCTTAAAAACGGCACCGATATTTTCTTCCATCATAAATGAGAAATCCAAAGATGATAACGAAATAAGCACCTGATCTTTTTTAACAATATAGCAGGGTAATTCAGGAATAAGTGTTTGTCCCTTCCGTACTATTGTACCTTCATTTTTAGGATGCATAAAGGACTTTACAAACAAAGGAATCTCTTTACGCTGCAGGGGTTGCAATGTTTTAGGGTGAATAACCGAAGCTCCATAAAATGCCAATTCAATAGCTTCTTCATAGGAAATCTGTTGTAATAACTCTGTATTTTCAAATACTCTTGGATCTGCATTAAGAATCCCTGGAACGTCTTTCCAGATAGTAAGATTTTCTGCGTCAAGGCAATATGCAAAAATACCACCGGTATAGTCACTTCCTTCTCTTCCTAGAGTCGTGGTAAAATTATTAGGATCAGATCCAATAAATCCTTGAGTTATACTTAAGGCTTTTCTGTCAATCTGTTTTTTAATAGCTTTCTGTGAGGCCTCCCAATTAACACGCGCATCACGATAATTTATGTCTGTTTGAATAAGCTCTCGTGCATCTACCCATGTATTAGGAATACCTTCTTCATTAAGATAAGCACTAATAATTGTAGTAGAAATCAATTCTCCATAACACACCACCTGATCATATACAAAATCGTATTGTGGCGATTTATTCCAGGCCAGAAACCCTTTAAGTTCTCCAAAAAGTGTTTGCACATCATTAAATATGTTGTGTCCTTTTGGGAATAGTTCGTTGAGAATACTTTCGTGAAAAGAAATACTTGCTCGAATACTATTTGGTAATTGGGTTTTATTATTAAAATAAGCTGCAACGACCTGCTCTAAAGCATTCGTTGTTTTACCCATAGCCGAAACAATAATGAGTCGCTCTTTTGTCCCCGTAAGACGTAATACGTCTACAAGATTCTTTACCGCTGCCGCATCTTTGACTGAAGCCCCACCAAATTTATATACTTGCATCATCGTTCTTTAGTCAATTGTTTTGAGGTAAGCATCTAGTCGGTTCTCCGTAAAATGCACCACATGCCAATCCTTTAACACTTCGGCTCCTGAACGTTCATAAAAATCAATCGCTCCTGTGTTCCAATCTAATACTTCCCAGGAGACGCGTTTAACTTCTTGTTTTTTAGCATAACGCATTACAGCATTATACAATAGGGATCCTACACCTTTATTACGATACGATTCGGTAACAATAAGATCTTCCAGATGTACTATTTTACCTTTCCAGGTAGAAAATCTAAAATATACTAAAGCAATTCCAACAATGTGCTTGTCAACCTCTGCCACAAAACATGTAAATAAAGGTTGATCACCTTGACTGCTTTTGATGAGTGTATCTACATCTATACTAACAGCATCAGGTTCATTTTCATACAAAGCGAGCTCTTTAATTAAACCAAGTACGCTCTCCATATCGTTTGGCAATGCCTGCCGGATAGAAATTTCCATAGGGATCAAAAATTAAAAGTGTAAAACTATAAAATCAAACATAGAACTCCTTCTGACATTTTCTATTTCATAAAAAATAAACGAAAACGTTGTAGTCCTCTTTTTTATGAATAGTTTTGCAATCAAATAGCTAAACTAACGGTTAATGGCTCAAAAAAACCAAACACTCGGAGAATTCATCATTGAAAATCAAGCAGAATTCAAATATTCTTCTGGTGAACTTTCCAGATTAATTAATTCTATTCGTCTTGCAGCAAAAGTAGTAAATCATCAGGTGAATAAAGCTGGACTTGTAGATATCCTGGGAGAAGCAGGAGATACTAATATTCAAGGAGAGGATCAGCAAAAACTGGATATAATTGCTAATGAAGCCTTTATCCGAACTCTTAAAAACAGAGAAATTGTTTGCGGCATAGCCAGTGAAGAAAATGATGACTTTATAACAATTGAAGGTCATAATGAAGATCACCAAAACAAATATGTGGTTCTCATTGATCCTTTGGACGGTTCTTCTAACATTGATGTCAATGTTTCTGTAGGTACTATATTTTCAATCTATAGAAGAATTACTCCTACTGGTACTCCTGTAACACTTGAAGATTTTTTACAACCTGGACGTAATCAGGTTGCTGCTGGTTATATTATATATGGAACCTCCACGATGCTCGTCTATACTACAGGTCATGGTGTTAATGGATTTACGCTTAATCCAGCAATCGGAACTTTCTATTTATCGCATCCTAATATGAAATTTCCTGAAAGCGGGCGTATTTACTCCGTGAATGAAGGAAACTATATCCATTTCCCAAAAGGGGTAAAAGCATATATTAAATATTGTCAAGAAGAAGAAGGTGATCGCCCGTATACCTCAAGATATATTGGATCTTTAGTGTCAGACATTCATCGCAATATGATTAAAGGCGGCATATACATGTATCCTAAAAGCTCCATGAATTCCAATGGGAAGTTACGATTGCTCTATGAATGCAATCCCATGGCCTATCTTACGGAACAAGCTGGAGGGAAAGCTAGTGATGGGTATACTCCTATTTTGGATTTAATTCCTACAGAGCTTCATGAGCGTGTTCCTTTCTTTTGTGGAAGCAAAAAGATGGTTGAAAAAGCCGAATCTTTTATGCAAGATCATCGTTAACACGTTAGGTGATGGAATTTCCCTATATTTGACTTTAGTAATCATCTCTGTTCCCCACAATGTCAAAACCAAAAAAGGACCCTGAAACTAAAGAAGTTGATGCGGCAAATTCAAAAATTGAAGCAATAAAAAATCTCATTTTTGGAGAGAATATTGCAGAATATAATCAGGAATTTGAAACATTAAAACAAGATCTTGCAACGAGACGTCAAGAACTTTTGGATTATATTGATGATACCCGAAAAGAATTGATGACTGCGGTTGATTCTTTGAGTACCGATATTAATATTCGTATTTCCGACCTTGAAGAATCCTTAAGAGATAAAACGGATGATCTTCGAGAGAAAAAAGTTGACAAAACCGTTCTTGGCGACTTACTAGTCAAACTAGGCACAACCTTAAAAGAAAAGTAATCCTTGATCTGACTTCCCATGAATTCAGATGACAAATTAGAGGTCTTAAAAACCATCCTGCTTAAGGATGATAGGGAGTTTGCACAAGAAATTACCAGAAAAATTCAATTTCTAGAAAAACATCAGAAAAACCTCTCTGAAAGAGTGGATCCTATTTTGGATGATCGATTGTCTAACTTTGTTGATGAAATTCCAGAAACTCTAGGACCTGCAATTACAGAAACCTTACGTTCGGAAATAAAAAGATCTCAGGAGACGGTGGCCGAAGCGTTATACCCTGTATTAGGGAAGATGGTCAAAAAGTACATTCAAAACGAAATAAAATTACTTAACCAGAGCATCAACGAACGATTAAATTCTACTTTTTCAATTAAACGATGGTTTTGGAGTAAAAAACGAAAACAAAAAGAAGTCTCTGCATTACTCAAAAATGAGTATCAGGCTAAAATTGAACAGATCATTGTTGTTGAAAAAGGATCAGGCTTGGTAAAGGCAAATTATGCTTTAAATCCTGCTATGGATGAAGATGTGGTTGCAGGAATGCTCACCGCAATTAAAAGTTTTGCGGAAGATGCATATAAAAAACGGGATCTGGAATTAGAACGTATTGACTATGAGTTATTCACAATACACCTTCAAAACTTTTCTAATTATTATATTGCCGTGGCTATGACAGGAATTTACGATGATGCTGCAAGAAGCAGATTAGAAGATATTCTTCTGGATTTTGCACAAAATACAGTTAACAAAGAAGATTTAGCAAACGAACAAAAATTCACAAATAGATTAAAATCGTATTTCACTGATGAGCTTATCTAAAAAAGTTGTTTTAATCGGTCATTTTGGGGTTGGTAAATCCTCATTATTGAGATGTTTTGTAGAAAATTCTTTTTCTGAAAATTATCAGGTGACCATTGGAGTGCACATCATGAAAAAGAAAGTTACAATCAAGGATATTCATGATATTACACTTATCATTTGGGATGTTGAAGGCGCTGATGATTTCACAAAATATAGACCTTCCTATTTATTAGGAGCCTCTGCATTTATTTATGTATTTGATATAACCAGAGAGCCTACTTTTGCAGATATACAATCCAATCTAGAATTATTATCAGAAAAATATCCGAACATCCCCGTGCACATTATCGGGAATAAAGTCGATTTGGTCGATCCTAAAGAAGTCGTTGTTGCTCTGAAAGCAAAAAATATTCAGCATGCTTATCTTTCTAGTGCTAAGACCGGGGAAAATGTTGAATTGCTGTTTAATGATCTGGCAGCGCAATTACTGAAAAATGCTTGATGAGTCTCATTACCAGTTTCTAAAGAATACGATTCAAATACTTATTGTTGATAAAACGGGTCTAATACTAGAGAGTACAGACACTTTTTTTCATGTAAATAATGGACAGACCGTAACAAACATCCACCCTTTTTTTTACATTCTATCTGATCTTTTCTCTCAAAAACAGGAGGTGCACTATTTTCATTGTGTACAGATGACCATTTTGGCAAAAAAGAAATATTTTGATATTCGTATTAAAATCCCGACAGGTAAGGACGAAGCTATCATTTATCTACATGATCTTTCAGATCACTATAAAAATGTTATCCCTATTCAACAGAATAGAAATGAGTCTACGATTCATAATCAAACCATTCAAAGACTTAATATACAACTTGAGGAGCAACGCGCTTTTAAAGACAAATTTCTTGCAAACGTTAGTCATGAAATACGTACTCCACTCAACTCTATTCATGGGTTTCTAAACGTCCTGGAAAACACAAATCCTAGTCGTGAGCAACTCGATTTAGTCAATATAATTAAGAGTTCGTCTGATTCATTATTGACTATCGTCAATGATCTGTTGGATATTTCAAAAATTGAAGCAGGGAAATTAGAAATCAAAAATAGGCGTTTCGATAGCAAAGCATTCTTTGAAGAATTAAAAGCAATCTACACCTTAAAATCCGAAAGCAGACGTCTCGAATTTATCTATGATCACGACCCTAAAATCCCACGTTTTATTGTTTCCGACAAACTGAGATTGCGTCAGATATTGATAAATTTATTAGAAAATGCGATCAACTATACTAAAGAAGGTTTCGTCTCTTTAAAAATATATACTACTTCTCGTAACACGCGAAGAATCCCTTTAATTATTGAAGTAACTGATTCGGGCATGGGAATTCCCAAAGAACATCGTACTTCTATTTTTGAGAGTTTTCATCAATTGGAAAAAAAGGGACTTTTCGGAGGTGCTGGTCTCGGTTTAAGTATTGTAAAACAATTATCCGAACATATGGGAGTCACCTTAGATTTAGAAAGTGAGGTGGACAAGGGATCTACATTTAGAATTACCATTCCAGTAGGAATCTCCCACGATCAAAAAATATCTATTGAAGAAAAACTACAACGGCAACAGGCCAAAAGAGTAAGTCGACAAAAAAGATATCGTGTGCTACTAGCAGAAGATATTGAGGTTAACCAACTATTAATGGTCAAACTATTTGCCGAACATAGTGAATATAGCCTGGATATTGTCAAAAATGGAGAACGAGCACTTTTAATGTTAGAGCGTTACGAATATGATTTAATTCTTATGGATTTAACCATGCCTATTATGGACGGGTTTGATGCCACGGCCAGAATACGTGGTCATCAAAATAAGAAGCTACGAAAACTACCAATTATTGCATTAACAGCAAGAACTTCTGAAGAGGATCTGGACTTATGCAAAGAAGTAGGTATCAATGCATATTTGATTAAACCTATTGAAAAAGATTTACTGTTTCAGACTGTAAATAAATACATCACTAAAAGCAATAAGAATAAATAGTCTCATTACTTCTTTTTCTTAAACCCAGAAGAAGAATTATCTATTCATCAAGCGAATCTCTTCCTTGAACGTATCAGAATCCACTTCATTTTCAATGAGAGAAAGTGCCTTATCAACAACATATTTTACGTTATGTGTTGAAAACCCTAATCCTACAGAAAGACGTTCCAGAAGCTTAATTTGACGCTCCCCTAATTCACGATCTGCATAAACTATCCGTCCCAAATCATATAATCGTTCTAAACGACTATCATAAGTGATCGGTGGATTAATAGGGTGAGATTTGTATTCTTTTAAAATTTCCTGATAGCTCGCATCAGAAATATCGAGTTTATTTGCGAGGCGGTCTAGAAAAGCACGCTCTTCATCCGTTATAATTTCATCACTCATTGCTAATCGCACTATGGCTGCAAAGTGACCTGCATTACGTTGTTTAAAACCGCTATCAAATAGATCTGAAAAAGACATGAATTATTAATTTATTGACCGCGCAAAGATAACTATTCTTTGGTCATTTTAATTTGTACATTTGAGAAAATGGCAATAAAAATTTATGTCCAATTTTTGGTTTTTTTTAGATCAGGGTTTTAAGCATATTTTAGACTGGAATGCTTATGATCATTTACTTTTTTTAGTTGTTCTTTCGACTCCATATCTTATCAAGCACTGGAGAAAATTATTAGCTCTGATAACCTTATTCACTATAGGGCACACGCTATCATTAGTGCTTTCTGTTTATGACCTTGTAAAGGTTAATATGAGTTTGATTGAATTCTTGATTCCCCTGACTATTATTCTAACAGCGATCATAAATATTTTTAGAATCAGAAAAAATACCACTCCTGAAAAGCCTTGGGGACATTGGATTGCTACATTTGCTTTTGGTATTATTCACGGTTTTGGTTTTTCAACGCTATTTAAAATGATGATCGCCAGTGCTCCTTATAAAACAACACCCCTGTTTGCATATACCCTGGGCATTGAATTTGCTCAGATTCTAATTGTAATTACTGTGCTTATAATCAGCTTTATAATTATTTCCTTATTGCGTTTCTCCCTACGAGATTGGGTAATCATTATTTCAGCCATTATAATAGGTCGCATCCTTCCTATATTTGCCGAAGCCTGGAAAGCGTTAAGTATTTGACAAAAGCTTGTAATTCGTTGTTAGACACTTTATTTTAGTCCCTGTTATTCCAAATTATTAGGATTACAATTCACAAGACATTACCTTAAATGAGGGAAAAACAAAGAAAGTATGATATTGCTTATTTACGCATGGCACGGGAATGGGCAAAACTCTCTTATTGCAAGCGAAAACAGGTTGGCGCCATTATTGTCAAAGACAAAATGATTATTTCTGATGGATACAACGGTACACCTACTGGTTTTGAAAATGTTTGTGAAGATGAAAAGGGGTATACAAACTGGTATGTATTACATGCCGAGGCTAATGCAATATTAAAAGTAGCTTCTTCAACACAATCATGTAAGGGATCCACCCTTTATATTACCTTATCTCCCTGTAAAGAATGTAGTAAACTAGTGCATCAGGCTGGCATAACCCGAGTGGTTTTCAACAAAGCATATAAAGACAATAGCGGCTTAAAATTTTTAACTAAAGCCGGCGTTGATGTAGTACACATTTCAAACCTCGATGACTAAATGATGGTCAACAAAAAATATATTCCCTTACTCTTAGGACTGGGTATTGCGCTTGGAATTTTTCTGGGGAGCAAACTCAATTTCGGTCAATCCGATACGGCATTATTTACCCCAACAAACACAAAGAAAGAAAAACTCAATAAGCTTATAGATTATATAGATTATGAATACGTAGATGTCATAAATACAGATAGTATTGTTGACGTTACGGTTAATGGAATTCTTGAAAATCTTGACCCTCATTCTGTATATATTCCACCCGAAGAATTAAAGGAAATAGAAGAAAATCTAAAAGGAGATTTTGTGGGTATCGGGATTAGTTTTTATCCCTATTTGGATTCCGTGGCTGTCATACAGGCTATTGAAGGCGGTCCAAGCGCTCGTGCTGGGATTAAGGGAGGAGATCGTATTGTATCTGCAGACGGCATTCAACTATTCGGTAAAAATCTATCCGATGATTCTCTATCTCAAATCCTAAAAGGGAAAATAAACACTCCTGTTGCTCTTAAAATCAAACGAGAAGGTGTTAATCAGTTAATTGATTATAAGGTTACACGAGGTCGTGTCCCTATCTCAAGTGTTGTTGCAAGCTATATGCTTTCAGAAGAACTAGGTTATATAAAAATTAATCGCTTTGCAGAGTCTACCTATGATGAATTTAGACAAGCTTTAAAACAATTGCAAAAACAAGGAGCAACACAACTAGCATTGGATTTAAGAGATAACCCTGGTGGTTATATATCTTCTGCCGAGCAAATCGTGGATGAATTTCTATCTGATGATAAACTCATCCTGTTTACTAAAAACAAAACAGGGAAAATTGCTAGAACCTTTGCACAGGGCGGAGGCCTTTTTGAAGATGGTGAAGTTTTTATTCTTATTAATGAAAATTCGGCTTCAGCGAGTGAGATTGTAGCTGGAGCACTTCAGGACAATGATAAAGGTCTGATCATAGGTCGTCGTTCTTTTGGGAAAGGTTTAGTACAACGTGAGATGGATTTGGGAGATGGCAGCGCTGTCCGATTAACGATAGCTCGTTATTACACCCCTACAGGACGATCTATACAGCGTTCCTATAAAGAAGGAAATCAAGCCTATTTTAGTGACTATTTAGAACGCTATGAAAATGGCGAATTGCGTAGTGCAGACAGTATTAAAGTTGCTGACTCTCTAAGATTTACAACTCCCCTCGGAAAAGTAGTTTATGGTGGTGGCGGTATCGTACCCGATGTCTTTATTCCTAAGAATACCGATTACGAGATTGAGCATCTCAATTATGTCTTACGATCGGGATATATGAGTCGTTTTATTTTTGAAGAATTGGAGAAGGATCGATCGTATTATAATGCTCTTAATGAAGAACAATTTAAAAACGAAGTCTTTATATCAGAAAAAATTGTAGAAGATTTTTTATCTTTCGCAAAACAAAGGGGGATTAGTCTTAGAGCAAGAACGTATCGTAACGAATACAAGCGCTACTTAAAAGCAACAATGGCGCAACAGCTCTTCGGTAATAATGCTTTCGAACAAATGGTCAATCAAGATGACCCTATCGTTGCTAAAGTTCTGAGCATCAGTAAAAACTAATTATAATGTTGATTATAGCATCAATATTTGTATTCATTATCGCTGTAATTTTTAGACTACTGGATAACAGTGCTGGTATATTAATTGCCAACGGTATTTCGGTAAGTCCTTTTTATTTACGTGCAGAAGTAGTGAAGTCAGAAATGGCCAAACTGGATGATGAACGTCTTAAAAAGAAGTTACGCAGAACACTTTTTTTTCAAAAACTACATAAAGTTTTTACAGCACTTGCTATTTTGACCCTACTTATAGGGATAGGGATGGAAATCCACAAACCCTATTTGATTTATCTGTTTTAAGGATACACCTTAGTTTCTTATTTAACTTTAGTCGCTATTTTTCGCGAAAGCAATAGTATTGTCATCAATACAATAGCACATAAACAGGCGACAACACCTATCACCGCTACAATGCTTTCTCCCTGAAAAGGAGCACTAAAATCAACCTTGGTCACATTATACACTAACAAGGCTGTGGCCAGTGTAATCAAAATGTAAATAAATATCTTCATCTTATTTAAAGAGTTCCTGAATATTTGCAGTAAATAGTTTGACTGCAATTGCCAACAAAATTACGCCAAAAATCTTTTGGATAATAGCAATCCCATTTTTGCCCATAAATTTTTCGATATGCCGAGATGTTTTAAGCACAATAAAAATAAGTACAATATTTACTATAATAGCAACCAGAATATTTTCTAAAGCATATTCTGCGCGTAATGCCACCAGCGAAGTCAAACTTCCCGGACCTGCTAATAAGGGAAAAGCCAATGGAAACACGGTAACGGTCTTGGGACTTACCCCTTCATCTTTGAACAGTGTGATTCCTAAAATCATTTCCAAGGCTATAAAAAACAAAATAAAAGAACCAGCCACTGCAAACTCACTCACTTCCACACCTATTACATTAAGTATAGATTCTCCCAGAAACACAAAAGCAATCATAATTACTAATGCAATAAAAGATGCCTTGGCACTTTGAATATGACCAGCCTTTTTACGCAATTTAATGACTACAGGAATATTTCCTACAATATCAATCACGGCAAACAAAATCATCGTCGCCGCAATAATTTCTTTGATGTTAAAATTCATGATTCAAGGGTTTAAAATGCCCGCAAAAGTACCGCATTTTAATCCAATCGCAATAGGATATTTACATCAAAAAATTGTAAAATTTAGATCAATTTAATGTACTGAAAGCTCCCTTGAGAAACTGTATCTTTGTCTCATGTTTCAGCTTAAAAAAACAGTCATCTCCGAAGATATTATTGAAAAGGATTTTGTCTGTAACCTCAACGCCTGTAAAGGAGAGTGTTGTGTTGCCGGAGAAGCCGGTGCACCATTAGAATCTGAAGAGGCACAACTTCTTAAAGACATCTATCCTGAAATAAAACCTTTTCTTCGCTCTGAAGGTATTCAAGCTATTGAAGAACAAGGCACACATATTACCACACCGCTTAACGATTTGGAAACACCACTCGTTAATGGGAAAGAATGTGCCTATGCTACTTTTAATGATAAAGGACATGCCAGTTGCGGTATTGAAGATGCTTATAATGCTGAAAAAGTAACCTTTAAAAAACCTATTTCCTGTCATCTATATCCCGTTCGCGTTCAAAAGTACAGTTCATTTTCGGCGGTGAACTATCATAAATGGCCTATCTGTGATGACGCTTGTACATTGGGGCAAGAATTAAAAGTTCCTGTCTATAAATTTGTCAAGGATGCGCTTACGCGAAAATTTGGTCAGGAATGGTACAATGAACTCGAAAACATCGCTAAAGAACATCTCGGATAATGCAAACATCTTCCAAACTTCCACATAC